>NZ_JABFBB010000003.1:235306-260835 GCF_017168555.1 Micrococcus sp. KRD012
GGTGCGGGGCGGGGCTCGGCTGGACGCGACATGGACACCATCTCAACACAGGGCGACGCGCACGGCCCCGCGGTGCCCGCCGGGCGTGGACGGGTCAGACGGAGAGGTCCACCTCGGCCGCACGGGCCGCGCCTATGGCCGCGGCCAGCGTGGCCGCGGTGTCCCCGGAGAGGGCCCCGTCCAGGGTCAGCACGGCCAGGGCGGCGCCCTCGTCGTCGCGCGAGACGTCCATGCCGGCGATGTTCACGCCCTGCACCCCGAGGGCCTGGCCCAGGACGCCGATCACGCCCGGGCGGTCCTGGTAGGCGAACACGAGCAGGTGGTCGGCCAGCGGCACCTCGAGCTCGTGCCGGTCCACGCCCACGAGCTTCTGCACCTGGCGCGGGCCGGTGAGCGTGCCGGTGACGGCCGTCTGGGAGCCCTGCGCGGTCGCGGCGCGCACCGTGACGGTGTTGCGGTAGGACTCGGACACCGCGGTGGTGGTGAGGCGGCACTCGACGCCGCGCTGCTCGGCCAGCACGGGGGCGTTCACGTAGGAGACCTGGTCCGAGACGATGTCCGTGAACACGCCCTTCAGGGCGGCCAGGCGCATCGCGGAGACGTCGTGCTCGGCGATCTCACCGGCGATCTCCACCTCGACGGCCGTGATGGACTGCTCGCCCACCAGCGCGGTGAGCACGCGGCCCAGCTTCTCGGCCAGCGGCAGGCCGGGGCGCACGTCCTCGTGGATCGCGCCGCCGGCCACGTTCACGGCGTCCGGCACGAGCTCGCCGGAGAGGGCCAG
Organism: Micrococcus sp. KRD012; assembly: GCF_017168555.1. Taxonomy (NCBI): domain Bacteria; kingdom Bacillati; phylum Actinomycetota; class Actinomycetes; order Micrococcales; family Micrococcaceae; genus Micrococcus; species Micrococcus sp. KRD012. The sequence goes on from NZ_JABFBB010000003.1 coordinate 236,091, forward strand.
GCGCACGGAGCCGGCGACGGCGACGCCCGCCTTCTCCTGGGCCTCGGCGGTCGAGGCGCCCAGGTGGGGGGTGACCACGGCGGAGTCGTGGGCGAAGAACGCCAGGTCGGTGGCCGGCTCGGAGCTGAAGACGTCGATGCCGGCGCCCCCGATGGTCCCGGCCTCGAGCGCGCGGGCGAGGGCGTCCTCGTCCACGAGGCCGCCGCGGGCCACGTTCACGATGATCGCGGTGTCCTTCATGCGGGCGAACTGCTCGTCGCCGATCATGCCGACCGTCTCGGGGGTCTTGGGCATGTGGATCGTGACCACGTCGGCGCGCTCGAGCAGCTCGTCCAGCTCCACGAGGCTCGCGCCGAGCTGCTGCGCCCGGGCGGTGGTCACGTAGGGGTCGTAGGCGAGGATCTCCATGCCGAACGCCTTCATGCGCTCGGCCACGAGCGCGCCGATGCGGCCCAGGCCGATCACGCCCAGCCGCTTGCCGTACAGCTCGACGCCCGTGTACTTCGAACGCTTCCACTCCCCCGCCTTCAGCGAGCCGTGGGCGGCCGCGATGTTGCGGGCGGCGGCCAGGATGTGGCCGCAGGTGAGCTCGGCGGCGGAGATGATGTTCGACGTCGGCGCGTTGACGACCATGACGCCGGCCTCGGTGGCGGCGGGCACGTCCACGTTGTCCAGTCCGACGCCGGCGCGCGCGATGACCTTCAGCTGCGGCGCGGCGGCGATCGCCTCGGCGTCCATCTGGGTGGCCGAGCGGATCAGCACCGCGTCGACGTCGCGCAGGTCCTCGAGGAGGCGAGCGCGGTCGGCGCCGTCCGTGCGGCGGATCTCGAAGTCGGGGCCGAGGGCCTCGACGGTGGCGGGCGAGAGTTCCTCGGCGATCAGGACGACGGGCTGGGCTGCGCTCACGGGTGCTCCTGGAGGTGTGGTGCGGTGGGATGGGAGGCGGGCCGGCCCGCGCTCCGGTCCGAGCCTAGACGCGTGACCGGACCGTGGCCGGAATGCGACGCCGGCCCCGAAGCGCGATGCCCGGGGCCGGCGTCGGGGGCTCAGGCGGCTCAGCGGGCCGCCGTGCCCTCGGTGTAGTCGTCGTCCGCGTCCTTGAGCCAGGAGAACATCTGGCGCAGCTCGCGGCCGGTCTTCTCGATCGGGTGGGCCTCGCCCCGGGCGCGGAGCTCCTTGAACTCGGGCGCACCGGCCTTCTGGTCGTCCATGAAGCGCTTCGCGAAGGCGCCGGACTGGATGTCGGCGAGGACCGCCTTCATGTTCTCCTTCACGTCGGGGGTGATGACGCGGGGGCCGGAGACGTAGTCGCCGTACTCCGCGGTGTCGGAGATGGACCAGCGCTGCTTGGCGATGCCGCCCTCGACCATGAGGTCGACGATGAGCTTCAGCTCGTGCAGCACCTCGAAGTAGGCGATCTCGGGCTGGTAGCCGGCCTCGGTGAGGGTCTCGAAGCCGTACTGCACGAGCTGGGAGGCGCCGCCGCAGAGCACGGCCTGCTCGCCGAACAGGTCGGTCTCGGTCTCCTCGGTGAAGGTCGTCTCGATGACGCCGGCGCGGGTGCCGCCCACGGCCTTGGCGTAGGACAGGGCGAGGGCGTGGGCCTGGCCGGAGGCGTCCTTCTCGACGGCGATCAGCGCGGGCACGCCGCGGCCGGCCTCGAACTCGCGGCGCACCACGTGGCCCGGGCCCTTGGGGGCGACCAGGGCGACGTCGACGCCCTCGGGGGCCTGGATGTAGCCGAAGCGCACGTTGAAGCCGTGCGCGAAGAAGAGGGCGTCGCCCTCCTGCAGGTTGCCGGCGATGTGCTGGTCGTACACGTCGGCCTGGACCTGGTCCGGGGTGAGGATCATGATCAGGTCGGCCTCGGCGGCGGCGGTGGCGACGTCGACGACGCGCAGGCCCTCGGCCTCGGCCTTGGCGCGGGACTTGGAGCCCTCGGCGAGGCCGATGCGCACGTCCACGCCGGAGTCGCGCAGCGACAGGGCGTGGGCGTGGCCCTGGGAGCCGTAGCCGATGACGGCCACGGTGCGGCCCTGGATGATCGACAGGTCGGCGTCGTCGTCGTAGAACTTCTTCACGGTCATGCTGTTCTCCTCACGGGATGGGTGGATCGGGACGGGTCAGCGGGCCAGGGCGCGGTCGGTCATGGACCGCGGCCCCCGGGCGAGGGCGAGGGTGCCCGAGCGGACGAGCTCACGCACGCCGTAGGGCTCCATCATCTCGAGGAAGGCCTCGAGCTTGTCACGGGTGCCGGTGGCCTCGAGGGTCAGGGACTCCGGGGCCACGTCGACGACGTGGGCGCGGAACAGGTCGGCCGCCTGGACGACCTGACCGCGGGTGGCGGCATCGGCGCGCACCTTCACGAGCAGGTGGTCGCGCTGAACGGAGGAGTCGGGCGTGAGCTCGACGACCTTGATCACGTTGATCAGCTTGTTCAGCTGCTTGGTGACCTGCTCGAGCAGGTCCGTGTCGGCGTCGACGACCACGGTGATCCGGGACAGGCCCTCGACCTCCGTGACGCCCACGGCCAGCGAGTGGATGTTGAATGCGCGCCGGGCGAAGAGGCCGGCCACGCGGGTCAGGGTGCCGGGCACGTCCTCGACGAGCACGGACAGGGTGTGGCGTTCCATCGGTTGCCCTCCTCAGTCTTCCTGGTCCCAGTCGGGCGTCATGCCCCGGGCCACCTGGATCGCGTCGTTGCTGACCCCCGCGGGGACCATCGGCCAGACCATGGCGTCGCGGGAGACCACGAAGTCCACGATCACGGGGCGGTCGTCGATGGCCAGGGCCTGGCGGATGGTGTCGTCCAGGTCCTCCCGACGGTCGCAGCGCAGGCCCGCGGCGCCGTAGGCGTCGGCGAGCTTGACGAAGTCCGGCACCCGGGCGGTGTCGTGGCCCGTGTTCAGGTCCGTGTTCGAGTAGCGCCCGTCGTAGAAGAGGGTCTGCCACTGACGCACCATGCCCAGCGAGGAGTTGTTGATCACCGCGATCTTGATGGGGATGCGGTTGATCACGCACGTGGCGAGCTCCTGGTTGGTCATCTGGAAGCAGCCGTCGCCGTCGATGGCCCAGACCACGCGGTCGGGCTCGCCCACCTGCGCCCCCATCGCGGCGGGGACGGCGAAGCCCATCGTCCCGAGGCCGGCCGAGTTGAGCCACTGGCGCGGGCGCTCGTAGGCGACGAACTGGCTGGCCCACATCTGGTGCTGGCCGACGCCGGCCACGTAGGTGGCCTCGGGGCCGGACAGGGCCGACAGGCGCGAGATCACCTCCTGGGGCGCGAGGAGGCCGTCCTCGGTCTCGGTCCAGCCCATCGGGTAGGTGTCCTGCAGGCGCCGCAGCACCGCCCACCAGTCGGCGAGGTCGGGCAGCGCCTCGGTGTCCGTCGCGAGCTCGGCCACCAGGTCCGGGATGATCTCCTTGACGTGGCCGACGATCGGCACGTCCGCGGTGCGGTTCTTCGAGATCTCGGCCGGGTCGATGTCCGCGTGGATCACGCGGGCGCCGGGGGCGAACGAGGGCAGGTGACCGGTCACGCGGTCGTCGAAGCGGGCGCCGAGCGTGATCAGCAGGTCGGCCTGCTGGAGCGCGGCCACGGCGGGGACGCCGCCGTGCATGCCCGGCATGCCCAGGTGCTGGGGGTGCGAGTCGGGGAAGACGCCGCGGGCGGTGAGGGTGGTGACCACCGGGGCGCCCGTGAGCTCGGCGAGGGCGCGCAGCTCCTCGTGGGCCTCGCCGCGGGCCACGCCGCCGCCCACGTACAGCACGGGGCGCCGGGCCTCGCGGATCAGCCGGGCGGCCTCGCGGATCTGCCGGGGGTGGCCGCGCAGGACGGGGCGGTAGCCGGGCAGGTCGATCCGGGGCGGCCACGCGAACTCGAACTCGCCCTGCTGGGCGTCCTTGGTGACGTCCACGAGCACGGGCCCGGGCCGGCCCGTGGCGGCGATGTGGAACGCCTCGGCGAGGGCCTGGGGGACGTCCTCGGGCCGGGTCACGAGCCGGGAGTGCTTGGTGATGGGCATCGTGATGCCCACGATGTCCGCCTCCTGGAAGGCGTCCGTGCCGATCGCGGCGGAGGAGACCTGGCCGGTGATGAACACGACCGCCTGGGAGTCCATGTGGGCGTCCGCGATGGCGGTCACCAGGTTGGTGGCGCCGGGACCGGAGGTGGCGATGGCCACGCCGACCTTGCCGGTGGCCAGGTGGTAGCCCTGCGACGCGTGACCGGCACCCTGCTCGTGGCGCACCAGGATGTGGCGGATCCGATCGGAGTCCATGAGCGGGTCGTAGGTCGGCAGGATGGCGCCGCCGGGCAGCCCGAACACGTCCGTGACCCCCAGCTCCTCCAGGGAGCGGATGATGCCCTCGGAGCCGGTCATCCGGGTCGGCTCGACGCGGGAGCCCTCGCCGGGCACCCGCGGCTCGACGATCTCGGGCCGGGGGGCCGGACGGCGCTCCTGGACCCGGGCCGTCTCCGTCGGGCGGGAGGCCGGCGTCGGGACCTGCGGGACCGCCGCGCGGGCGTCGCGGGGGGTCGTGCTCATGGGGTCACCTCACTGCGTTCGTCGCTGCGTGTCCGTCGCGGGGGCGTCGGACGGTCGTCGTTCGGATCCGTCGGGCGTCGGGGACCGTGGCCGCGTCGATGACGGATCGGGCCGGCGTGGCGGAGTCTGAGGTGGGGACACGGGCCGCCGGGTCCTTCGGGGGTGGTCTCAGTATCGACAGCCGTGCGCCCCGTCCGCCATCGACCACCCACCTGTCTCGCAATGTGAGATAAAGCGTCACATCGTGAGACGACCGGGCGGTCGGGGTCGGATCCCGGGCCTGAGCCCACCCTAGTCAGCCGCCGCGGGGGCGGCCGCCTTCACCCACGTTCCGTGACGGAGCACCCCGCGCACCTCGAGCTCCGGGCCGAGGACGACCGCGTCCGCTCGGCTCCCGACTCGGAGCCGGCCGACGTCGGGGAGCCCCAGGGCGTCCGCGGGCGCGGCCGTCGCCGCCCGCAGCGCGGCGTCGAGGTCGACCCCGGCGGCGACGGCGGAGCGCACCGAGCCGGCGACCGTGGCCGTGGACCCGGCGATGGCCCCGGCTGCACCATCCGCGCCGACCACCCGCGCGACGCCGTCGTGGACCCGGACCCGCAGGGGTCCGAGGGAGAAGTCGCCGTCGCCGCAGCCGGCGGCGGCCATCGCGTCCGAGACGAGGATCCACCGCTCCCCCGCCTCCCGGGCGACCCGCCGCACCGTGGCCGGATGCAGGTGGACGCCGTCCACGATGGTCTCGATCCCCACGCGCGGGTCCTCCAGCAGGGCGACGGCGGGCCCGGGCTCACGGTGGTGGGCGGGCCGGCACGCGTTGTGCAGGTGGGTGGCCATCCGCGCGCCCGCCTCGATCGCCGCGCGCGTGACCTCGTAGGACGCGTCGGTGTGGCCGATCGCGACGAGGACGCCCGCCGCCCGCAGCGTCCGCACCGCGTCGAGGGCGCCCGGCAGCTCGGGGGCCAGCGTCACCATCGCGAGGCTGCCCGCGCCGGCCTCGACGAGGCGCGCGACGTCGTCGGGGGCCGGGGCGCGCAGGGACGCGGCCCGGTGCGCGCCGCGGTGCAGGGGCGAGAGCCAGGGACCCTCGAGGTGCACGCCGGCCAGCACCCCCTCCGCGCACAGGGGCGTCAGGGCCGTCAGCTGCGCCGCGAGCGCGTCGACCTCGTCCGTGACGAGGGAGGCCACCACCGTGGTCGTGCCCGCACGGGCGTGGGCCGCGGCCGCCGCGCGTGCCGCGGCCGCGCCGGACTCGACGGCGTGTCCGCCGCCGCCGTGGCAGTGCACGTCCACGCAGCCGGGAGCGAGGAGGGCGTCGCCGAGGTCGTGGACGGGGCCGTGGGTGCGCGGCGGGTCCCCGACCCCGACGGCCACCACCCGGCCCTCGGCCAGGGCGATCCAGCCGGGTCCGCCGAGGCGCTCACCGTCATGGACGCGGTCCGCGCGCAGCACCGACGGGGACGCGGCGGCCGGCGGCGCCTGCTCGGCGCGCGGCCGGTGAGGGACCGAGGCGGGCACGGATGCACCTTCCGGGGTGGGCGGGTCGATGGACGAGGGCGCTCAGAGGCCCTGCCAGGACGGCTTGGCCTCCCACATGTGGCGGTACTCCCCCGCGAGCTCGAGTCGTCCGGCGGCGGCCTCGTCCACGAGGACGGTTACATGCGGGTGCAGCTGCAGGGCCGTGACCGGCCAGCGCGCGCTCACGGGGCCCTCCACGAGCTGCCGCACCGCCTCGGCCTTGCCCTCGCCCCGGGCCAGCAGGACCAGGTGTCGGGCGTCGAGGATCGTGCCGACGCCCTGGGTGAGGCAGTGGGTCGGGACCTGGTCGAGGTCGCCGTCGAAGAAGCGGGCGTTGTCCCGCCGGGTCTGCTCGGCGAGCACCTTGATGCGCGTGCGGGAGGCGAGGGAGGAGCCGGGCTCGTTGAACGCGATGTGCCCGTCCGTGCCCACGCCGAGCAGCTGCACGTCCACGCCGCCCGCCTCGCGCAGCGCCTCCTCGTAGGCGGCGCAGGCGCCCGGGACGTCCGCCGCCCCGCCGTCCGGACCGTGCACGGCCTCCGGGGCGATGTCCGTGCGCACGACGAACTCCCGCTCGATCACGGTGCGGTAGGACTCGGGGTGTCCCGCGGGCAGGCCGACGTACTCGTCCAGCAGGAACGCGCGGCAGGAGCGCAGGGACAGCTCCCCGTCCCGGACCCGGCGGGCGAGCTCGTCGTAGACGGGCAGGGGCGAGGAGCCGGTGGCCAGCCCCAGGACGGCCTCGGGACGGGCCGCCACGTGGGCGGCCACCGCGTCCGCGCCGTGCCGGCCCAGGGCGGCGGCGTCGGGCAGGATGACGACCTCCATCAGCGCGCCTCCCGCCCGGGACGCGGCGCGGGTCCCCCGGCCCGGGCGTCGATCGCGTGCATGCTCATCCTCTGCTCGTCTCGGCGTGCGGGCCGACCGGGCCTCAGCCCAGGTAGGCGCCCTCGGCGGCGGAGTGCACCAGCTTGGCGTACTTACCCAGCACGCCCGTGGTGAACTTCGGCTCCACCGGCTCCCAGGACTCGCGGCGGGCGGCGAGCTCGGCCTCGTCCACGAGCAGGTCCATGGTGCGTCCGGCGATGTCCACGCGGATGCGGTCGCCGTCCTGCACCAGCCCGATCGGCCCTCCCTCGGCGGCCTCGGGGGCGATGTGGCCGATGCACAGGCCGGTGGTGCCGCCGGAGAAGCGCCCGTCGGTGATCAGCAGGACGTCCTTGCCCAGACCCGCCCCCTTGATCGCGCCGGTGATCGCGAGCATCTCGCGCATGCCCGGGCCGCCCTTCGGCCCCTCATAGCGGATGACCACCACGTCGCCGGCGGCGATGGTCCCGTCCTCGAGGGCGTCCATGGCGGCGCGCTCCCGGTCGAAGACGCGCGCGGTGCCCTCGAAGACGTCCGCATCGAAGCCGGCGGACTTCACGACAGCGCCCTCCGGGGCCAGCGAGCCGTGGAGGATCGCGATGCCGCCGTTGGGGTGCAGCGCGTCGTCCATGGTCCGGATGACCTTGCCGTCCACCGGGTCCGGATCGAGCGCGGCCAGGTTCTCGGCGAGGGTCTTGCCGGTGACGGTGAGGGTGTCCCCGTGCAGCAGGCCCTCGTCCAGCAGGGCCTTCATGACCACCGGGACGCCGCCGATGCGGTCCACGTCCGTCATGACGTACTGACCGAACGGCTTGAGGTCGGCGATGTGCGGGGTGCGGTCGGCGATGCGGTTGAAGTCGGACAGCTGCAGGTCCACGCCCGCCTCCCGGGCGATGGCGAGCAGGTGCAGCACGGCGTTGGTGGAGCCGCCGAACGCCATGGTCACGGCGATCGCGTTCTCGAACGCGGGCTTGGTCATGATGTCCCGGGCCGTGATGCCCTGGCGGAGCATGTTCACCACGGCCTCGCCGGAGCGGCGCGCGAAGGCGTCGCGGCGGCGGTCCGCGGAGGGGGCGGCGGCGGAACCGGGCAGGGACATGCCGAGGGCCTCACCGATGGAGGCCATGGTGTTGGCGGTGTACATGCCGCCGCAGGCGCCCTCACCCGGGGCGATGGACTTCTCGATGCGGAGCAGGTCCTCCTCGGACATGAGACCGCGGGCGCAGGCGCCGACCGCCTCGAAGGCGTCGATGATGGTCACCTGCCTCTCGGTGCCGTCGGTCAGGCGGGCCACGCCCGGCATGATCGAGCCTGCGTAGACGAACACGGACGCCAGGTCCAGGCGGGCGGCAGCCATGAGCATGCCCGGCAGCGACTTGTCGCAGCCGGCGAGCAGGACGGAGCCGTCCAGGCGCTCGGCCATCATCACGGTCTCCACCGAGTCCGCGATCACCTCGCGGGAGACGAGGGAGAAGTGCATGCCCTCGTGGCCCATGGAGATGCCGTCCGAGACGGAGACCGTGCCGAACTCCAGCGGATATCCACCGGCGGCGTGGACGCCGTCCTTCGAGGCCTGGGCGAGGCGGTCCAGGGAGAGGTTGCAGGGGGTGATCTCGTTCCAGGACGACGCGATGCCGATCTGCGGCTTGCCGAAGTCCTCGTCCCCCATGCCGACCGCGCGGAGCATGCCGCGGGCGGCGGTGCGCTCCATCCCGTCGGTGACGTCGCGCGAGCGCGGCTTGATGTCGGGAGCGGCGGACGGGGTGCTGGGAGTCGACGCGGCGGAGTCCATGCCGCGGAGTCTAGTGAGCACGGCGCCACCGGGCCGACGCGACGTCCCCGTGTGACGGGTGCCGCGGCATGACACGTGCGGACGGGTCCGCGTACGTTGGGCCCATGGACACGCCCACCCTGCACAGACGGCTGCGCCGCGTCTTCGATGCGCGCGTGTTCAACCACGGCGACTACAACGTCGTCTACGGCCAGCCCTCGGGCTCCTCCTCCCCCCTCGTGATCGGCTACCGCCACCAGCCGCTCGAGATGCTGCTGTGCCCGTTCGACCCCACCTCCACCCCGGACGACCACGACCGCCGCGCGCCGGGCGTGGCCGAGGACGACCCGCACGGCCCGGTGACCGAGGCCTCCGCGGACCGCGCCGACGTCGTCGAGGTGGGCCTGGCCAACGTGGCCACCGTGGCGGACACGGGCAGCGGCTATCAGGTGGAGACCGTCACGGGCTTCCGGACGTGGTTCGACGTCCCGGAGCACACGCGGGTGCCGGTGGGCGACCTCACGGAGGACGGCACCGCGGAGCTCGACCAGGCCGAGGACGCCACCGACTTCCACGCCTTCATGACCGCCTTCATGGACGAACTGGACCGCCTCTACGCGACCCCGGAGACGGACGCGACGGACGTCACGCCCCCCGATTTGCACGGCGTCTGAAACCCCTGGTAGGGTTTCACCTCGTTGCACGGCGCACCGGAGAGATCCGAGAGGCGGTGCGGCACCTGCACCTCTAGCTCAACCGGTAGAGCATCTGACTCTTAATCAGCAGGTTCCGGGTTCGAGTCCCGGGGGGTGCACCCACCGAAGCGAAGGCCCCGTCTCCACGGAGACGGGGCCTGCGTCGTCCCCGCTCCCCGCCCGGGCCCACCGTAGGCTGGGGCCCATGACCGACACGACCCAGCACCGCCTCCAGCCCGGCGACACGGCACCCGCGTTCACCCTCCAGGACCAGGAGGGCCGGCCCGTCTCGCTGCGCGACAGCGCGGGCAAGCACACGATCGTCTACTTCTACCCGGCCGCGTCCACGCCCGGCTGCACCACGCAGGCCTGCGACTTCCGGGACAGCCTCGCCTCCCTGACCGCGGCCGGCTACGTCGTCCTGGGGATCTCCCCCGACCCGATCGGCAAGATCATCCGGTTCGCCGAGCAGGAGGGCCTGACGTTCCCCCTGCTCTCGGACGAGGACCACGCGGTGGCCGAGGCCTACGGCGCCTGGGGTGAGAAGAAGAACTACGGGCGGACCTTCGAGGGTCTGATCCGCTCCACGATCGTCGTCGGCCCGGACGGGAAGGTCACCCACGCGCAGTACAACGTGAAGGCGACCGGCCACGTGGCCCGACTGCGCCGCACCCTCGGCCTCGACGAGGCCTGATCCGCGCCCGCCGCGCCCGGGCGCCGCACGGTAGGATCGGGGCTCGCCCCGCCCGCGCGGGGTGTGCGCGGGCGTGGCGGAACTGGTAGACGCGCTGGATTTAGGTTCCAGTGTCCTGGACGTGGGGGTTCGAGTCCCCCCGCCCGCACTCCCCGGACCCCCCGACGTCACCCGCCAGAGGAAGCCGCCATGCAGCCCACTCGCCGCGCCTTCCTCGGCGGGGGCCTGGGCCTGCTCGGCCTGGGCGTGGCCGGCTGCGCGACGTCGCCCGCGGCGCCGTCCTCCGCCGCCCCGACCTCCTCGGGCCCGAGCCGGCTGCTCGTGGTCGGCGCCCCGGCGCGGGCGCTGACGCGGGACCCGGCCCGCGCGCTGGACGTCGAGTCCTTCCGTCTGATCCGCCAGGTCTTCGAGACGCTGCTCGGCGTGGACGCGGACACCGGCGCCCCCACGCCCCGCCTCGCCGAGCGGCACGAGGAGTCCGACGGCGGCCGCCTCCACACGTTCCACCTGGTCTCCGGGGTGGTGTTCGACGACGGCGAGCCGTGCGACGCCGCCGCCGTGGTCGCGAACATCGAGCGGTGGGCCGCCGCCCCCGCGCCCGTGGACGGGACCGTCGCCCCGCCCTCCTCGTTCGTCTCGGCCTTCGGCGGATACGCCGGGGACGCGGACTCCGCCTTCGCCGACGTCGAGGCCCGCGGCGAGCTCGAGGTGCGGCTGCGCCTGCACTCCCCCCGCCGTCACCTCGCGGCCGCGCTGGCCTCGCCGGCCTTCGCGATCTCCTCGCCGGCCTCGTGGGACCGCACGGTCGACGTGGACGGCTCCGAGGTCACCACCCCCGCCGGCACCGGCCCCTACCGCTGGGCCGACGCCGCGGAGACCGCCGAGCTCACGCGCGCCCACCCGGGCGCCTCGGGCGCGACGATCCTGGTCCCCAGCGCCCGCCACCGCGGCTCCGATCCGGCGGCGTACCCGGTGGCCGTGCAGGCGTGGGGTCGGGCCTCCGTGCGCCTGCGGGAGCTGCGGCGCGGCACGGCGGACGTGATCGACGTCGTCGCCCCCGGCCAGCTGCGCCCCCTCGTCGAGGCCGGCACCCAGGTGCTGCCCCGGGACCCCCTGGGCGTGCTCTACGTGGGCATGAACCTGGACCACCCGAGCGTGCGCTCGCAGTACCTGCGCCAGGCGATCGCGTACGCGGTGGACCGCCCGCGCATCGCCGGCAGCGACGTCTTCCTCGAGGGCACCCGCCTGGCCCACGACCTCGTCCCCCCGCCCCTCCCTGCCCGAGCCGGAGCGGGTCTACGCGATGGTCGCCCGCGACCTCGGCGCGGTGGGGATGCACATCGTGCCCGTGCCCGTGCCGGAGGACCAGGACTACCTGCACGCCGTCGTCTCCCGACCCACCCGAGCCCTGCACCTGATGGGCCGCACCGGCGACTACCGCGACCCGCACGCGTTCCTCGAGCCCTTCGCGCGCTCGGGCCGCGCCGAGACCGGCTACCGCAACCCGCGCGTCGTCGAGGACGTGGACGCGGCCGCGGCCGAGACCGACGACGACGCGCGCCGCGCCCTGTTCCGCCGCGTCGTCCGGGCCATGGCCCTCGACCTGCCGGCGCTGCCGCTGGTCTATCCGATCTCGGCCCTGGCCACCGGCCCGCGCGTGGCCTCCTACCCGACGTCGCCGCAGCTGGACGAGCCCTTCTCGCGCGTCAGGCTGACCGAAGGCTGAACGCACCGGTAGTACAGTGGGAGATCACGGCGCCCGGCCCGACCGCCACTGCTCGGCCTGGTCGCACTGCGCCCACCCGCCGTCGTTCTGCTTCAGGAGTTGACCGTGCCCACCACCTCGTCCACCGCCACCCACGACGTCGTCCTGATCGGCGGCGGCATCATGAGCGCCACCCTGGGCGTGCTGCTGCAGAAGCTCGAGCCCACCTGGTCCATCGCCCTGTACGAGAGCCTCGATCAGGCCGGCCTGGAGTCCTCCGACCCGTGGAACAACGCGGGCACCGGCCACGCCGCCCTGTGCGAGCTGAACTACTCGCCCATGGACAAGAACGGACGGGTGGACGTCACCAAGGCGCTGGGCATCAACGAGCAGTTCTGGACCACCCGCCAGTTCTGGTCCTCCCTGGTGGCGGACGGCACGCTCAAGGACCCCAAGTCCTTCATCAACCCGCTGCCGCACATGTCCTTCGTGTGGGGTGACGACCACGCGGACTACCTCCGCACCCGCTATGAGGCCATGTCCGCCCAGCCGCTGTTCGCCGGCATGGAGCACAGCGAGGACCCGGAGCAGATCCGTGCCTGGGCCCCGCTGCTGATCGAGGGCCGTGAGCCGGGCCAGCGCCTGGCGGCGTCCCGCAACACCGGCGGCACCGACGTCGACTTCGGCTCCCTCACCCGCCAGCTCATCACGGCCATGGCCGGCGCCGGCGCCGAGGTGCGCTTCGGTCACAAGGTCACCGGCCTCACCCGCGGCACGGACGGCCGCTGGGAGGTCAAGGTCAAGAACAAGGCCGCCGGCTCCGAGCTCGTGGACCGCGCCCGCTTCGTCTTCGTCGGTGCCGGCGGCGGCGCCCTGCCCCTGCTGCAGAAGTCCGGCATCCCCGAGGCCAAGGGCTTCGGCGGCTTCCCGGTCTCCGGCCAGTTCCTGCGCTGCACGGACGAGTCCGTGGTCAACCAGCACATGGCCAAGGTGTACGGCCAGGCCGCCGTCGGCGCCCCGCCGATGTCCGTGCCCCACCTGGACACCCGCTTCGTCAACGGCAAGCGCTCCCTGCTGTTCGGCCCCTACGCCGGGTTCTCCACGAACTTCCTCAAGACCGGCTCCTACCTGGACCTGCCGCTGTCCGTGCGCCCGCACAACCTCAGCACGATGCTGGACGTGGCCAAGGACAACATGGACCTGACCAAGTACCTCGTGACCGAGGTGCTGAAGTCCCGGGACAAGAAGATCGACGCGCTGCACGAGTTCTACCCGGAGGCCGACGGCGGCGAGTGGGAGCTGATCACCGCGGGCCAGCGCGTGCAGGTGATGAAGCGCAAGGGCCGCTTCGGCGGCGTCCTGCAGTTCGGCACCGAGGTCGTCACGCACGCGGACGGCTCGCTCGGCGGCCTGCTCGGCGCCTCGCCGGGCGCCTCCACCGCGGCCCCCATCATGGTGAAGCTGCTCGAGCGCTGCTTCCCCGCGAAGATGGCCGGCTGGGACGGCACGCTCAAGGAGCTCATCCCGTCCCTGGGCCACACGCTCAACGACGACCCGGCGCTGCTGGACGAGGTCCGCACCGTCACGGACGCCGCACTGAAGCTGGCCTGACGCCCCGATGGGAGCGCTCGCACGGTTCTCACTCGGTCGGCGGGCGCTCGTGGCGCTCGTCACCGTGTTCATCGCGGTGTTCGGCGTCCTCTCCGCCGGGCAGCTCAAGCGGGAGCTGATCCCCCCGCTCGAGCTGCCCGTCATCTCCGTCTCGACGCTCTACCCGGGGGCGTCCCCCGAGGTCGTGGACGCTCAGGTGGGCGAGCCCCTCGAGACGGCCCTGCAGGCCGTGGAGGGGCTCGAATCCTCGCGGTCCACGTCGCAGTCCGGCTTCAACGCGGTCCAGCTGGAGTTCGCCTACGGCACAGACCTGAACCGGGCCCGGTCCCAGGTGGACCGCGTGGTGGCCAACCTGGGGCCGCAGCTGCCGGAGGAGGCGGAGACCTCGTCCTTCGCGGGCTCCGTCTCCGACTTCCCGGTGGTCTTCCTCGCCCTGTCCGGGGACGAGGACCTCAACACCCTGCGCCGCCGCGCCGAGGACGTCCTGGCCCCGCGGCTGCAGAAGATCGACGGCGTCCGCGGCGCCGACGTCCTCGGCGGCACGGACGAGAACGTCTCCGTGGTCCCGGACCCGGCCGCGCTCGCCGCCGCCGGGCTGACCACCTCCGACATCACCGACGCGCTCGAGGAGAACGCCGGCCTCTTCCCCGTCGGCCAGGTCACCGAGGGCGCGACCACCTATCCCGTCCAGGCGGGCGCCGCCGTCGAGGACCTCGAGGGCCTGCGCGGGATCGTCGTCGCTCCCTCCGGCGACGGCGAACCGCGCACCCTGGACGAGGTCGCCGACGTCACCCTCGTGGCCGCGGCCCCCACCTCGCTGACCCGCACCGACGGGGTGCCGACGCTGTCCGTCTCCGTGACCGCGACCCCGGACGCCGACCTCGTGGCGGTCTCTCAGGCCGTGCGCGACGCCCTGCCGGAGCTGGCGTCCCTGGTCGGCGGCGGCGCGGACCTGACCGTGGTGTTCGACCAGGCCCCGTTCATCCAGCAGTCCATCGACACGCTGTTCCAGGAGGGCCTGCTGGGCCTGGCGTTCGCCGTGCTGGTGATCGCCGTGTTCCTGCTCTCGGTGCGCTCCACCCTCGTCACCGCCGTGTCCATTCCGCTGTCCCTGCTGGCCGCCCTCATCGGGGTGGCGGCCTTCGGCTACTCCCTCAACACGCTAACGCTCGGGGCGCTGACGATCTCGATCGGCCGAGTCGTGGACGACGCGATCGTGGTGGTGGAGAACATCCGCCGGCACCTCGGCCTGGGCGCCGACTGGCGCACCGCGATCCTGGACGGCACGCGCGAGGTCGCCACCGCGATCACCGCCTCCACCCTCGTCTCCGTGGCCGTGTTCCTGCCCATCGCCTTCGTGGGCGGCCTGGCCGGCGAGCTGTTCCGGCCCTTCGCCGTGACCGCCACGGTCGCCCTGCTGGCCTCCCTCGTCGTCGCCCTGACGATCGTGCCGGTGCTGTGCTGGTGGTTCCTGCGCTCCCCGCGGCGCGGGGCCGAGACCACGGCCGCGCCCGCCGTCCCCGGCGACCGGCCCGTGGCGGCCGGCGGATGGCTCACCCGGGCCTACCGCCCGGTGCTGCGCTGGACACAGCGGCACACCGTGGTCACCCTCGCCGCCGCCCTGGCGCTGCTGGCCGGCACGGCCGCGCTGGTCCCGCTGATCCCCACGAACCTCCTGGGCGACTCGGGACAGAACTCGTTCGTCGTCACGGCGGAGCAGGAGCCGGGGGCGTCGCTGGAGACGACGGCCGCCGCCGCCGAGCGCATCGAGCGCGTGCTGCTGGACACCGACGGCGTCGAAACCGTCCAGTGGACGGCCGGCACCGCCGCCGGTCCGATGGGGGCCTTCGGCGGCTCCTCGGCGGACCGGGCGCGGTTCACGGTGGTGACCGACCCGGATGCGGACCAGGTGGCCCTTCAGGACGGGGTGCGCGCCGAGCTCACCGGTCTCGACGGCGTGGGCGACGTGTCCGTCTCCACGCAGCAGGGGCCGAGCGGCGGCCAGGACATCGAGGTGTCCGTCTCCGCCCCCGACCCGCAGGCCCTCACCGCGGCCGCCGATCAGGTCGCCCAGGCGCTGCGGCCCGTCGAGGGTGCCCGCGAGGTGACGACGCCGGCCTCGGACCTGCGCCCGACGTTCCAGGTGGACGTGGACACCGTCGCCGCCGCCCGGCTCGGCCTGACCGAGGAGGCGGTGGCCGGCCAGGCCGCCGCCGCCCTGCAGGCCGTGCCCGTGGGCGAGGTCCGCTTCGGGTTCGAGAGCTTCGCGGTGCAGCTGGGTGACCCGGAGCCGGTCGAGTCCCTCGACGCCCTGCGCCAGGTGCCCGTGGAGACGGCCGAGGGGCCCGTGCCGCTGGGGGACCTCGCCGAGGTCTCGCGGATGTCCGTACCTGCCCGGGTGACGTCCTCGAACGGCGAGCGGACCGCCGTCGTCACGGTGACCCCGGACGACGAGGACCTCGGGGCCGTCTCGCGCCGGGTCACGCAGGCCGTGGCGGAGCTGGACCTGCCCGAGGGCGTCACCGCGGCCGTGGGCGGCGCGGCGGAGCAGCAGGCGCAGACGTTCCGGGACCTCGGGCTGGCGCTGCTGGCCGCCGTGGCGACCGTGTACGTCGTGATGGTGGCGACGTTCAACTCGCTGCGCCAGCCGCTCGTGCTGCTCGTGTCGATCCCCTTCGCCGCCACGGGCGTGTTCCTGGCGCTGCTGGCCACCGGCACGCCGCTGGGACTGTCCACGATGATCGGGCTGCTCATGCTGGTGGGCATCGTGGTGACGAACGCGATCGTGCTGATCGACCTGATCAACCAGTACCGCCGCGACCGCGGCATGACCTTGGACGAGGCGATCGAGGTGGGCGCGCTCAACCGCGTGCGCCCGGTGGTGATGACGGCCCTGGCCACCGTCCTGGCCATGACCCCGATGGCCCTGGGCGTCACGGGGCACGCGGGGTTCATCTCCCAGCCCCTCGCGGTGGCCGTGGTGGGCGGCCTGGTGTCCTCCACCCTGCTCACGCTCGTGCTCGTGCCCGTGCTGTACCGGCTCACCGAGGTCCGCGGGGAGCGCCGCCTGCAGGAGGAGCGCCGTGTCGCGGCCGAGCGGGAGGCGCAGCGCGTCGCGGCCGAGCGCGCGGCCGAGCAGGCGCGCCGGGCTGAGGAGCGATGGGCGGCCCCGTCCGAGCTCGACACCGGACGCCTCGGCCGACTCCGGCAGCGCCTCCGCCGGCGGTGGCGCCGGGCCTGACCGCCCGCCCGGCGCGGGCCGGGGCGGCGGGGCGCACCCCCGCCGCTCAGGCGCCGTCGTGCACCGCGAGGCTCGAGCCGCGCCGGTCCTTGCGCACCTCGAGCCGCACGCCGATCTCCTGCCTCATCCGTTCGACGTGGGAGACGAGGCCCACGGTCCGGCCACCGGTCCGCAGGGTGTCCACGACGTCCAGGACGTCGTCGAGGGTGTCCGCGTCGAGCGAGCCGAAGCCCTCGTCCACGAAGAGCGTGTCCAGTTCGATGCCGCCGGCTTCGGCCTGCACGGTGTCCGCGAGCCCCAGGGCGAGGGCGAGGGAGGCCATGAAGGTCTCGCCGCCCGAGAGCGTGGCCGGGTGGCGCGTCTCGTCCACGTAGTGGTCCCGGATGACGAGTTCGAGGCCCTTGTTCCCGCGCCCGCCCACGGCGTCGGAGTACTCGATCGAATACCGCTGGTCCGTCATGGCGAGCAGACGCTCGGTGGCCGCGGCGGCGACCTCCTCGAGCCGCCCGGCGAGGACATAGCTCGTCAGGGGCATCTTGAGCAGGTTCTCCCCGCCGCCGCGGACGAGGTCGAGCAGCCCCCGCACCCGCGTGTGCTCGGCGATGAGCCCGGCGGACCGCTCCAGGACCTCGGTCAGGGCGGCCGACTGCCGGCGCACCGTGGCGACGAGCGAATCGAGCCGCCCGACCGCCGTCGCCCGGGACGAGCTCGCGGCCTCGGCCGCGGCGAGCGCCTCGGCGGCGGCGCGGGTCTGCTCCTCGGTCGGCGGCTCGACGCCCGCCTCGGCGAGGGCGCGGCCCCGGCGGACGGGCTCGCTCGCCTCGAGCTCGGCGAGGCGGGCCCGTTCGGCGTCCCACTCCTGCACGGCGGCCGTGCGGTCGGCGGCCTCCGTCTCCTCGAGGCGGGCCGCGCGCGCCGCGTCGACGTCGTCGAAGCGCTGTTCGGCCAGCGTGGCGGTGAGCGCCTGTCCGGTCTCGTCGGCGACCGCCCGGGCGCGCGCGTCCTCGTCCTGCGCCGCAGCGAGGGCGGCCAGGACCCGGCGTGCGGCGGTGACCTGGTCGCGGCGGGCGTCGAGGGTCTCGGCGTCGCCGCGGGCGGCCTCGACGGCGTCCCGCAGCTCGGTCAGCCGGGCGGCGCGGTGGGCGGCGGCCTCGGCGAGCCGGCCGTCCTCGGCCGCGAGCGCGGCGGCGGTCTCGTCGGCCCCGGCGAGCGTCTTCTCGGCGGCGGTCAGCCGGCGGCGGTCCGCGGCGAGGTCCTTCGCCGCCTGGTCCAGCGCGGCCCGTTCGGTCTCGGCGCGCTCGAGCGCCTCCCGCGCGGCCTCGGGTGCGAGCCCGGCGGCGGCCTCGCCCGCCGAGCGGAGGGTCTGCTCGGCGGCGCGCAGGGCGGTCTCGGCGTCGGTCGCGGCCCGGTCGGCCGCGGTCCGGGCCTGCTCGGCGTCCCGCACGTCCGCCTCGGTCACCGCGGTGTCCGCGGTCGCGGCCGGGGCCGGGTGCTCGGGCGAGCCGCACACGGCGCACGGCTCGCCGGGCACGAGCCGCTCCGCCAGTTCGGAGGCGGCCTGCTCGTACCGGGCACGCAGCAGACCGACGTGCCGTTCGGCGGCCTCACGTCGCCGCTCCTGTGCCTCCCGGTGGGCCCGGGCCGCGGTCTCGACCTCGACGGCGCGGGCGGCCGCGGCCTCGGCGGCCGTGCGGCGAGCGGCGGCCTCGGACACGGCGCGGTCCACGGCCTCCCGGGCGCCGAGACGCTCGGTGCCGCGTTCGACGACCGCGCGGTGTGCCGCGACGGCCGCCTCACGCTCGGGGCGGGACTCGACCAGGGCGGCGCGGTCGCGGTCGATCTCGGCCCGACGCTCCGCCGCGGCGGCCGCCTCCTGCTCCAGCTCGCGCATCCGGTCACGGTCCCGGACGGCGCGCGCCACCGCCTCCGCGGCGCGCTCGGCCTCCCCCAGCGCCTGGCGGGAGGCGGGCGCATCGGCGGCCCCGTCCGCCCGGGCGGCGGCGAGCCACGCCGCCGCGGTCGGCTCGTCCTCGACGTGCGCCAGGGCCTCCGTCACCGCCTCCGACGCGGTGCCGGCGGCGTCCGCCGCCGCGGAGGCCCGCTGGGCGGCCGCGAGCACCCGCCCGGCGCGCTCATGGGCGTCGACGGCGCGGCGCCGCGCCGCGGCGGTCTCGGCCTCGGCGTCGTGGTCGCGTCGACGGCTCGCCCACGCCTCGGCCGCGGCCAGGTCCCGCCCGCGGGTCTCCAGCTCACGCGCCGTCACCCGGGCCCGCTGCTCCGCGGCGCGGGCCGTGGCGAGGTCGGCCCGCGCATCCTCGTGGGCGCGACCTGCGCGCTCGGCGGCGAGGGCGAGCAGCCGGTCGTCCGTGTCCGGTGACGGCTCCGGCGCATGCCAGTCCGGGCCGAGCGCCTCGTGGAGCGCCTCGGCCAGCTGTGCCCGCGCGGTCCGGGCCACGTCCGCGTCCACGGCCACCGCGGTGTCCAGCCGGGCCGTCTCGACGCGCAGGTGCTCCTCGACGCCGTCGAAGCGCTGCGTGCCGAAGAGCCGCCGCAGCAGGACGCGGCGCTCATCCGACTTCGCGGTGAGGAACTGGGCGAACTGTCCCTGGGGCAGCAGGACCACCTGTATGAACTGCTCGGCGTCCAGGTGCAGGACGGCCGCGATCTGCTGGCCGACCTCGTCCGCCCGGGTGAGCGGCGCCGTCCATTCCCCGTCCACGCGTTCCCGCAGGGAGACCGTGGCCTGCGTGGTGACGGTGGCGCCCCCCGCTGCGCTGCGTCGCCGGCGGGGCCGCTCGTGCTTGGGTGAGCGGACCACCTCGAAGCGCCGGCCCTGCACGGTGAACTCGACCTGCACCTCGGGGATCACCGCGCCCGGCTCGCGCAGCGTGGTCACGAGCGACTCGGCCGACCGTCCGCCTGGCACGGTCCCGTAGAGGGCGAAGCACAGCGCGGCCAGCACCGTGGACTTGCCCGCGCCGGTGGGCCCGTCCAGCAGGAACAGGCCGGCCGCGTTGAGCCGGTCGAAGTCGACGTCCTGCGCCTGGGCATAGGGCCCGAGCCCCTCCAGGCGCATCCGATGGATCCTCATGCGCGCACCTCCGCCGCACGGGCGGCCTCGAGGGCGTCCCGCAGCAGGTCCTGCTCCGCCTCGCTGGCCGGCCGCTGCCGGACGTGGTCCACGAAACCGACCGCGAGCGCGTGGTCCGAGGGTGCCTGCCGCAGGACCTGGGCGTAGGTCCGCTCCCGGGCCCGCCTCCCGCCGGCCGGTTCGTGGCGGAAGACGAGCACGGAGGGGAACCGGGTCTTCAGGCGCTCCAGGGCCCGCTCGGGGCGTTCGTCGTCGGTGACGGTGACCTGCACCCAGCACTGCTCCGCCCACGCGAACTCCGGGGACTCCAGCAGGTCCTCGATCGGCCCGGACAGCACCGCCAGGCGCCGTCCGGCGTCCCAGTCCACGGCCTCGACGTCGGTGACGGCCCCGCCCGTGACGTGGACGAGCCAGCCGCCCTTGCGGTGGCCCGCCTCGGCGAAGGAGTACGGCAGCGGTGAGCCGGAGTACCGCACGTGCTCTGCCAGCCGCTGGCGGCCGTGCAGGTGGCCCAGGGCCGCGTAGTCGAGCCCGTCGAACACGGAGACCGGCACCTGCCCCAGCGTGCCCACCAGCATCTCGGGCGGGGCGTCCGGCTCAACGTGCTCGCCCTCGCCGATGTCCCGTTCGGACTCGGAGCCGTGGCCCCCGGCCGCGAACAGGTGGGCCAGCACGACGGCGGCCACCGGCTCCGGCGTCTCGGCGCGGCGGGCGGCCAGATCGGCGTGGACGCGGCGGACCGCCTCCGTCAGCACGGCCGTGTGGTGGGGCTCCACGCCCCAGGCCGGTCCCTGGTGGCGCGGTTCGAGGTAGGGGATGCCGTAGACGGCCACGGTCTGGCCCGCACCGCCGTCGACCCCGGGCTCGGTGAGCAGCACGGGGCGGTCCAGCTCCGCCGCGTCCGCGCGCACGTGCACGCCCGCGGCCGCCAGGAGTCCGCCGCCGAAGCCGAGGCGCACCGCCGAGTCGTGGTTGCCGCTCGTGAGCACCACCTGGGCGCCGGCCGCGTGCAGCCGGGTGAGCGTCCGGTCCAGCAGCCGGACGGCGTCCGCCGGCGGCAGCGCGCGGTCGTACACGTCCCCGGCCAGCAGGACGGCGTCCACGCCGCGCTCCGTCACGGTCGCGACGAGGGCGTCCAGGACCTCCTCCTGGGCCTCGAGCAGTCCGGTGCCGTGGAACGACCGGCCCAGATGCCAGTCCGAGGTGTGCAGCAGGATCATGCGGCCCACTCTAGGGAGGGTGTGGACGGGATAAGCACGACGCGGTGCAGCTCGTACGATGGCGGCATGTCCGCCACCGCGCCCGAGCCCACCGCCTCCTCGTCCACGCCCCTGCCCGGCCCCGAGCACGCCGACCGGGTCCTGGCCCTCCTCGCGGCCGGTGCCGCCGGGGACGCGCTGGGCGGCGTCGTCGAGTTCACCCCCGCGTCGGGGATCGAGGCGGTGCACGGCCCCGCCGGCGTCACCGACGCCGCGGACCTGCTCGCCCAGGAGGGCACCCACGCCCTGCCGATCACGGACGACACCCAGCTGACGCTGTACGTGCTCGACGGCCTGCTCGAGTGGATCGAGTGGCAGAACGACGGCGTCCTGGCCGATCCCGCCGCGTGCGTGTGGCTCGCGTGCCTGCGCTGGTTCGCCACGCAGGACGGCGCGCTGCCCGAGGGCGCTCCCCCGGCCCCGCCCCGCTGGATCGACGCGCACGCGGAGCTGAAGGTGCGCCGCGCGCCGGGCACCGCGTGCCTGAGCGGGCTCGCCGAACCGGGGATGGGCCTGCCGGGCGACCCGCACAACCCGGGCTCGAAGGGCTGCGGGACGGTCATGCGCTCGGCCCCGTACGGGATGGTGCCGGGGCTCGAGGACCCGCACGTCGTGTCCCTCGCCCGCCAGGGGGCCGTCCTCACGCACGGCCACCCCACCGCGTGGGTCGCGGCGGCCGCGTACGCCCTCGTCATCGCGGCCCTGCTGCGCGGCCTGGACCTGGCCGCCGCGGTCGCGCACGCCCGCGCGTGGCTCGACGGCCTGGGCGAGGAGGCCGAGGAGACCCGCGCCGCCGTGACCGCGGCGGTCGACCTGGCCGGCACCGTCGACGCCGACCCCGGCGCCCCCGGTGCCCTCCCCACCGCGCTCGGCGAGGGCTGGGTCGCGGAGGAGGCCCTGGCCATCGCGCTGTATGCCGCGCTCACCGCGCAGGCGGCGCACCCGGCCGATCCGGCGGCGGCGCTCGCCCTGGCGCTGCGGATCGGCGTGAACCACGACGGCGACTCCGACTCCACGGCCTCGCTGGCCGGGCAGGTGCTCGGCGCGGCGCACGGCACCGCCGTGTTCGGTGCGCACGACCCCGCGGCCGAGGCCTCCGTCCCGGGGTGGATCGCCGAGCGCGAGGTCGTCCTGGAGGCCGCCCGGCGCTGGAGCGCCGCGACCACCTGAGCGGTTCAGCGCGCGGCGTCCGGCCAGTTCCCGTCGAGCATCTGCAGGAACTCCCCCTCGGAGACCAGGGCGATGGCCTGCCCCCGGTCCCGCCGGCGCAGGGCGTCCCGCGTCTTGCGGTGCGCCAGCGCCGTGGTCACGGCCTGCGGTGCCCCGTCCTCGGCGCGCGGGCGGTGCAGGTCCGCGGCCTCGAAGCCGTCCCCCACGACGAGCATCGTGGTGGCCGCGCCCACCCGGTTCGCGGTCTGCGCTCCGTGCGCGGCCGCGCGCGTCTTGGCACTCTGACGCGACATGCCGATGCCGCCCGTGAACACCACGGTCTGGCCGAACAGGGGGTGACCCGGGTCGGCGGCCGGGTTCGGGAGCGGATTGACGCCCTCGTCCGGCCAGCGCATGAAGTCGGGCATGGCGCGTTCGTCCCGCAGCGGGACCCGCGCGTCGAAGACGCCCTCGGTGCGCCGGGCCTGGCGGGTGGCCTTCGACTCGGCGCCCGCACCCGCCGCCCGCGGGGCGAGGACGCTGACGCCCAGCCCCTGGGCCCGCATCAGGCGGTCGACGCCGCGGCCGGCCGGCGCGTCGGTCAGACCCGGCAGAACGTCCGCGTCGGCCGGCGGCGCTCCCAGCACGCGCCGGCCGATGTCCACGAGGATGGCCGCGCAGGCCTCGGCGTCGGCCAGTGCGTCGTGGTGGCGTCCCGGGGTGAAGCCGGCCTCGCGCGCCGCGGAGGGCAGGGCGTACGAGGGCAGGTCGTAGACGCGGCGCGCCAGCACCAGGGTGCACACGAACTCCAGGCCCGGCACGTCCCGGCCGGAGACCTCGAGGCCGGACTCGATGACGCCGACGTCGAAGCCCGCGTTGTGCGCCGCGAGCACGTCCGTCCCCACGAAGTCCGCGAGCTCGTCGTACACCTGCGCGAACCGGGGGGCGTCCAGGACGCGGTCCTCGCTGATGCCGTGGATGCGCACGTTGCGGGGATCGAACCGGTCGAAGCCGACGGGCGGACGGATCAGCCACTCGGCACGGTCCACCATGACCCCGTCCCGCACCCGGACGGCGCCCACGGCACACGGGGAGCCGCGGAAGCCGTTGGCGGTCTCGAAGTCGATCGCGGTGAAGTCCAGCCCCGGCACGGGGGCGCGCCCGCCGCTCACGGGCGCGCGTCGAGCGCGTCCACCAGGTAGGGCAGCAGGGCGCGGAAGGCGTGCCCCCGGTGGCTGATCGCGTTCTTGTCCTCAGGGCTCAGCTGCGCGGTGGACATGTCCCGGCCCTCGGGCCGCAGGATCGGGTCGTAGCCGAAGCCGCCGTCCCCCACGGGCTCGCGCAGCAGCGTACCGGGCAGGCGGCCGTGCTCGACGTGCTCGACGTGGATGGCCCGGGCGCCCGCGGCGTCCGGGCCGCTGGGGACCGCGAGCGCGGCGGCGCACACGAACTGGGCACCCCGATGCTCGTCCGGCACGTCGGCCAGCTGGGCCAGCAGCAGCTCGAGGTTGGCACGGTCGTCCCCGTGGCGCCCGGCCCAGCGGGCCGAGAAGATCCCGGGGGCGCCGTGCAGCACGTCCACGGCCAGACCGGAGTCGTCCGCGACGGCGATCAGCCCCGTGTGCGCGGCCACGGCGCGGGCCTTCTTCAGCGCGTTCTGGGCGAACGTGACGCCGTCCTCGACGACGTCCGGGGCGCCCACGGCGCCCGCGTCCACCACCGCGGCCTCCACGTCGAGGCCGGGCACGGCGCCGGCGAGCAGCTGCCGCAGCTCGCGCACCTTGCCCGCGTTGTGCGTGGCGAGCACGACGCGGGCGCCCTCCGGCAGGCCTGCCGACGAGGAGGCGGGCGCGCTCACGCCCGGTCCTCCGTGGCGGCGGCCAGGGTCTCGGCCTGGACGCGGGCCAGCTCACCCGTGCCGATCAGGGCCAGGTCCAGCAGGGTGTCCAGCTCGGCGCGGGTGAACGGCGCGCCCTCGGCGGTGCCCTGCACCTCCACGAACTCCCCGGCCCCGGTGACGACCACGTTCATGTCCGTCTCCGCCTTCACGTCCTCCACGTACGGCAGGTCGAGGACGGGCACCCCGTCCACGATGCCCACGGACACCGCGGCGACGGAGTCCTTGAGGACGGCGGCGCCCTTCGCGAGGATCCCCTCGCGCCGCGCCCAGGCCACCGCCTCGGCGAGGGCGACGTAGGCGCCCGTGATGGCGGCGGTGCGGGTGCCGCCGTCGGCATCGAGGACGTCGCAGTCCAGGACGATGGTGTTCTCCCCCAGGGCGGACAGGTCGATGACGGCGCGCAGGGACCGGCCGATCAGGCGGGAGATCTCGTGGGTGCGCCCGCCGATCCGGCCCTTGACGGACTCGCGCTGGCTGCGCTCGTTGGTGGCCCGCGGGAGCATCGCGTACTCGGCGGTGACCCAGCCGGTCCCCTCGCCCTTGAGCCAGCGCGGCACGCCCTCGGTGAAGGAGGCGGTGCACAGCACGCGGGTGTTCCCGAACTCGATCAGGGCCGAGCCCTCCGCCTGCCGGGACCAGCCCCGGGTGATGGTGATGGGGCGCAGCTCGTCGACGGCGCGGCCGTCCGGGCGGGGGGCGGTGG
>NZ_JABFBB010000003.1:260935-296380 GCF_017168555.1 Micrococcus sp. KRD012
GTGGGGGCGGGAGAGCTCATGGCCTCCAGTCTAGGCACGCCCTCAGACGCCGTAGCTCAGCCCCGAGACGGCGACGGCCAGCGGGCCGTCGTACACCGCGCGGGCCTCCTGGACGGCGCGCTGCGGATCGTTCCACACCGGCAGGTGTGTGAGCAGCAGCTTCCGGGCCCCGGCCTGCGCCGCCGTCTCGCCGGCCCGTCGGCCGGTCAGGTGGACGCCGTCGATGCCGTCGTCCCGGCCCTCGTGGAAGGCGGCCTCGCACAGGAACACGTCCGCGTCCCGCGCGGCCTCGACGAGCCCCTCACACGCGTCGGTGTCCCCGGAGTAGGTGAGCACGCGGGTGGTGACGTCGCCGTCGTCGTCGACGCGGTCCACCTCGACCCGGATCGCGTAGGCCTCGTCGATGGGATGGCGCACGGGGACCGGGGTGAACCGGAACGGACCGAGCCGCTCGGGGCGGCCGGCGGCCCAGCACCGGAACTCGAAGTCCTGGTGCATCCCCGGCTCGGGGTCCATCCCGTACGCCTCGGCGATGCGGTCGGCGGTGCCGGCGGGTCCGTAGACGGGCAGCCGGCCGCGTCCCCAGCCGGCCGGGTTCCAGCGGATGGCCACGTGCATCCCGCACAGGTCCATGAAGTGGTCCGGGTGCAGGTGGGAGAGCAGGATGCCGTCCAGGTCCTCGAGCTCGACGTAGCGCTGCAGCACGCCGAGGGCGCCGTTGCCGAGGTCGAGCAGGATCCGCCACGTGCGCGGGGTGACGCCGTCCTCGGCCACGCCCTCGGCGGTGAGGAGGTAGCACGAGGCGGGCGAGCCCGGGCCGGGGAAGGACCCGGAGGCCCCGATGATGGTCAGCTTCACGTCACACCCTCCTGCTCGGGGCCCGGCCGGACGGAGGCCGCCGAGCGCGTCGGGACCGGCGCGGCCGCGGGGCGGGGCGCGCCGATCGTCTCCAGGCGTCGCACGGACTCGACCTCGGGTCCGAGGAAGCGGCGCGCGAGGGCCTGGAAGTGGTCGGGGTCGCCGGTGGCGGCGAAGCGGTGGCGGGTGGCCTGGCCGGAGCCCGCGGCCGAGTGGGGGTGCTCGAGGCCGAGGCGGACCAGCTCCCGGTAGAGGTCCTTGGCGGTCTCCTCCGCGGAGGAGACGAGCGTGACGTCCTCCCCCATCACGAGGGAGAGCGCGCCGGTCAGCAGCGGGTAGTGGGTGCATCCCAGCACGAGGGTGTCCACGCCCGCCGCACGCAGCGGGGCCGTGTACTCCCGGGCGGTCTCCAGCAGTTCGGGGCCGGTGGTGATGCCGGCCTCCACGAACTCCACGAACCGCGGGCACGCGACCGAGGTGATCTCGAGGTGCGGGGCGGCCGAGAACGAGTCCTCGTAGGCGCGGGACCCGACGGTCGCCTCGGTGCCGATCACACCGATCCGGCCCGTGCGGGTGGCGGCCACGGCGCGGCGCACGGCGGGCTGGATCACCTCGATCACGGGGATGCCGTGGCCTCCCGTGTAGCGCTCGCGGGCGTCGCGCAGCACGGCGGCCGACGCGGAGTTGCACGCGATCACGAGCGCCTTGACGCCGCGCGCGACGAGCTCGTCCATGATCGCCAGGGCGAGGGCCCGTACCTCGGCGATGGGCCGCGGGCCGTACGGCGAGTGCTCCGTGTCGCCCACGTAGAGGATGGACTCGTGGGGCAGCTGGTCCATGATCGCCCGGGCCACGGTCAGCCCGCCCACGCCCGAGTCGAACACGCCGATCGGCGCGGCGGCGTCCACGGCGGCGCGCTGGCCGCTCACTGCTCGCCCTCCGCGTCCCCGGCGCCCGGCGCGGACTCGTCCGAGCCCTCGGGCAGCTCGCTGAGCATCTCCGTCATGAGCGTCTCCAGCAGCCACGAGGTGAAGTTGTAGAGCAGGGCCATGGTGGACTCGACGTCCTCCGCGCTGCGCCAGTCGTCCACGGCGTGCACGCGGGCGGCGTCCTCCTCGGTCTCGACGCCCAGGCGGGCCGCGAGGACGAGGCGCACGTCGTTGAGCGCGCGGCCGAAGGCCGGCGCCTGGTCGTGCGGGACCTCCACGCGCGTCGAGCGCAGCAGCTCGAGTGCCAGGCGCGCGTCCGCGAGCTTCCCCTCCGACAGGGCGTCCTCGGTCAGGGCCCGGTGGGCGCCCTGTTCGGCGGCGCCGGCCTGGGGCATCGCATCCGGCAGGAGGCGTGCGACGGCCGGGTCGGTGGGGGCCGAACGCTGCGGCTCCGGGTCCTGGCTCAGGTGCAGCCCGGAGACCAGCCCCCAGAACGCGGCGTCGGACGCGTCCAACCCGGCCACGGGGCCCGCGTCCTGCGCGGCGGACACGGACGGCGGCGCCGCCGGGGGATCTTCGGGCGTGTCGACGCCGTCCTCGGCGGCCGGGGCCTCGGCGGGGTCCGCCTCGGCGGGGCGCACGTCCGCGCGTCGGCCCTCGAGCAGGGCGACGACGTCCCTGACCAGCCCGCGCAGCAGGCGCACCTCCGGCAGCTCCAGCTGCGCCGTGTACCCCCGCCGCGTCCAGCGGAACCGTTCTGCCATGCCCCTCCTCAGTCCTCCGCCTGCTCCAGCGTGGCCCACAGCCCGTAGCCGTGCATCGCGCCCACGTGCAGCTCGGCCTTCTCCTTGGTGCCCGTCGCCACCACGGACCGGCCCCGCTCGTGGACCTCGAGCATGAGCCGCTGCGCCTTGGCCGCGGAGTAGCCGAAGTGGGTGCGGAACACGTAGGCCACGTAGCTCATCAGGTTCACCGGGTCGTTCCACACCACCACGTTCCACGGCCGGTCCCGGGCTGTGTCCTCGTGAGGCCGCTCCAGCAGGGCGGTGTCGGTGGCGCCGGCGGGGACGGACTCACCCGGCGCCGGACGCACGGCGCGCGGCGCGGACGGATCGTGGCGGGTCAGCACGGACATGCGCCCCAGTGTACGAGGCGGGCGGGCCAGGACCGGCCCCGCCACGGTCCACTAGGGTGGGGGCGTGAGCCAGAACCCCGTGCCCAGCGCCCCGCGGACCGCCGACGACTGGCAGATCCCCACGGCGCTGATGACCGACCACTACGAGCTGACCATGCTCCAGGCCGCGCTGAAGGCCGGCACCGCGCACCGCCGCTCCCGCTTCGAGCTGTTCACCCGACGCCTGCCCAGCGGCCGCCGCTACGGCGTGGTGGCCGGCGTGGGCCGCGCGCTGGAGGGCCTGTCCCGCTTCCGGTTCGACACGCCCGAGCTCGACTTCCTCGCGGACACCACCGCCCTCGACGACGCCACGCTGGCCTGGCTCGCCGACTACGAGTTCACGGGTGACATCGTGGGCTACGCCGAGGGCGAGGCCTACTTCCCGCACTCCCCCCTCCTGCAGGTGGAGTCGACGTTCGCCGAGGCGTGCATCCTGGAGACCTACCTGCTCTCCATCTACAACTACGACTCCGCCGTGGCCTCCGCAGCCTCCCGCATGACGGCCGTCGCGGACGGCCGCCCGTGCGCCGAGATGGGCTCGCGCCGCACGCACGAGGAGTCTGCCGTGGCCGCCGCCCGCGCCGCGGCCATCGCGGGCTTCACCGCCACCTCGAACCTCGAGGCGGGCCGCCGGTACGGCATCCCGACCGTCGGCACCGCCGCCCACTCCTTCACCCTGCTGCACGACTCGGAGCGCGCCGCCTTCGAGGCCCAGGTCGCCGCGCTCGGGGCGGACACCACCCTCCTCGTGGACACGTATGACGTGGAGCAGGGCGTGCGCACCGCGGTCGAGGTTGCCGGCCCGGCCCTGCGGAACGTCCGGGTCGACTCCGGCGACCTCGTGATCCAGGCTCACCGCGTGCGCGAGCTGCTCGACGAGCTGGGCAACACCGAGACCGGGATCATGGTCACCTCGGACCTGGACGAGTACGCGATCGCCGCCCTGCGCTCCGCCCCCGTCAGCTCGTACGGCGTGGGCACGCGCCTGGTCACCGGGTCCGGCGCGCCCACCGCCTCCATGGTCTACAAGCTCGTGGCCCGCCAGGACGACGACGGCACGTGGGTGGACGTGGCCAAGGCCAGTTCCGGCAAGGCCAGCCGGGGCGGCCGCAAGGAGGCCGCGCGCCGCCGCGACCCGCGGGGCCGGGCCACCGCCGAGGTGATCGGCGTCAACCGCGGCGCCGCGCCCGACGCCGACGACCGTCCCCTGCTGCACCGTTTCGTGCACGCCGGCGAGCTGGCCGAGGGCTGGACCGGCCCCGAGGCCGTCACCCGCGCCGCCGAGCGGCACGCCGCCTCCCTGCGCGAGCTGCCCGCCTCGGTGGGCCGCCTGCAGCCGGGCGACCCCGCCATCCCGACCATCTTCCTGGAGGACTGACCCATGGAGAACCTGAACCGCGCCCTGGTGATCGTGGACGTGCAGAACGACTTCTGCGAGGGCGGCGCCCTCGGCGTGACCGGCGGCGCCGCCGTCGCGGCCGGGGTCAGCGAGCACCTGGCCGAGCACGCGGACGCCTACGCGTCCGTGGCAGCCACGCGCGACTGGCACGTCGACCCGGGCACGCACTTCGCCGCGGCCACCGGCGCCGAGCCGGATTTCCGCACCACCTGGCCGGTGCACTGCGTGGCCGGCACCGCCGGCGCCGAGCTGCATCCCGACCTGGACGCCGAGCACCTCGACGCCGAGTTCCTCAAGGGCCTGCACACGGACGCCTACTCCGGCTTCGACGGCGCCCTCGGCGAGCCCGACGCCGTCCCGACCGGGGCCGCGGGCGAGCGCCCCTCCGGGACCGTCGGCCCGTACGGGGCCACCGCCGTGGCCGCGGCCGCCGTCGAGTCCGGCGCCCCCGGCCTCGACGAGTGGCTCCGCGAGCAGGGCGTGGACGCGATCACCGTGGTGGGCATCGCCACGGACCACTGCGTGCGCGCCACCGTGCTCGACGCCCTCGACGCCGGCTACGAGGTCACGGTGCTGACCGACCTGGTGGCCGGCGTCGACGAGGCGGCCGCCCAGGCCGCGCTCCACGAGATGGAGGCCGCCGGGGCCATCCTGGCGACCTCGTGAGCGGGTTCGGCCCCGAGCGGCGCCCGCGTCGCCCCTGAGGCGCCGCACGTCGGGACAGTGACGAATGTCACGACGTGCGGCATGATGGGGGCACGCGGCCCCGGCGGGCGTGCCGGAGCCGGTGCCCGACGCAGACGAGGAGAGCAGCCATGACCGGCTCCCCCATCGCCGCAGACCGGGACGGCATCCGCTACCTCTCCGGGGTGATCCCCGCCGCCGACGGCGGCCGTCTGGTCGGTCTGGCCCGCGTGGTCTCCGACGGCCACACCATCGCCTACCTGCAGGACATCCTCGTGGATCCGGGGCACCAGCGCCGCGGCATCGCCTCCGAGCTGCTGCGCCGCGTCTTCGCCCGGTTCGGCCAGGTGCGTCAGCACGTGCTGCTCACGGACACCGAGGAGCGTCAGCGCGCCTTCTACGAGACCCATGGATTCCGCGAGTCCCGTGACGTGGAGGGCGACGAGCTGCGCGCCTTCGTGCGCTTCCAGTCCCGGGACGGCTGAGCCCGGCGCTCAGGCCGACGCGGCCTGCCGCTCCCCCCGGGCAGGGGCGGCGGCGAGATCGCCGAGCCGCTCGGCCTCGTGCGGGCCGGGCTTCATGGCGCGCAGCGCGTTGACGATGGCCACGACGTCCACGAGCTCCTGGAACAGCGCGCCGACCAGGGCCGGGATGGCGCCCGTGGCGGCGATGACCATCAGGACCAGGGAGAGCGCGATGCCGACCCAGATCGACTGCGTGGCCACCTGCAGGGTGCGCTGGCCGGCGGCCACGGCGACGGCGACCTTGGAGACGTCGTCGGCGAGCACCACCACGTCGGCGGACTCGGAGGCGGCGGTCGAGCCGCGGGCGCCCATGGCCACGCCCACGTCCGCGGCGGCGAGCACGGGGACGTCGTTGACGCCGTCGCCGACCATCATCACCGGGCGCTCCGGGCGCTCGGAGAGCAGGCGGACCTTGTCCGCGGGCAGCAGGTCCGCGTGGACCTCGTCGATGCCCGCCTCCCCGGCGATGTGCCGTCCGGTGGCCTCGGCGTCGCCGGTGAGCATGAGGACCTGGCGTGCGCCGAGGCGGTGGAGCGCCTGCACGGTGGCGGCGGACTCGGGGCGGATGCGGTCGGCCAGCAGCAGGACGCCGGCGAAGGCGCCGTCCACGGCCACGTAGACGGCGGACTGGCCGGGGGCGAGGTCGGCGGTGACGGTGTCCGGGGCGGCCTGCGCGACGTAGGCGCGCTTGCCGACGACGACGCGCCGACCCTCGAGCACCGCCACGACGCCGTGGGTGGCCTCCTCCGTGGCATCCTGCGCGGTCGCCAGGGACAGCCCGCGCTCCTCGGCCGCCGCCCGGATGGCGTCGGCGAGGACGTGCACGGAGTACTGCTCGGCGGAGGCGGCCAGGCGCAGCAGCTCGTCCTGGGCGAAGCCGGCGGCCGGGCGCACGCCGACCAGCTCGGGACGGCCGGCGGTGAGGGTGCCGGTCTTGTCGAAGCCCACGGTCTGCACGGAGCCGAGGGCCTCGATGGTCCCGCCCGACTTCACGATCACCCCGGACGTGGCGGCGCGGGACATGCCGCCGAGGAAGGCCACCGGAGCGGCGATGAGCAGCGGACACGGCGTGGCCACCACGAGCACCTCAGCGAAGCGGACCGGGTCCTGGGACAGCCACCAGGCCAGGCCGGCGATCAGGTAGGCGACGGCGGTGAACGGCACGGCGTAGCGGTCGGCCAGGCGCACCATGGGGGCGCGGGACTCGGCCGCCTGCTGCACGAGGGAGACGATGGCCGCGTACTGCGAGTCGGCCGCGGAGGCGGTCGCCTCGAGCACGAAGGCGCGGGTGCCGTTGAGCGCGCCGGACATCACGGCCGAGCCGGTGCGGTGCGTCACGGGCAGGGACTCGCCGGTCAGGGAGGACTCGTCCAGGTCCACGGCGACCTCCCCGCCGTCCTCGGCGGAGGCCACGGTGCCGTCCACGGGAAGCACCTCGGCGGGACGCACCAGGAGCCGGTCGCCGGCACGCACCTCCTCCACCGGCACGTCCTCCACGGAGCCGTCCGGGCGCAGGCGGTGCGCGCGCTGCGGGGCGCGGTCCAGCAGGGCGGACAGGTCCCGCCGGGCACGGCCGGCCGCGTAGTCCTCGAGGGCCTCCCCGCCGGTGAGCATCAGGCAGACGAGCACGGCGGCGAGGTGCTCCCCCACCAGCACGGTGGCGACGATCGCGGTGACGGCGAGGACGTCCACACCCCAGTGCCCGCGCATGAGGTCCCTGACCATGCCGACCGAGGTCCACGCGGCCACCACCAGGGCGTACGCCGAGGCGATCCAGCGCGCGGGATCCTCCGCCCCCGCCAGGTGCAGGCCGAGGGTGAGGGCGACGACGACCAGCGTCGCGAGCACCCACGGGTACCGCGCGGCGAAGCCGAGGACGGCGGGGCGCGACGACGACGGGGACGGGGCGGACACGGGCATGGCGACTCCTGACATCGTGCCCCCATTCCAGCCCGTCCCCGTGCCGGGTGCCAGCCAGGGGAGGCGAACCTCGGCCCGCGGGCGCCCCCGCGCTCCCGGCGGACCTCAGGTCCGGCCGACGAACCACCCGCGCAGGGTGCTCAGCCGCTTCTCCAGCTGCTCGCGGGAGGCCTGGGCCACGGCGGGGCCGCCGGAGATCTCCCGCAGGCGGTTGTGGATCACCCCGTGCGGCTGGCCGGAACGGGCCGCCCAGGCGGACACCGTCTTGGACAGCTCGGAGCGCAGCTCCTTCATCCGCCGGTGGTCCACGACGTCGGCGGGCTCGGCCGCCTGCGCACGCGGCCGGCGCTGGATCTGCTCGGCCTGCCGCTGCCGCAGCAGGGCGGAGACCTGCTCGGCGTCCAGCAGGCCCGGGATGCCGAGGAAGTCCTGCTCCTCCTCCGAGCCGACGGCGCCGCCGAGGCCGAACTCGCCGCCGTCGAAGAGCACCTTGTCGAAGCTCGCCCGGGACTCGAGGGCCTCGAACTTCTCCCGCGTCAGCGCGTCCGAGCCGCTCTCGGCCCGGTTGGCCTCCGCGATGAGGTCCTCCTCGGGGGCGTCCTCGAGGTCCTCGACGTCGACGGCGCCCTCCTTGCGGTCCAGCGCGTGGTCCCGCTCGAGCTCCATCTCGTTGGCCAGCAGCATGAGCGCGGGCACGGACGGCAGGAACACCGAGGCGGTCTCCCCACGCCGGCGGGAGCGCACGAAGCGGCCCACGGCCTGGGCGAAGAACAGGGGCGTGGACGTGGACGTGGCGTACACGCCCACGCACAGGCGGGGCACGTCCACGCCCTCGGACACCATGCGCACCGCCACCATCCACCGCTCGTCCGACGCGGCGAACTCCTCGATGCGATCCGAGGCGCCCTTGTCGTCCGAGAGGATCACGGCCGGCCGCTGGCCGGTCAGCGCCTCGAGCTGCGCGGCGTACGCGCGCGCGTCCTGGTGGTCCGAGGCGATCACGAGGCCGCCGGCGTCGGGCACGTTGCGGCGCACCTCGCTGAGCCGCCGGTCGGCCGCGCGCAGCACCGAGGGGATCCACTCTCCCGCCGGGTCCAGCGCGGTCCGCCAGGCGGAGGCGGTGATGTCCTTCGT
Organism: Micrococcus sp. KRD012; assembly: GCF_017168555.1. Taxonomy (NCBI): domain Bacteria; kingdom Bacillati; phylum Actinomycetota; class Actinomycetes; order Micrococcales; family Micrococcaceae; genus Micrococcus; species Micrococcus sp. KRD012. Next base: position 269,558 of record NZ_JABFBB010000003.1, read on the forward strand.
GGCGGCCTCGCCGAGCTGAGCCTCCATGACCTCGCCGGTGGAGGTCTTCCAGCGCATCTGCCCGGAGTAGGCCATGAAGATCACCGGGCGCACCACATGGTCCCGCAGCGCCGGCCCGTAGCCGTACGTGTAGTCGGCCTTGGAGCGCTCGATGCCGTCCTGGCCGAGCTCGTAGCGGACGAAGGGGATGGAGGCGGTATCCGAGCGGAAGGGGGTGCCGGTCAGGGACAGCCGCCGCGTGGCCGGCTCGAACGCCTCACGGATGCCCTCGCCCCAGCTCAGGGCGTCGCCGCCGTGGTGGATCTCGTCCAGGATCACCAGCGTCTTGGCGGCCTCGGTGCGGTTGCGGTGCAGGACGGGCTTGTTCGCCACCTGGGCGTACGTCAGCGCCACCCCGCGGTACTCGGCGCCGTGCCGCCCGTCGGCGTTCTTGAAGTTCGGGTCGATCGCGATGCCCACGCGCGCGGCGTTGTCCGCCCACTGGCGCTTGAGGTGGTCCGTGGGCGCGACGACGGTCAGCCGCTGCACGACGCCGGAGTCCATCAGGATCTTGGCCACGCGCAGCGCGAACGTCGTCTTGCCCGCGCCGGGGGTCGCGACCGTCAGGAAGTCCTGCGGGGAGGTCTGGAGGTAGCGCTCCAGCGCCTCCTGCTGCCACTGGCGCAGCTTGGGGGCCGTCCCCCACGCCGCGCGCTCGGGCATGGCGGGGGGAAGGTCCTCGCCGATGTGGAACAGGTCGTGCTGGACGCTGCCGTCCGGGGTGCCGCTCGTCAGGGAGCGGCCGTCAGCCACGGCCGCGGCCTCCGAACCAGCCACCGCGCTTGCCGCCGCCGTCGCCGTCGCCGCCGTCCTGCGGCTCGCGCAGGCCCTCGTAGATCTCCTTGCACGTGGGGCATACGGGGAACTTGTTCGGGTCCCGGCCCGGCACCCACACCTTGCCGCACAGGGCGATCACGGGGGCGCCGGTGACGGCGGACTCCGTGATCTTCTCCTTGCGGACGTAATGGGCGAAGCGCTCGTGGTCGCCCGGCTCGATCTCCTGGCGCAGCTCCTCACGCTCGAGGACGGACGTGCCGCCGCCGGCGGGCGCGAAGGGGTCGTTCAGGTCGGGTTCGCCGGTCACACTCATGCGGGCCAGTCTAGCCGCGCCCCTCAGAAGGCGGCCACGGCCTGGTAGGTCTCGGCCTGCGCGCGGTCGTACCAGCGCGCCACCACGCGCACGCCCAGCCACAGCGCGACGACGCCCCACACGAGCCCGAGGGCCACCGTCACCCACCCCCACACGGCGGCCCCGGTGACGAGCCGGACCACGAAGGGCACCAGGAACGGCACCGCGAGCGCCAGGCTGACCAGCATCGCGGCGCCCTGGACGAGCATCGTGCGCATGGCCGCGCCCTGCGGCGTCTTGAACGGGCTGTCTCCCGGCTTCGGCACGGGGTACACGAAACGGGCGGAGACGAACGCGGACAGCCCGGCGGTCGTCCCGAACAGGCCGAGGGCCAGGCCCAGCATCGGCGCCAGCAGGGACCAGTCCCCCGCCGCCGCCACCGTCGCCGTCGTCACGAGCAGGATCATCGGCACGCCCCAGCCCGCCAGGCCCAGGACCCGGCCCCAGCGGTCGTCCACGCCCCGCACGCCCGAGACGACGTGCAGGTGGAACGCCGTGTGGTCGTAGGCGATGTCCGCGGAGATCGAGTAGGCCAGGGACCAGGCGGTGATCGGCCCGAGGATCAGCAGCAGGCCCAGTCCGGGACCCCCCTCCGCGGCCATGCCCCCGGTGAACCACAGCAGGACGGCCATGAGCGGGATGATGATGAGCCCGGCCGCGTACCGCGGATCGGCCAGCCAGTAGCGCTGGGCGCGGGCCGCGATCGCGGTGCGCGGGCCCGTGGCCGGTCGGCCCAGCCAGCGCAGCGGCGTCGGGTCCGCTCCCGCGGCGACGCGGCGGGACCGACCGCCGCCCACGGCCACCGGCTCCACGGTGCGGCGCACGGCCAGGTGCCACAGGGCCAGGGCGGCCAGGCACCAGGCCGCCGCCACCGCGAGGTGGAGCGCGACGGCGGCGCCGCGGCCCTCGGCGGCCGCCCACGCCGCGGCGGGGCCCGCCCCGAACGGGGTCCACGCCGCGCCGCGGGCGACCTGGGGCGCGATCGCCAGGAAGTCCTCGAACGATGCGATGGCCTGCGAGAGGGCGACGCCGCCGAGCATGAGCGGGATGAACAGCAGGACGGAGACGACGTCCCGCACCCGACGCCGGCTCGCGTAGGCGGCCAGGAGGCCGGCGAGGCCGGAGCCGATCGCCACGGCGGTCACCGCGGTGAGCGCGCCCCCGGCCAGGCCCGCCGCCAGCGCGGCCGGCCGGTCCCACCAGCTGGCCCCCAGGCCCACCAGCACGGTCAGCGTGGCGAGCCCGACCGGCGTCGTGAAGGCGCTCAGGACCAGACCGGCGATGAGGGTGCGGGCCGGGACGGGGAAGAGCACGAAGCTGTGCGGGTCGAGGGTGGCGTCCACGCCCGTGACGAACGGCGGGATGACGAGCCAGGCGAGCACCACGACGGCGGCGGCCAGCACGGTCGTGGCGCCGCGGGCCTCGTCCGGCAGGGCGGGCAGGCCCGTGACGAGCAGCGTCACCGCCACGGCGGCCATGCCGAGCACGTACAGCGCGCCGAGCACGCTCATCACCAGGGTGAACGGGGACCGCCGCCACTGGTTCAGGGTCAGCGTCCAGCGCAGTCGGACGAGCGTCAGAGCCATGCCAGCCCCTCCGAGCCGTGGCGGCCGCCGACGAGGTCCACGAAGCGGTCCTCGAGGTCGTGCCCGTCCCGGACCTCCTCGAGCGTGCCGGCGGCCCGCAGCGTCCCGGCCGCGATCACGGCGACGTGGGTGCACATGCGCTGGACGAGGTCCATCACGTGGCTCGAGACGATCACGGTGCCGCCCCGCTCCACGTACGAGTGCAGGATGTCCCGGATGTTCGCGGCGGAGACCGGGTCCACGGCCTCGAACGGCTCGTCCAGGACGAGCAGGTCCGGGGCGTGGACCATGGCGGCCGCCAGGGACACCTTCTTGGTCATGCCGGCGGAGTAGTCGGCCACGAGCTTGCGGCCGGCGTCCTCCAGGTCCATCACCCGCAGCAGGTCCGCGGTCCGCTCGGCCACGGTGTCCGCGTCGAGGCCATGCAGCAGCCCGGCGTAGGTCACGAGCTGCGCGCCCGTGAGGCGGTCGAAGGTGCGCACGCCGTCGGCGAGCACGCCGACCCGTCGCTTGGCCTCGAGGGGCTGCTCCCACACGTCGACGCCGTGGATCCAGGCGCGGCCGTGGTCCGGGCGCAGCAGCCCGGTGGCCATCGACAGGGCCGTGGTCTTGCCCGCCCCGTTGGGCCCGACCACCCCGAAGAACGATCCGGCCGGGACGTCCAGGTCCAGCGCGTCGAGCGCCAGCTTGTCCCCGAACCGCTGGGTCAGCCCGCGCGTGACGAGGGCGAGGTCCGGATCGGGGGCGTCCGCCGCGCGCCGACGGGCGGCGGCCGCGAGGTGGGCGGGGGCAGGCTCAGGCTCGTGCGGAGTCATGCCTGGGACGTTACCCACCGTCAGGCGGCCACGGCGACCCCCTCAAGGATGAACCGTGGGCCCCTCAGAACAGCGCTGCGGCCAGCCGGCGCCGCGAGGCCTGCACACGGGGGTCGTCCGTGCCCACCACGGTGTAGAGGTCCACGAGGTGGGCGCGCGCCGTCTCCCGGTCGTCGCCGGGGTGGAGGGCGATGAACCGCACGAGCCGGGCGAAGGCGTCCTCCACGTGGCCGCCGAGCACGTCCAGGTCCGCGACGGCGAGCTGGGCGGCGACGTCGTCCGGGCCGTCCGCGGCGGCCGCGCGCACCGCCGCGGCGTCGGCGTCACGGGTGCGCAGCATGAGGCGGGCCGCCGACAGGCCCTGCTGGGCCACGGCGTCCGCGGGGCTGTCGGCCAGCGCCGCCTCCCACGCCGAGACGGCCCCGGGCAGGTCATCGGCGGCGAGGGCCTCATGGGCGGCCCGGTGCAGCGGCGGCACGGGCGGAGCCTCCGCAGCCGCGGCGTCGGCGTCCTGGCGCGCCGGGGCGACGGGGGGCACGGTGCCGGCGACGCCGTTCTGACGGGCCACCTCGAGGATCTCCCCCATGAGCTGGCGCAGCGTCTCCTCCGGCACCTCCTGATTGACCAGCGGCACCGGCTGCCCCGCCACCACGGCCATGACCGCGGGGCCGGCCCCCAGGCCGAGCGCCTGCAGCACTGCGGGCTCCTTCGCCACGTCCAGACGCGCGAGCACGAGCCGTCCCGCCTGGGCGTCGGCCGCGTCCGCGAACTGGCGGTAGAGCGCCTCGCTCGCCGCATCCCCGGGCACGTGCAGGTGCAGCAGCACCGGCACCTGGGCGGAGAGCTGGACCAGCTGCTGCAGCAGACCCTGGTCGGCGTCCGCGATCACCCACGAGCCGCCGCCGGCGCCGGCGTCGGCCCCCGGCGCGGTGCGCCCGGCCGGGGCCGGGGTGCCGAGCGAGGACAGGTCGACGGCGCCGCGCAGGTGGGACGGGGCGTCGGAGGGGGGCTGGGCGGTCACGTCGGTCACGATCCTTCCGGTCCGGGGCCGCCCCGTCGCCGGGGCGAGGGGCGTTGTCACTGGGCCCCACGGTAGCCTCCCGGGCGCGGCGCGGTCAGGCCGGGGCCCTGACGTACGCTGAGCGCGTGGAGGAGAAGGAGACCGCATCCGGCCCGGATGCCACCGGCGTCGCCGACGTCCGCGCCCCGGCCGAGCCCGAGGGCGCCGAGCAGCCGCCCGTGGCCGGCGTCCCCGTGGAGCCGGTCGGGGTGGCCGCCGCGCCGCGGTCGCACGGGCCGGCGCCCGCCGGGCGTCGTCGACTGCCCCGCCTGGGCTCGGTCCTGCGGCGGCGCCGTCCCTTCCTCGAGGAGGACCGGGTGGACCCCGAGTCGGTCCCCGTCGACGGCGCCGAGGATCCGGCGGTCGCGGCCGTGGTCGTCGAGTCCCCCGTGCTGACCGGCTTCCTGCTCGCAGTCGGCGTGGCCCTGGCCATCGGCGTCGTCTCGGTGCTGCGCACGAACGGACAGCTCATCGTGTGGATCGCCGCGGCCCTGTTCATCGCCCTGGGCCTGGATCCGCTGGTGCGCCGGGTCGAGTCCTGGGGCGCGCCCCGCTGGGTCGGCGTGCTCACGGCCGCGCTCGGCCTGGCCGCCGTGGCCGGGGCGTTCGTCGCCCTCCTGGTCCCCACGGTGATCGAGCAGTCCACGCAGCTGGTCCAGGACCTGCCGGCCATCATCGACGGGGTGATGACCGCCGAGTGGTTCGTGCAGCTCGACGAGGAGTTCCACCTCCAGGAGGCCGTCCGCGCCCAGACCGAGCGCCTCGCCGCCGACGGCGTCGCCGTCACCGACCTGTTCGGCGGGCTCCTCGGCTTCGGCCAGACCGTGCTGAACGCCGTCTTCTCGGTGCTCGTGGTGGTCGTGCTGACGCTGTACTTCCTCTCCTCCCTGCCGCACATGAAGTACTGGGCCTACCGGCTCGCACCGCGTTCGCGCCGGCCCCGCATCGAGGCGCTGTCCGAGCAGATCACCTCCTCGGTCGGCCACTACGTGATGGGCCAGTCCTTCGTGGCCGCCCTCAACGGCGCGGTGGCGTTCACGGCGCTGGCCATCGCCGGCGCCCCCTTCGCCGTCCTGCTCGCCGCGATCGCCGCCTTCATGGCGTTCATCCCGCTGGTGGGCGCCGCGATCGGCGGCACGCTGCTGACCCTCGTGAGCCTGCTGACGTCGTGGCAGACCGCCGCCGTGTTCGCGGCCATCTACTTCGTCTATCTGCAGATCGAGGCCTACGTCATCTCGCCGCGCGTCATGGCGCGCGCGGTGTCCGTGCCGGCGGCCGTGGCCGTGATCGCGGTGATCGCCGGAGGCGCGCTGCTCGGCGTCCTCGGCGCCCTCATGGCGATCCCGCTCGCCGCCGCGCTGCTGCTGCTGGTCCGCGAGGTCTTCATCCCCCGCCAGGACGCCCGGTAGGCCCACGACGGCGGCGCGGCCCGGACCGTCGCGGTCAGCGGCCCGGTCGGGTGCGCCAGCACACCGGGTGCCAGTGCCGCCGGTCCGCCCCCGCGTCCTCGTCCCCCATGATCCAGTCCGCGCGCCAGGCCACGAGGTGCGCCTGGCCCTGCCGGATCACCCGGCCGCAGCCGGGGCACGTGTAGTCCTTCACCGCGCGCCACGCGGGGATCTGCCGGACGTGCCATCCGCCGTCGGACCCGGACTGGCGCGAGTAGCCCGCGTCCAGGCCGAGGAGCTCCTCGAGCGGGTCGGCGCGCCCCGGCGACGGCCGGGACCGCCGGGAGGCGCCGGAGGCCCCGCGCTCGCTCCGCCGAGGCGCGGACGAGCGGCGGGGGCGGTTCGAACGGGGCATGCCCCCATGCTGGCACACGAGCGGGTGGGCGCGGTCCGCCTAGGATGGACCGGTGCGACTCGTCATTGCCCGCTGCTCCGTGACCTATGAGGGCCGCCTGAACGCCCACCTGCCCACCGCCACCCGCCTGCTCATGGTGAAGGCGGACGGCTCGGTGCTGGTGCACTCCGACGGCGGCTCCTACAAGCCCCTCAACTGGATGTCGCCGCCCGCGACCCTGCACGTGGAGGAGCCCTCCCCCGATCAGGCCGACCAGGGGGTGACGCAGGTCTGGCGCGTGCAGGCCAAGAAGTCCGATGACCGGCTCATCGTGCTCATCGAGGAGGTCCTGGCGGACGACTCCCACGAGCTCGGCGTGGACCCCGGCCTCGTCAAGGACGGCGTGGAGGCGGATCTGCAGCGTCTGCTGGCCGAGCAGATCAGCCTGCTCGGCGACGGCCACACCCTCGTGCGCCGCGAGTACATGACGGCGATCGGCCCCGTGGACATCCTGGCCCGCGACGCCGACGGCGGCACCGTGGCGGTCGAGCTCAAGCGCCGCGGGGACATCGACGGGGTCGAGCAGCTCACCCGCTACCTCGAGCTGATGAACCGGGACCCGCTCCTGGCGCCCGTGCGCGGCGTGTTCGCGGCCCAGCAGATCAAGCCCCAGGCCCGCACCCTCGCCGAGGACCGCGGCATCCGCTGCGTCACCCTCGACTACGACGCGATGCGCGGCGTGGACGACGCCGAGTCCCGCCTGTTCTGAGGGGCCGGGCGGGCTCAGCGGCGCCAGAAGGACGACGCCGCGGACGGCCCCGCCTCGCTCCAGGCGCGCAGGGCGCCGGCGTCGTCGGGGTCGACGACGACGCGCACCGGACGTGTGCCGGCGCTCAGCTCCAGGACGGCCCGGCCGGCCTCGTCCGCCGGGAGGCGGTCGATCTGCAGGCGGCTCCGGTCCGCGCTCCAGCGCTCCCGCGAGAGGCGCCAGCCCCCGGTGAGGCGCAGGCGGGACTCGTCGTACACGCCGATCACACGCTCACGCCCTGGGCCCTCCCGCTCCAGGACCGCCGGGAAGGCGGCCGTGACACGGGCGAGGGCCCGGCGCCGCATCACCAGGGCGAGTGCCGACAGCACGATGACTGCCCCCACGGCCGCCGAGGCGATGAGCACCGGGCCCTCCACCGTCAGGTCCTGCCGCGCCGCGTCAGGCCGCCGCGGCGTCGCCCAGCCGGGCGGACGTCGCGGCGATCACGACACGGTCGTGGTCCACGGAGAAGAAGCCGCCGTGGGCCTGCGCGGTGACGGTGCCGCCGTCCGTGGTGCGCACCACGACCTCGCCGTCGCCGAGGACGGCGAGCATCGGGGTGTGGCCCGGGAGGATGCCGATCTCACCGTTGACGGTGCGCGCCGACACGGCCGACGCGGCGCCCGACCAGATGGACCGCTCCTCGGAGACGATCTCGACGTTGAGCTCAGCCATGATCGATCAGCCCTCGGCCTGGATCTTGGCCCACTCGCGCTCGACGTCGTCCAGGCCGCCCACGTTGTAGAAGGCCTGCTCCGCGACGTGGTCCAGGTCGCCGTCGGCGATGGCCTTGAAGCCCTCGACGGTGTCCTTGACCGGCACGGTGGAGCCCTCGACGCCGGTGAACTGCTTGGCGGTGTAGGTGTTCTGCGAGAGGAACTGCTCGATCTTGCGGGCGCGGCCCACGGTGATCTTGTCCTCCTCGGAGAGCTCGTCCACGCCGAGGATCGCGATGATGTCCTGCAGCTCCTTGTTCTTCTGCAGGATCTGCTTCACGCGGATGGCGACGTCGTAGTGCTCCTGGCCCACGTACTGCGGGTCGAGGATGCGCGAGGTCGAGGCCAGCGGGTCCACGGCCGGGTACAGGCCACGGGACGCGAGGTCACGGGTCAGGTTGGTGGTCGCGTCCAGGTGCGCGAACACGTTGGCCGGGGCCGGATCGGTGTAGTCGTCCGCGGGGACGTACACGGCCTGCATCGAGGTGATGGAGTGGCCGCGGGTCGAGGTGATGCGCTCCTGGAGCACGCCCATCTCGTCCGCCAGGTTCGGCTGGTAACCCACGGCGGAGGGCATGCGGCCCAGCAGCGTGGAGACCTCGGAGCCGGCCTGCGAGAAGCGGAAGATGTTGTCGATGAACAGCAGCACGTCCTGGTTCTGCACATCGCGGAAGTACTCCGCCATGGTCAGCGCGGACAGGGCCACACGCAGACGCGTGCCCGGCGGCTCGTCCATCTGGCCGAACACGAGGGCGGTGTCCTTCAGGACGTCCGCCTCGTCCATCTCGACCCAGAGGTCGTTGCCCTCACGGGTGCGCTCGCCGACGCCGGCGAACACGGAGGTGCCGCCGAAGTTGCGGGCCACACGGGTGATCATCTCCTGGATGAGCACGGTCTTGCCCACGCCGGCGCCGCCGAACAGGCCGATCTTGCCGCCCTTGATGTAGGGGGTCAGCAGGTCGATGACCTTGATGCCGGTCTCCAGCATCTCGGTGGAGCCCTCGAGGGAGGCGAAGTTCGGGGCCGGGCGGTGGATCGGCCAGCGGTCCTCGGCCTGCAGCTGCGAGGTCGGCATGTCCAGGGTCTCGCCGAGCACGTTGAAGATGTGGCCCTTCACGGCGTCGCCGACCGGCACCGAGATGGGGGCGCCGGTGTCCACGACGTCGGTGCCGCGCACCAGGCCGTCGGTGGACTGCAGGGAGATGGCGCGGACCATGTTGTCGCCGAGGTGCTGGGCGACCTCGAAGGTGACCGTGCGGCGCTGGCCGTTGAGGTCGATCTCGGTGGTCAGCGCGTTGTAGATCTCCGGCATCGCGTTGGCCGGGAACTCGGCGTCGATCACGGGGCCGATGACGCGGGACACGCGTCCGGTGGCACCGCCGGTGGGGGTCCCGGTGCCCTGGTCAGTGATGGTGGCAGTCATCTCTCTCACTTCTATCGTGTGTGGATGGCGAGTCTGGTGAGTCCCGAACGGGCTCAGGAGTTGTTGAGCGCGTCCGCGCCCGCGATGAGCTCGGTGAGCTCCTGGGTGATCTCGGCCTGACGGGCGTTGTTCATCAGGAGGGTGTAGTCCTTGATGAGGCTCGTGGCGTTGTCGCCCGCCGACTTCATGGCGCGCTGACGGTTGGCGAGCTCCGAGGCCGCCGACTGCAGCATCGCGTTGAAGATGCGCGACTCGATGTACTTGGGCAGCAGCGCGTCGAGGACCTCCTCCGCGTCCGGCTCGTACTCGTAGAGCGGCAGCACGTCCTCGGCGGTGGCGGCCTCCTCCTCGACGACCTCGAGGGGCAGCAGGCGCACCACGTGGGGGTTCTGCTTCACGAGCGAGACGAACTCGGTGAACACGACGTGGATCTCGTCCACGCCGCCGTCCGCCGTGTCCGTGAGGAACGCATCCACGAGCACCTCGCCGATCTCGGCGGCGCGCTCGGCGACGGGGGCGTCCGTCTGACCGGTCCACAGCTTCTTGTAGCCGCGGCCGCGGAAGTCGAAGTACGTCTGCGCCTTGCGGCCGACGACGTACACGTCCACGTCCTTGCCCTCCTCGCCGAGGCGGGTGAGGAGCTGCTCGGCCTTGCGCAGCACGTTCGCGGAGTACGCGCCGGCGAGGCCGCGGTCCGAGGACATGATGAGCACGGCCGCCCGGGTCGGGTTCTCGGGCTCCGTGGTGAGGACATGATCGATGTCGTGCTGGCTCGACACGGCCGAGACGGCGCGGGTGATCGCGTTCGCGTAGGGCAGCGACGCGCTGACGCGCTCACGTGCCTTGGTGATGCGAGACGTGGCGATCAGCTCCATCGCCTTGAAGATCTTCTTCATCGACGACGTCGACGCGATCTTCTGACGGTAGACCCGGATCTGGGCTCCCATGGTGGTCCTTTCCCTGGCGGGAGGGCGGCCCGGCGTCGTCCCCGTGGGGTCCGACGCCGGACCGCTCCCTCACCGACCGGCGGTCAGCGCTTCTGCTTGGTGATCTGCTCCTGCGCGACCTGGTCCTGCTCGATCGCGCGGTGCTCCTCGTGGCCGGCCTGCACGCCGCCGTCCTCGGAGGACTGGAAGCCCTTGGAGAACTCGGCGACGGCCGACTCGAGCGCGGACACGGTGCCGTCCTCGAGCTTGCCGGTGGAGGCGATGTCGGTCAGGACGGAGGTGTGGCGACGCAGGTGGTCGATGAACTCGCGCTCGAAGCGCAGCACGTCCTGCACCGGCACCTCGTCGAGGTGGCCCTTGGAGCCGGCCCAGATGGACACGACCTGCTCCTCGACCGGGTAGGGCGAGTACTGCGGCTGCTTGAGCAGCTCCATGAGGCGCTCACCGCGGGCGAGCTGGCGGCGGGTGGCCGGGTCCAGGTCGGAGGCGAACATGGAGAACGCCTGCTGGTCGCGGTACTGCGCCAGGTCCAGCTTCAGCGTGCCGGAGACCTTCTTCATGGCCTTGACCTGGGCGGCGCCGCCCACGCGGGACACCGAGATGCCCACGTCCACGGCGGGACGCTGGTTGGCGTTGAACAGGTCCGACTGCAGGAAGATCTGGCCGTCGGTGATGGAGATGACGTTGGTCGGGATGTAGGCCGACACGTCGTTCGCCTTGGTCTCGATGATCGGCAGGCCGGTCATCGAGCCCGCGCCCATCTCGTCCGAGAGCTTGGCGCAGCGCTCGAGGAGCCGGGAGTGCAGGTAGAAGACGTCACCCGGGTAGGCCTCGCGGCCCGGCGGGCGGCGCAGCAGCAGGGAGACGGCGCGGTAGGCCTCGGCCTGCTTCGACAGGTCGTCGAAGATGATCAGCACGTGCTTGCCGCCGTACATCCAGTGCTGGCCGATGGCCGAGCCGGCGTAGGGGGCGAGGTACTTGAAGCCGGCCGGGTCGGACGCCGGGGAGGCCACGATGGTGGTGTACTCCAGAGCGCCGTGCTCTTCCAGCGTGGCGCGGACGCCGGCGATGGTGGAGGCCTTCTGGCCCACGGCCACGTAGACGCAGCGGACCTGCTTCTCGACGTCGCCCGACTCCCAGTTGGCCTTCTGGTTGAGGATCGTGTCGACGGCGATCGCGGTCTTGCCGGTCTGGCGGTCACCGATGATCAGCTGACGCTGGCCACGGCCGATCGGGATCATGGCGTCGATGGCCTTCATGCCGGTCTGCAGCGGCTCGTGGACCGACTTGCGCTCGGTCACGGTCGGCGCCTGCAGCTCGAGGGCACGGCGGCCCTCGGCCTCGATCGGGCCCAGGTCGTCGATGGGCTGGCCCAGCGGGTCCACCACACGGCCCAGGAAGGCGTCGCCCACCGGGACGGAGAGGATCTCGCCGGTGCGCTGCACCTCCATGCCCTCGCGGATCTCCTGGAACTCGCCGAGGACGACGACACCGATCTCGCGGGTGTCGAGGTTCTGGGCCAGGCCCTGGATGCCGTTCTCGAAGCGCAGCAGCTCGTTCGCCATGACGGAGGGCAGACCCTCCACACGAGCGATGCCGTCCGCCGCGGAGATGACACGGCCGACCTCGGTGCGATCGGTGCCCGACGGTTCGTACGATGCCGCGAAATCGTTCAAGGCATTGCGGACATCGTCAGCGTTGATGGTCAATTCGGCCATCTGCAGTCCCTGCTCTCTGTGCTTGGTGATCATCGACGTGACGATGATGCTTACGTTCGTGGGTGTTCCGGATGCGGGCGGGAGCCGGCGTCAGCCGGCCATCCGCCGCTGGAGGTCGTGGAGGCGCGAGGCCATGGACCCGTCGACGACGTCGTCGCCGACCTGGACGCGGATGCCGCCCACCACGTGGGGGTCCACCGTCACGTCCATGACGAGATCGCGGCCGAAGGCGCGGCGCAGGCCCAGGGCCAGCCGCTCCTGCTGCTCGGCCTCGAGCGGCCGGGCCACGGTCACCTCGGCGATCCACTGGCGCTGCCGCTCGGCGACGACGTCCGCGGCCTTGCGGACCGCGGCCGACGGCTTCAGGCCGCGCGGGGCCGAGACGGCGCGCTCGACCAGCAGTCGGCCGGCCGGGCTGGCCGACTCGCCCAGGAGACGACCGGCCAGAGCGGCCCGTGCCTCGAGGGGTGCGTGCTGATCGGTGAGCGCCCGCTGCACCTCGTGCGAGTCCTCCACCGTGCGGTTGAAGGCCAGCAGCTCGCCCGAGAGGGCGGCCAGGCCCGCGTGTCCGCCGCGTGCGGCCTCCGCGGCGGCCGCGTGCGCGGCCACCGTCTCGAGGGCGTCCCCGAGATCGCGCTCCGCCGACCAGCGGCGGCCGGCCAGGTCCTTGAGGACCTGCAGTGCACCGGGGGTCACCCGGGCGCCGAACAGCGAGTCGACGAGGCCGTGACGGCGCTCGGTGGTCCAGGCGGGGTCGGTCAGGGCGCGGCGCAGGGCGCCGTGCTCGTCCACCACGTCCAGCGCGCCGAACAGCTCGCGTGCCAGGGCCACGCCGCCCTCGTCCAGCACCGGACCGACGGCCTCCAGGGAGGCGGCCAGGGAGTCCCTCGATGCGCCCGTCATCATTCGGCGACACCTGCGCTCTGGTGACGGTCCAGGTCAGCCAGGAAGCGGTCGACCACGCGCTGCGAGCGGGCGTCGTCCTCGAGGGACTCGCCCACGATCTTGCCGGCCAGGGTCGTGGCCAGCGAGCCGACCTCGCCCTTGAGCTGCGCGGCGGCCTGCTGACGCTCGGCGGCGATCTGCGCCTGCGCCTGCTCGGAGATGCGCGTCGCCTCGGCGGTCGCGCGCTCGCGCGCCTCGGCCACGATCTCGGCGGCCTCGGTGCGGGCATCCTCGCGGATGCGGTTCGCCTCGGTGCGGGCGTCCGCCAGCTGCGACTCGTAGTCCGCCATCATCGCGTTCGCCTCGGCCTGGGCCTTCTCAGCCTTGGCCAGACCGCCCTCGATCGCCTCGACACGGTCCTGGTAGGACTTCTCGAGGGTCGGGACGATGAACTTGATGACGATGAACATGAGCAGGGCGAAGCCCACCACGACGACGAGGATCTCCCACGGGTTGGGGATCAGGGGGTTGGCCCCCTCAGCCGCCGCGAGGATCAGTCCGTTGCTGATCATGTTTCAACCATCCTTCGGTCAAGAGTCCTGTGGAGAGGGAGCACCGACGGTCTCACCGTGCGGGCGCTCCGTGGACGCGGCGCGTCAGGCGCCGATGACGAAGGCGAAGACGAGGCCCAGGATGGCGAGGGCCTCGGCGAGCGCGAAGCCCAGGAGGGCGATCGGCTGCAGGATGCGCTGGGCCTCCGGCTGACGGGCGACGCCGTTGATGTAGGCGGCGAAGATCAGGCCCACGCCGATGGCGGAGCCGATGGCGGCGAGGCCGTAGCCGATCATGTTGAGCGAACCGTGCAGTTCCATGGTGTTCCTTTCACGAGGCCGAGGTGTCCGGCCGGGTTGTGGAGGGTCGGCCTCCCGGGTGGTCCTCCTGCGGAGGGCCGGGAAGACTGGTGGCGGGCTCTCCCGCCGTACCGCAGCCGCCTGGGTCGTGCCCGAGGCGGCCCCGGAAGATCAGTGGTCGTTCGCGTCGATCGCGCCCTGGATGTAGATCGCGGTCAGCAGCGTGAAGACGAAGGCCTGCAGGTACATGATCAGCAGCTCGAGGAAGTACAGGGCCACCGAGCCGAGGATGACCAGGATGCCGGTGCCCTGCAGGGCCAGGCTGCCGGTCTGCGTGATCAGGTAGGCGGCGCCGGCGCCGGCGAGCATCACGATCATGTGGCCGGAGAGCATGGTGGCCATCAGACGCAGGGAGTGGGTCAGCGGGCGCACGATGAAGTTGGAGATGATCTCCAGCGGCACGAGCAGCGGCAGGATCCAGCCGGGCACACCCGAGGGCACGACGGCCAGCTTCAGGTAGCGCACGCCGTGGCGCTTGATGCCGACGCCGATCCAGATCGCGTAGACGATGAGGGCCAGGCCGTAGGCGGCGCCCGCGTGGGAGAAGGTCGGCAGCTGCAGCACCGGGATGGCGCCGAACAGGTTGTTCAGCAGCACGAAGAAGAAGATGGAGAAGAGCAGCGGGACCCACTGCTTGAAGTTCTTCTCGCCCAGGATGTCCTTCGCGATGTCGTTCCGGACGAAGGAGTAGCCGGACTCGGCGAGCCACTGGGCCTTGCCGGGCACGAGCCGGGGACGGCGCATGGCCCACGCGAAGAAGGCGGTGATGAGCACCACGGAGAGCAGGACGAGCAGCATCTGCTTGCCGAAGCCGGTGCCGTACTCCGCACCCCAGGGGAAGATCTCCGGGAGGTGACCATCAGAGATGGTGGGGGGCACGAATGATGCGTTGGCCAGCACGAGGGTCAGCACGCGGTTCCTCTCCGAAGTGATGCAGTCGACGGGACCGCAGCCTCGTCCCCGGACCACAGGCGGGCGCCGCGACATTGCGGGGGTACCGGTGCGATGCGAGACACGGATGGCGGCAGGTGGGCGCCGTCGAAGTGTTCGCCGCCAACGATACCAAACGGTGACCCGTGCTCCGTACCGCAGACGGGGCCCACGACATGGCCCCCGGCTCGGTGTCTTCGCCCCTCGGGCGGGTCAGTCGGCGTAGATCCCGCGGCGGGTCCGCGCGAAGACGAGGACCTCCGCGGCCTGCCAGACGAGGATCGTCACGAGGGCGGCGATCGCCGCCGCGTCCGCCCGGACCCAGCCGGGGCGGGGCAGGACCCCCAGCAGCACCGCGAACACCGCGATCTTGAGCACGAACAGCCCCACGCTGACCGGCAGCGCCGCCTCGCGCGCCCGGTCCCACACGAGTGCCGTCGTCGCCCCGGTGAGCGCCGAGAGCGCAAGCACCGCGCCGCCGCCCAGCAGGGCGCTCCCGGCCGCCTCCCCGCCGGCGGAGAGCAGCCACGCGGCGCACGTGATCGCCAGGGCAGCCCCCGCCGCGGCCAGGGACCACCCGAGGATCCCCCACCAGCCACGGCGGTTCTCCCAGCGGCGCCGGCGTCGGCGACCTCCCGCCCCGGTCACGCGTCCCCCCGCTCGTCCGGGTGGGCCGCGGCGTCGTTCCGGACCGCGCGACGGCGCTCCACGATCGGATGCAGGGTGAGGTAGCCGGCTCCGGCCAGGGCCACGGCGAGCACGGGCAGGACGATCATGGGGTCCACGAAGTTCAGGGACACCGCACCCCATGCCACGAGGAACGCCCAGAGCCAGAGCAGCGCGACGGCCTGCGCCTGGGTGTAGCCGCCGTCCACGAGCTTGTGGTGCAGGTGCCCGCGGTCCGCCGAGAAGGGGCTGGTGCCCTTGGCCGTCCGTCGCAGCACGGCCAGGGCGAGGTCCGCGAGCGGCAGGGCGAGGACGGCGACGGGCAGCAGGATCGGCATGTAGGCGGGGACGTTGCGGAAGCGCATCCCGTCCAGGGCGTTGACGTCGGCGGTCACGGCGACCGCGGCCGCGGCCATCAGCAGGCCGATGAGCATGGCCCCCACCTCGCCCATGAAGATGCGGGCCGGGGCCAGGTTCCACGGCAGGAAGCCCACGCACGCGCCGACGAGCAGGGCCATGAGCAGGGTGGCGAGGTTGGCGTAGTCGAACTGGTTGATGGTCCGCGTCAGCAGATACGAGTAGACGAAGAAGGCCGAGCCGCCGATCAGCGCGACGCCCGCCGCCAGGCCGTCCAGGCCGTCCACGAAGTTGATCGCGTTCATCGTCAGCACCACGGCGAACACCGTGAGGATGACCTGCGTGGTCTCGTTCCCCACCGGGATCCAGCCCACCGGCATCGCCTCGATGCGGATCCCGCCCAGGGCCACCGCGAGTCCGGCCAGCACCTGGCCGGCCATCTTCACCCACCAGCGCAGGTCCCACATGTCGTCGGCGATGCCCACGACGAGCACGACGGCGACGGCGACCAGGAGCCCGCGCATCGCGGCGTCGTCCGCGTAGATCCCCTGGAGGAACGGCACGACTCCCCCGACGGCGAATCCCACCAACACGGCTGCGGCCATGGCCACGCCGCCCAGCTTCGGCACGGGGTGCCGGTGCACGTCCCGCTGGCGCAGCGGGGTGAACACGCGCGCGCGCAGCCCCAGCCGGCGCATGAGGGGCGTCAGGGCCCCGCAGGCGACGGCCGTGACCACGACCAGGACGAGATACGCGCGCATGGGGGCCGGTCAGGCCTCCGGGTCGGCGGGACGCGCCGCGGCGGCGTCGTCGGCGGCCGCGATCCGCTCGGCGGCGACCGGCGGCTCCTCGCCCTCGGCGAGCAGGTCCGGCACCACCGCGCGCAGCTCCTCCAGGGGCACGGAGCCCTGCCGGGCCACGCGGAACGGGGTGACGGTGCAGTCCACGATCGTCGAGGGATCCCGGCTCTCGCGGGGGCCGGCGTCGAGGTAGAGGGCCACGGACTCCCCCAGCATCGAGCGGGCGGCGTCGGCGGTGGTGGCGGCGTCCATGCCGGTGCGGTTCGCGCTGGAGACGGCCATGGGGCCGACGGCGTAGAGCAGTTCGCGGGCCACCGCGTCGTCGGGCACGCGCAGGGCGACGGTGCCGCGGGTCTCGCCGAGGTCCCAGGTCAGCGTGGGCTGGGACTTGAGGATGAGCGTGAGGGCGCCGGGCCAGAAGCGCTCGGCGAGGGCCTCGGCCTCCTCCGGCACGTCGTACGCGAGGCCGGCCATGACGCGGCGGTCCGCGATGAGCACGGGCGGCGGCATGGTGCGGCCACGGCCCTTGGCGGCCAGCAGCACGGCCACGGCCAGCGGGGAGAACGCGTCCGCTCCGATGCCGTAGACGGTGTCCGTGGGCAGGACCACGCAGCGGCGGTCCGCGAGGACCTCGCGGGCGCGGGCCACGGCATTCTCGAGGGCGGCCGGATCCGAGACGTCGATGAAGTCACTCACGTCGGTCATTCTTCCACCTCCGCGCCCGCCGCGGCTTCGCCGGACCGGCGCGCCGTCAAGAACCGATCTCGCCCGGTGAGGTCCTGGTGGACTCGTTCGCCCGTGAACCGCCGGTCCGCGCCGAGGGCGGACAGGAGGGCCGGGCCCTGCGTCTCGTGGTGCTCCATGGCGAACAGGCCGCCCGGGGCGAGCAGGTCCGCCGCCCGGTGCGCGATGGCGCGCGGGATCCGCAGCCCGGGCGTGTCCCCGCCGTAGAGCGCCCGCGCCGGGTCCAGTCGGGCCTCGGGCTGGGCGGGCACCTCGGCCTCGGGCACGTAGGGCGGGTTGCTCACGACGACGTCCACGCGGCCTTCGAGGTCGGGGCACGCGACAAGGGCATCGGCTTGTCGCAGGTCGACCCCGCGCGAGGCGAGGTTCCGCCGGGCCCAGTCGGCCGCCGCCGGGTCGAGCTCGACGGCGGTGACGGCGAGCGGGCGGCCCCGCGCCTCGCCCCACGCCGCGACGGCCGCGGCGATCGCGCCGGAGCCGGTGCACAGGTCCACCACGACGCCCGCCGCGGGCCGCGCGGCCAGGTCGGCCACGACGGTCTCCACGAGCAGCTCGGTCTCCGGCCGCGGGATGAAGACGCCTGGGCCGACCGCCAGGTCGAGCCCGTGGAAGTGCGCGACGCCGGTCAGGTGCTGGACGGGCTCGCGGGCGGCGCGGCGCCCGACGAGCGCCTCGAAGGCCGCCGCCTGCGCGGGCTCGGCCACGGCCCCGGCGAACACCCGGGCCAGCAGCGCGCCGCGGTCGAGGCCGAGCACGTGGGCCAGCAGCAGCTCGGCGTCCACACGCGGCGAGTCGATGCCCACCGCGGTCAGGCGGGCGGCGGCGTCGCGCAGCAGCGCGGACCAGGCCGGTGCGCTCACGCGTCCCCGCCCAGCGCGGCGAGCCGCCGCTCCTCGTCGAGGGCGAGGCAGGAGGCGATCACGGCCTCGAGGTCGCCGTCGAGGACCGCGTCGAGGTTGTGCGCCTTGTAGCCGGTGCGGTGGTCCGCGATCCGGTTCTCCGGGAAGTTGTAGGTGCGGATGCGTTCCGAGCGGTCCATGGTGCGCACCTGCGCGGCGCGCGCCGCGGAGTTCTCGGCGTCCTGCTCCGCCCGCTGCCGCTCGAGCAGCCGCGACCGCAGCACGCGCAGCGCGGCCTCGCGGTTCTGGATCTGGGACTTCTCGTTCTGCATGGAGACGACGATCCCCGTGGGCAGATGCGTCAGACGCACCGCGGAGTCGGTCGTGTTGACGGACTGGCCGCCCGGCCCGGAGGAGCGGAAGACGTCCACTTTGAGGTCGTTCGGATCGAGGTGGACCTCGTCCGGGGCGTCCACCTCGGGCAGCACGAGCACGCCGGCGGCGGAGGTGTGGATGCGGCCCTGGGACTCGGTGACGGGCACGCGCTGCACGCGGTGCACGCCGCCCTCGAACTTGAGCCGGGCGTAGACGCCGTCGGCCGGGTCGGCCGCGCTCCCCCGCACCGCCACGTGGACGTCCTTGTAGCCGCCCAGGTCGGAGTGCGTGGCGGAGAGGATCTCCGTCTTCCAGCCCCGGGACTCGGCGTAGCGCAGGTACATGCGCAGCAGGTCGCCGGCGAACAGGGCCGCCTCCTCGCCGCCCTCGCCGCCCTTGATCTCGAGGATCACGTCGCGGGCGTCGTCGGGGTCGCGCGGGATCAGCAGCCGGCGCAGCCGTTCGGCGGCCTCCGCCTCGACCGCCTCCAGACCGGGCACCTCGGCCGCGAAGGCCGCCGCGTCGTCGTCGCCGGCCGCGGCCAGCTCCCGCGCGTCGGCCAGCTCCTCCGCGGCCGCCGACCAGGCGCGGTGGGCCGTCACCACGGCGCCGAGCTCGGCGAACCGCCGGTTCAGCCGCCGGGCGAGTGCCGGGTCCTGGTGCACCGCCGGGTCGGACAGGCGCGCCGTCAGCTCGCGATGCTCCGCCAGGAGCCGATCCACGGCCTCGCGCCGCTGGTCCGAATCGAACACGTGCGTGCCTCTCCTCCTCCGGCCTCAACGGGCCGGGCTGTCCGACGCGGACGGCCCCGCCCCGTCCGGCGGAGACGAGCTCCCCCGGGCGGGACGGGGCCGTGCGACGGGACGGTCAGTCGTCGCCCTTGGACCCCAGCGTGGTCTTGGAGACCAGCATGAGGAACTCGGCGTTGGACGCGGTGTCCTTGATCTTGTTGGTGAGCAGGTCGAGGGCCTGCTGCTGCTCGAGGCCGGAGAGCACCCGGCGCAGCTTCCACATGATCTTGACCTCCTCCTGCGAGAGCAGGGCCTCCTCGCGGCGGGTGCCGGACGCGTTGACGTCCACCGCCGGGAAGATGCGGCGCTCCGCGAGGTGGCGGGACAGGCGCAGCTCCATGTTGCCGGTGCCCTTGAACTCCTCGAAGATCACCTCGTCCATGCGCGAGCCGGTCTCGACCAGCGCGGTGGCCAGGATGGTCAGCGAGCCGCCGTTCTCGATGTTGCGGGCGGCGCCGAAGAACTTCTTCGGCGGGTACAGCGCCGAGGAGTCCACACCGCCGGAGAGGATGCGGCCCGAGGCCGGGGCGGCCAGGTTGTAGGCGCGGCCCAGGCGGGTCATGGAGTCGAGCAGCACGACGACGTCGCGGCCCATCTCCACGAGGCGCTTGGCGCGCTCGATGGCCAGCTCGGCGAGAGTGGTGTGGTCGTCCGCCGGGCGGTCGAACGTGGAGGCGATGACCTCGCCGTCCACCGACCGCTGCATGTCGGTGACCTCCTCGGGGCGCTCGTCGACGAGCACCATCATGAGGTGGACCTCGGGGTTGTTCGTCTTGATCGCGTTGGCGATCGACTGCAGGATCATCGTCTTGCCGGCCTTGGGCGGGGAGACGATGAGGCCACGCTGGCCCTTGCCGATGGGGCTGACCAGATCGATCACGCGGGGGCCGATCAGCTTGGGATCGGTCTCCAGGCGCAGGCGCTCCTGCGGGTACAGGGGCACGAGCTTGCCGAACTCCACGCGCTGCGGGTGCTCGACGGCGGGCTGACCGTTGACCGAGGAGATCTTCACCAGGGCGTTGAACTTCTGACGGTTGGAGCCGCCACCGTGGTGCTGCTGCTTCTCGCCGTCGCGCGGGGCGCGGATCGCGCCGACGACGGCGTCGCCCTTGCGCAGACCGTACTTCTTCACCATGGCCAGGGAGACGTAGACGTCGTTCGGGCCCGGCAGGTAGCCGGAGGTGCGGACGAACGCGTAGTTGTCCAGCACGTCGAGGATGCCGGCCACGGGCTGCAGGACGTCGTCCTCGGTCAGCTCGGTCTCGTCGACCTCGGGGCCGCCGCGGCCACGGCGGTTGCGGCCGCGCTCGTTGCGGTTGCGGCGGTTGCGACGGTTGCGGCCGCCCTCGTCGTCGCGGTCGTCGCGGCGGCTGCGGTCCCCGCGTCCGCCGTCGCCCCGGCCGCCGTCCTCGGACTTGTCGCCGCGCTGCTCGCGGGAGCCGTCGCGGCCGTTCTCACGGTCCCGATTGTTCTCGCGGCCGTTCTCGCGGTCGCGGCCGTTCTCGCGGTCGCGGCCGTTGTCGCGGTCCCGCCCGTTGCGGCCGTTGCGGCCGCGGCCGTTCTCGCGCCCGTTGTCATCACGGTCCTCCCGGTCGCCGCGGCGGTCCGCGTCGGCGCCGTCCTCGCCCTGGGCGCCGTCGGAGCGACGGTCCTGACCCTGCTGGGCGTCGTCGTCGCCGGCGCGGCGGCGGCCGCGGGAACGGCGCTCGGACTGCGGGCGGTCCTCGCCCTCGTCGCGGGTCTCGGACCCCCCGGACCGATCCTGGTCCGAGGCGGTCTCCCGGGGGCCCTGCTCGGTCTGGGCCTCGCGGGCCTCGGCCTGGGGCTGCCCGTCCTGGGCGACGGCGGCCGGAGCGGAGGTGTCGGCGTCGGCGCGGCGCGAGCGGCGGCGGGCGGGGCGCTCGGCGGCCGGGGCGGCGTCCTCGGAGGACGCGGCCGCCGGGACGGCCTCGGCGGCGGGGGCCGCGGGGGCCTGGGCCGCGCGCTCGGCGGCGTCGCGGTCCGCCACGGAGCCGCCGCGCTGGTGGTCGGAGATCGCGGTCACCAGGTCGGCCTTGCGCATGCGCGAGCCGCCGGCGATGCCGAGCTGGGAGGCCAGGGCCTGGAGCTGGGCGAGCTTGAGCGAGGCCAGGCCACCGCCGTTCGTCGGCGTGGTCTGTTCCGTGGATTCGGTCACGAAGGTTCCTTCTCCCTCGAATGCGGCCCGGCGGCGCGTGGCGCGTCGGGCTGCGGTGTGCATCCGGTCGGGCCGCGCAGCGGCGCCCCAGAAAACCGGGTTTCATGGTGTGAACTCAGCAGTGGCGCCTCCCCTGATCGTGCGCAGTCGCTGCGTGACGGGGCGGAGGCGTCCGGACTCGACCGAGCCGGAGGGGGTCCCGCATTCGGCCGTGCGCAGCACGGGATGGATCGCGGCGGGGTTCCGGCCGACGGCGCACGGTGCGTCCGGCCGTCGCAGGCCCGGGCACCGGAGACCCGGGCCGCGCGAGGCGGTGGGGTCAGCCGTGGTGGAGTGATTCCACCCTAACACCGTCCACGGCCACGCACGGCACCAGCACGCGCCAGGCGGCCGCCCCGTCCGCCGTCAGAGCACGCGCCGCCTCCGCGGCGTGCTCGGCCGCCTGGACGCCGTCGCACAGCGCGAGCACCGTGGGACCCGCGCCGGAGACGACGGCGGCGTGGCCGCGCTCGCGCAGCCCCGCGACCAGTGCGGCGCTGGCCGGCATGGCCACGGCGCGCGGCTCCTGGTGCAGCCAGTCCCGCGTGGCGGCCGGCAGCAGCGCGGGGTCCTCCGCCAGCGCGTGGACGAGCAGCGCGGCACGGCCGGCCTGGGCCGCCGCCACGGCGTGGGGCACCTCGGCGGGCAGCACGCCCCGGGCGACGTGGGTGGACAGCTCGGTGTCCGGGATCGCGACCACCGGCACCACGCGCTCGTGCAGCCGCAGCCGCGCCGTGGCCGGGCCGGGGACGTCGTCACGGGTCCAGGAGACGGTGGCCCCGCCCACGAGCGCGGGGGCGACGTTGTCCGGGTGCCCCTCGAAGCGGGTGGCCGCCTCGAGCAGGTCCGCGGGCGCCCGGCGCAGCGCGGCCGGCAGCAGGGCCTCGGCCGCGGCGTAGGCCGCGACGACGGCGGCCGCGGACGAGCCGAGCCCGCGGGCGTGCGGGATCCGGTTCACGGCGCGCAGGTGCAGCCCCGGCGCGGTGAACCCGCGGTCCCGCAGGTGCTCGTGCGCCAGGCGCAGGATCAGGTGCGCGCCGTCCCGCGGCAGGGTGGCCTCCCCCTCCCCCACGACCTCCGCGACGTCGGGGCCCGCCACGACCGTGAGCGTCACCTCGTCGCGCAGCTCCAGGGCCAGGCCCATCGAGTCGAAGCCGGGGCCGAGGTTGGCGGAGGTGGCGGGGACGGAGACGGACGCGGCGGTCCCGGGCGCCAGCGGCTGCGGTGCGGCCATGGCTCAGCTCAGGCCGAGGGCCTGGGCGACGGTGACCACGTCGAACGGCACCGAGCGCGGGGTCACGTCGGCGCCGTCGGCGCCACGCAGGGCCCACTGCGGGTCCTTGAGGCCGTGGCCGGTGACGGTGATGACCCAGCTCTTGCCGGCCGGCACGTTCCCGGCGGCGTGGTGCTTGAGCAGCCCGGCGACGCCGGCGGCGGAGGCGGGCTCGACGAACACGCCCTCCTTCGCGGAGAGCCAGCGATGGGCCTCGAGGATCTCCTCGTCCGTGACGGAGTCGATCATCCCGCCGGACTCGTCGCGGGCGGCCTCGGCCTGCTCCCACGAGGCCGGGTTGCCGATCCGGATGGCGGTGGCGATCGTGTCCGGGTCGGTCACGGGGTGGCCCTGGACGATCGGGGCGGCGCCCGCGGCCTGGAAGCCCCACATCACGGGGGTCTTCGTGGCCACCGCGGGCAGCTCGGCGTCCGAGGCGCCCTCGTGCGGGTTCACGTAGGGGGCGGCGTACTCGCGGTAGCCCTTCCAGTACGCGGTGATGTTGCCCGCGTTGCCCACGGGCAGCAGGTGGTAGTCCGGGGCGTCGCCGAGGGTGTCCACGACCTCGAACGCGCCGGTCTTCTGCCCCTCGATGCGGGCCGGGTTGACGGAGTTCACGAGGAACACGGGGTAGTTCTCGGCCAGCTTGCGGGCCACCTCGAGGCAGTCGTCGAAGTTGCCCTGCACCTGGAGGATCTCCGCGCCGTGGGCCACGGCCTGGGACATCTTGCCCATCGAGATCTTCCCCTCAGGCACGAGCACGGCGCACGTGATCCCGGCCTGCGCGGCGTAGGCCGCCGCCGAGGCGGAGGTGTTGCCGGTGGACGCGCAGACGACGGCCTTCGCACCGTCCGCGACGGCCGCGGTGATCGCCATGGTCATGCCGCGGTCTTTGAAGGAGCCGGTCGGGTTCATGCCCTCGAACTTCACGTGCACGGTGCCCTGCACCAGCTCGGAGAGGTGGGGGGCGTGGATGAGCGGGGTGCCGCCCTCGCCGAGGGTGATCACGCGCGTGTCCTCGGTGACGGGCAGGCGGTCGGCGTACTCGCGGACGACGCCGCGCCACTGGTGTGCCATGGGTCAGTTCCCTTCGACTCGGAGGACGGACGCGACCTCGTGGACGACGTCCAGGGCGGCGAGCGCCTCGACGGTGGCGTCGAGGTCGCGCTGCCGCGCACGGTGGGTGATCAGCCGCAGGGACGCGCCGGGGGCGTCCTCGCGCTCAGATGGGACCTGGCGCAGCGTCTCGATGGAGACGCCGTGCTCCTCGAACACCCCGGCGACGCGGCGCAGCACGCCGGGCTGGTCCGCCGCGCGCAGCACGACCATGAAGGAGGTGTGGGCCTCGGCCGGGTCCAGGGCGGGCAGGGCGGTGACGGGGGTGCGCAGGCGCGCCGGGCCGCCGCGCACGATGCGCTGGGCGATCGAGACGACGTCGCCCATCACCGCGGAGGCGGTGGGGGCGCCGCCGGCGCCGGGACCGTAGAACATGAGCTCGCCGGCGTTGTCGGCCTCCACGAAGACGGCGTTGAACGCCCCGCGCACGGAGGCCAGCGGGTGCTCCCGCGGCAGCAGGGTGGGGTGCACGCGCAGGACCGCGCCCTCGGCGCCGTCGGCGGCGCGGCCGCGCTCGGCGATCGCCAGCAGCTTGATGACGTAGCCCGCCTCCGCGGCGGCGGCGTTGTCCTCGGCCGTGATCGCGGTGATGCCCGCGACGGCCACCTGGTCCAGTGTGTACGGCGCCCCGAACGCGATGGTCGCCAGGATCGCGGCCTTCGCGGCGGCGTCGTGGCCCTCGACGTCGGCGGTCGGGTCGGCCTCGGCGTAGCCGAGCCGCTGGGCCTCGGCGAGGGCGTCGTCGAAGTCCGCCCCCTCGGAGTCCATCCGGTCGAGGATGAAGTTGGTGGTGCCGTTGGCGATGCCCATCACGCGGGTGACGCGGTCGCCGCCCAGAGAGTCGCGCAGCGGGCGCAGGATCGGGATGGCGCCGGCGACGGCGGCCTCGAAGCTGAGCTGCGCGCCGGTGGCGGCGGCCGCGGCGTACAGCTCCTCGCCGTGCTGGGCCAGCAGCGCCTTGTTGCCCGTCACCACGGACGTGCCGGCGGCCAGGGCGCGCAGGATCAGGGTGCGGGCCGGCTCGATGCCGCCCATCAGCTCGATGACGACGTCCGCGCCGTCCACGAGCGCCTCGGCGTCGGTCGTGTAGAGCGCCGGGTCCGCCTGCCAGTCGCGCGTCGCGCCCGTGTCCCGCACCGCGATGCCCGTGAGCTCGAGGTCGGCGCCCACGCGGTCCCGCAGGATGTCGGCGTCCTCGGTGAGGATCCGGGCGGTCTGGGACCCCACGGTCCCGCCGCCCAGCAGGGCGACCTTGAGTGCGGTGGGGGCGTCGGTGTGCTGGGGCATGGTCCTCCGTGATCCAGGGTGGGTCGGGCCCGCGCGACCGCGCGGCCCGGCTGGCCTCGAATCTAGCGCGGCGCCCCGGCCCGTCCCACCGCGCGACACTCGGTGTCCGCAGAGCGGGACGGACCCACCCGGGCTCGAGGCCGGCGGCCGGGTGCGCCGCGCCCGCGTCCTCAGCGGGCGAGGCGCGGATCGGCCTCGCGGGCGAACAGGTCCTCCTGCGTCTCGCGACGGATGATCACCCGCGCCTGCCCGCCGGAGACCGCGACGACGGCCGGGCGGGCCAGCGCGTTGTAGTTCGAGGACATCACGTGCGTGTACGCGCCCGTGGCCGGCACGGCCAGCAGGTCGCCGCGGCCCAGGTCGGCCGGCAGGTACACGTCGCGGACGAGGATGTCGCCGGACTCGCAGTGCTTGCCCACCACGCGGGAGAGCACCGGCTCGGCCTCCGAGGTGCGGCGCGCGGAGACGGCGGTGTAGTCGGCGTCGTAGAGGACGGGACGCGGGTTGTCGGACATGCCGCCGTCCACGGCGACGTAGCGGCGGGCCGCCGTGCCGCCGTCGGGGGCGTCCGCGTCCACGGTCTTGGTCACCCCGACCGTGTAGAGGGTCAGGCCCGCGGGGCCTGAGATGGCCCGCCCCGGCTCGAGCGAGACCCGCGGGCACCTCAGGCCGAGGCGCTCGACGGTCTTCTGGACGTCGTCGGCGAGGGCGTCGGCGATCTCCGCGGCCGGGCGCGGCTCGTCCACGGCCGTGTAGGCGATGCCGTGGCCGCCACCGAGGTCGAGCTCGGCCAGCTCCACCCCGTGCTCGGCCTTGACCTCGGCGAGGAACTCGAGCACGCGTCCGGCCGCCAGCCCGAAGCCCTCGGCCTCGAAGATCTGGGACCCGATGTGGCAGTGCACGCCCAGCAGGTCGATCGACTCGGCCGCCAGGGCCGCGGCCACGGCGACGGCGGCCGGCGAGCGCCCGGCGATGTTGCCGTCCCGGCCGGTGGAGGCCGGGGCCAGGGAGAGCCCGAACTTCTGGTCCTCGTGCGCGGTGGCGATGAAGTCGTGGGTGTGCGCGTGCACGCCCGGGGTCAGCCGGAGCATCACGGGGGCGCAGTGGCCGGCCTCGGCCGCGAGCGCGGCCAGGTGGGTGAGCTCGTCGAGCGAGTCCACGATGATCCGACCCACGCCCGCCTCGAGGGCGGTGCGCAGCTCGGCGTCCGACTTGTTGTTGCCGTGCAGGCCGATGTGGGCCGGGTCGACGCCGGCGGCCAGCGCGATCGCCAGCTCGCCGCCGGAGGCGGTGTCCACGCGCAGGCCCTCCTCGGCCGCCCAGCGGGCGGTGGAGAGGGTGAGCATGGACTTGCCGGCGTAGTAGACGTCCGCTCCCCCGCACAGGTCGGCGAACGCGGCGTCGAAGCCCTCGCGGAACGCGCGGGCGCGGGCGCGGAAGTCGTCCTCGTCCACCACGAGCAGCGGCGTGCCGAACTCCGCGGCGAGCGCGCTCGCGCGCAGGCCCTGGACGGTGAGCTCGCCGTCGGCCGCGCGGTCCACGCCGGCGGCCCACAGGCCGGGCACGAGCGCGTCCGGGTCCCCCGGCGCGGGGAGCCAGGCGGGGGCGAGC
>NZ_JABFBB010000003.1:296480-353756 GCF_017168555.1 Micrococcus sp. KRD012
GGCTGCGGCGTCGTCATCCGGGCGCTCACATCTTCTCCGGGGCGGTCACGCCGAGCAGGCCGAGACCGTTGGCCAGCACCTGGGCGGTGGCGTCGTTGAGCCACAGGCGGGTGCGGTTGAGGGTCTCGACGGGACGCGGCGTGCCGTCGTCGGTGGGCATGGGCACGATGCGGCAGGCGGCGTACCACGAGTGGTAGGCCCCGGCGATCACCTCGAGGTGGCGGGCCACGCGGTGCGGCTCGCGCAGGCGCGCCGCCGCGCCGACGACGGCCGGGAACTCCGCCAGCTGGGCCAGCAGCTCCGACTCGGTGGCGTGGGTGAGCAGGGCGGCGTCGAACTCGGAGCGGTCCACGCCGTGGGCCTGCGCGGTGCGCGCCGCGCCCGAGGCGCGGGCGTGGGCGTACTGCACGTAGTAGACGGGGTTGTCGTTCGTGGCGGAGCGCAGCAGCTCGGGGTCGATCGTCAGGGGCGAGTCCGCGGGGTAGCGGGCCAGGTCGTAGCGCAGGGCGTCGCGGCCGAGCCACTCCACGAGGTCCTTGAGCTCGATGATGTTGCCGGCGCGCTTGGAGAGCTTCGCGCCGTTGACCGAGATGAGCTGGCCGATGAGGATCTCGATGTTCGTCGCCGGGTCGTCGCCGGCGGCGGCGGCGATCGCCTTGAGGCGGTTCACGTAGCCGTGGTGGTCGGCGCCGAGCAGGTACACCTTCTCCTCGAAGCCGCGGTCGCGCTTGTGGAGGTAGTAGGCGGCGTCGGCGGCGAAGTAGGTGGGCTCGCCGTTGGCGCGGATGAGCACGCGGTCCTTGTCGTCGCCGAAGTCGGTGGTCTTGAGCCACACGGCGCCCTCGCGGTCCTCGATGTGGCCCTGTTCGCGCAGCCGCTGCACGGCCTGTTCGATCGCGCCGGAGTCGTGGAGCGTCTGCTCCGAGGTGAACACGTCGAAGTGCACGTCGAAGGCGGCGAGCGTGTCCTTGATGTCCTGCATCTGGAGCCGGTACGCGGCCTCGCGGACCACCGGGCGGGCGGCCTCGTCCGTCAGCTCGCGCACGTCCGGGTGCTCGAGGGCGACGGCGTCGGCCAGCTCCTGCACGTACGCGCCCGGGTAGCCGCCCGCGGGGACGTCACGGCCGTGCAGGCGGGCGAGGACCGAGTCGGCGAACACGTTCATCTGGTTGCCGGCGTCGTTGACGTAGTACTCGGCGGTGACGTCCGCGCCGGAGGCGCGCAGGAGGCGGGCGATCGCGTCGCCCAGCGCGGCCCAGCGGGTGTGTCCGATGTGCAGCGGACCGGTGGGGTTGGCGGAGACGAACTCCATGTTCACGGTGTGCCCGGCCAGGGCGTCGTTGCGGCCGTACTCCGGGCCGGCCTCGACGATCTCGCGGGCCAGGGCGCCGGCCGAGGCCGCGTCCAGGGTGACGTTGAGAAAGCCGGGGCCGGCGACGTCGACGGCGGCGATGCCCGGCTTGTCGGTCAGGCGCTCGGCTACGAGCCCGGCGAGGTCGCGCGGGGCCATCCCGGCCTTCTTGCCCAGCTGGAGGGCGACGTTGGTGGCCCAGTCGCCGTGCTCGCGGCTGCGGGGTCGCTCCACCTTCACGCGCGCGGGGGTGATCTCCTCCCGCAGCGCGGCGGGGAGGTCACCGGCATCGACGGCGTCGGTGAGGACAGCGGACAGCAGGGCGGAGAGGTCTTCGGGCTTCACCCGCGCAAGTCTACGGAAGGGCCGCCGCGCCCGTGCGCGTGCGAACGAACCCTGCGAGATGGCCCCCTCCGGCCCGCGGTGGGGGCCATCTCGCAGGGTTCGTCGGGGTGGGGGTCAGGCGGGCCAGGCGGCGAGGCCGCCGGCGAGGGACAGGACGCGCCCGCCGGCGCTCGGGTCGGCCCCGACGACGGCGTCCCGCGCCCGGGCCGACCGGGCTCCGGCGGCGCAGTAGACCACCAGGACGCGGTCCTGCCCGGGCGCGAGGGCCGCCGGCTCCGCGAGGACGGCCTCGAGCGGGACGTGCCGATCGGCCACCGTCGCGGGGGCCTCGACCCGGCGCAGGCGGCGCTCCCAGTCCTCGCGGACGTCGAGCAGGGTGAGGGACGCGGCCCGGGCGGGGTCGGCGAGCAGGGCGGCCAGCGCGGCGGGGGCGATCTCCCCGCCCGCGGCGCCGCACGCCTCCGCCGAGCCGGGGGCGCCGGCGTCGTCCGGGCGGGGGGCCTGGTCCGCGTGGGCGGACAGGTCCGTCACGGGGGTCCGCTCGGGGTCGGGCACGAGCCGCAGCTCACGGAAGCGCATCGTCAGGGCGTCCACGGAGAGCAGCCGCCCGACCAGGGGCTCACCCACCCCGGAGAGCAGCTTGATCGCCTCGGCCGCCATGAGGGAGCCGATGATCCCGGGCAGCACCCCGAGCACTCCGGCCTGCGCGCACGAGGGCACCTCGCCGGGTTCGGGCCGCTCCGGGAACACGTCCCGGTACAGCGGCCCGCCCGGGGCGAACACGCTCACCTGCCCCGCGAACCGCAGGATCGCGCCCCACACCACGGGCACGCCCGCGATCTCGCACGCGTCGGCCACGAGGTAGCGGGTCGCGTAGTTGTCCGTGCCGTCGAGCACGAGGTCCACGGCGCCGACCCGTTCGAGCGCGTTGGCCGCGGTCAGGCGTTCGCGGTGCTCGACCACGCGCACCTCGGGGTGCAGGCCGCGCATCGTCGCGGCGGCGGAGGCGGTCTTGGGGCGGCCGAGGTCCGCCTCGGCGTGGATCACCTGGCGGTGCAGGTTGGAGCGGTCCACCATGTCGTCGTCGATCACGTGGACCTCCCCCACGCCCGCGGCGGCGAGGTAGGTCAGCACGGGCGCCCCGAGGCCGCCGGCGCCGACCACGAGGACGCGGGAGCGCAGCAGCGCCAGCTGGGCCTCGGGGCCGAAGCCGTCCAGGCTCAGGTGGCGGGCGAAGCGCTCCAGCTGGGTGTCGGACAGCGCGGTGAGGTCGCGGGGCTCGCGGGCGGCGGGGTCCAGGGCGGCGGTCACCGCTCGTCCTCCTCGGCCGTGACCCGCCCGGCCATCGGCGAGGAGGCCAGGGCGTGCTCGCGGCGCGGGATGCGCCCGGCACGGCGGGCGTGGAAGCCCGCCTCGAGCGCGAGCCGGCACGCGTGGGCCATGCGGGCGGGCTCGGCGGCGCGCGTGATCGCCGAGGCGGCGAGCACGGCGTCGCAGCCGGCCTCCATCGCCAGGGCGACGTCCGAGGCGGTGCCCACGCCGGCGTCGAGCACGATCGGCACGGAGGCGCGGGAGACGATCAGCTCCAGGTGTGCGCGGTTGAGGATGCCCAGCCCCGAGCCGATCGGCGAGCCCAGCGGCATGACGGCGGCGGCGCCGGCCTGCTCGAGGCGCAGCGCCATCGCGGGGTCGTCCGAGGTGTAGGCCAGGACGGTGAAGCCGTCGGCGGCGAGCAGCTCGGTGGCCTCGAGGGTCTCGACGACGTCGGGCAGCAGGGTGCGCTCGTCGGCGATGACCTCGACCTTCACGAGGTCGGTCTCGAGCGCCTCCCGGCCGAGCCGGGCGGTGAGCACGGCGTCTCGGGCGGTGTAGCATCCGGCGGTGTTGGGCAGCACGTCGATGCCGAGGCGGTCCAACAGCGCGACCAGGCCGTCACGGGTGTCCGCGGACCAGCGGCGCAGTGCCACGGTGGTGAGCGTGGTGCCGGAGGCGACGAGGGCGCCCTCGAGCGCGGTGAGGTCGGTGATGCCGCCCGTGCCCATGATGAGCCGGGAGGCCAGGTCGTAGCCGCCGATCCGCAGCGGCGGGATCGCGGGGGCGGCGGGCGGGGTGCGGTGCTCGGCCATCGCTCAGCCCCCCTGCACCGCGGTGACGACGTCGACCTCGTCCCCGGCGGCCAGCGCCCGGGTGGCCCAGGCCGACCGGGGCACGACCTCGCCGCCGACCGCCACGGCCACGCCGAGCCGCCGCCCGTCCGCGGCGGCGCCGTCGTCGCCGATCGCGCGCCCGGTGACGTGCGCGACGACGTCGCGGACGGTGGCCACGGCCAGCTCGGCGGGCTCTCCGTTGAGGGTCAGGGTGAGGGTGCTCATGCGATCTCCTTCAGGCGGGCGTCCAGCAGCTCGAGGATCCGCCCGGCCGCCCAGGGGGCGAGCAGGATCCCGTGACGGTGGAAGCCGGTGGCGACGACGGCGCCCGGGGCCTCGGGCACGGCGAGCACGCGCGGGGCGTCGTCGGGGGTGCCGGGGCGGGCGGCGGTGGTGATCTCGACGAGCTCGCACTCGCGGACGGCGGGCAGGATCGCGGCGGCGTCGGCGAGCAGGTCCAGCACGGCCCCGGCGGAGGTGCCGGCCAGGCCGTCCTCGCGGGCCGAGGCGCCGACCACGAGGGTGCCGTCCGCGCGGGGCACGAGGTAGACCTGGCGCCCGTGGACGAGGCCGCGGACGGTGCGGGTGATCAGGTGCGACTCCCCCGGCAGCAGCTGTTCGGGGCGCACCCGCAGGCGCAGCACGTCGCCGTGGACGGGTCGCAGCGGGACCTCGACGGCGGTGGCCGCGCCGCCGATCCCGCGGTGGCCCAGGCCCGCGGCGAGGACCGCACCGTCGGCGGTGAGGACGCCCCCGTCGGAGAGCGTGAGGCGCACTCCCTCGCCCTCCGGGTCGGCGGCGGTGACGCGTCCGGCCACGAATCGGGCGGCGGGTCCGGCACCGGCCGGGAGCGGGCCGCCGTCGGGTCCGGTCTCGGCGCGCAGGGCGGCGACGCAGGCGGCGGCGAGCCGTCGCGGGTCCACCTGATGGTCGTCCGGGGCGTCGAAGCCGGCGGCCAGGCCGGGGGCCAGGGCGGGCTCGGCGCGGCGCAGCGCGCGGACGGAGACGGGCTCGACCCGGCGACCGAGGATCGAGGCGTGCTCGAGCACGTGGTCCCACGCGCGGGCGTCCGAGGGGTCCGCGGCCACGATCCAGGCGCCCTGTGCGAGGAAGCCCGTCTCGACGTCGGTGAAGGCGGCGAGCAGGTCCACGAGGGCCGGGTAGGCCTCCCAGCCGGCCTGCAGCAGCGGGGCGAGGTCGTCCTGGCTGAACTGGGTCTCGGCGAGCGGCGCGAGCATCCCCGCCGCGGCGTGGGTGGCCCCGGCCACGGCGTGCGGGCGCCCGGCGGCGTCCAGCTCGGGGGCGATCAGGGTGACGGCGTGGCCTGCGGCGCGCAGACGCACGGCGGCGGTGAGGCCGATGATCCCGGCCCCGACGACGGCCACGTGCACGGACCGGTCCTCCTCACGGCGGCATGACCCGCATCGAGTGGTGATGGTCGGCCGCGCCGGCGCGGTGCGCCCCTGCGGCCCTCTCAGCCCGGCGTGTGCGGCCCGGGCTCCCATGGAACTCCGGCCAGTCTGCCACAGTGGGCGCATGCACTCCCCCGATCCGCTCCTGATGACCGCGGCCGGCCACGACGACGGCGGCACCGGCCCCGGCGCGGGCCGCCGCGCCCGCCTCGCCGCCTCCCGGCTGTACGTCTGCACCGACCTGCAGCGGTTCCTGCGCCCGGACGGCACGCTCGACACGGCCGCGTTCGCTCACTTCTGCGCGGCGGCGTTCCGCGGCGGAGTGGACCTGATCCAGGTGCGGGACAAGGCCGTGGACGTGGCGGTCGAGCTGGCCGCGTTCGCCGTGCTCGTCCCGCTGGCCCGGGAGCATGGGGCGCTCTCGGCCGCCAACGATCGCGCCGACGTCGCCGCCCTGGCCGGGGTGGACGTGTTCCACACGGGCCAGACCGACCTGACCACCGCGCAGTGCCGCGCCCTGCTGGGCCCGGACGTGGTGCTCGGCCGCTCATGCCACACCGAGGCGCAGGTGCGCGCCGCCCGCGCGGAGGACGGCCTGGACTACTTCTGCACGGGACCGGTGTGGGCGACGCCCACGAAGCCGGGCCGGGCCGCCGTCGGACTGGAGCTGCCCTCCCTCGCCGGACGCCTGGACGCCGAGGACCCGGCGGGGGCGCGGCCGTGGTTCGCCATCGGCGGCGTCGACGCGGACCGGCTGCCCGAGGTCCGCGCGGCCGGGGCGGAACGGATCGTGGTGGTCCGCGCCGTGACGCAGGCCGAGGACCCCGAGGCCGCGGCCCGGACCCTGCGCGCGGGCCTGCCCGGCTGACGCGCCCCGCGGGGAGGTCACGGACGGGCCGTCCTGATGGTGTAGAGTCGACGAGTCCGCAACGCGCTCGACGCGTCGCGACCCCCGCCTCCGTAGCTCAGGGGATAGAGCGTCTGCCTCCGGAGCAGAAGGCCGCAGGTTCGAATCCTGCCGGGGGCACGAGCGAACAGAGCCGGACCCCCGTGGCGACACGGTGGTCCGGCTCTTCTGCGTTCTGCGGACCCGGACGCTCGAGCGGAGCGGGAGGTCCGGGTCACCGGCATTCGAGGCGGGAAATCGACCTCATGGGACGTCCCGAGGTGCGTATTCGCCGGATTTCCCGCCTCGAACGTGTCGAAGCCCGGAGGTCCCGCCCTCAGCCCCGCTGCGCATGACCGTGGTCGACGGGCCCGTGCCACGTCGGCCGCGAGGCGTCCCCGACCGCGAGCGCCTCCCCCGCCCGCATCGCGTCGGCCAGCCACGGCTTGGCCCGCTCGAGTGCGTCCTCCCAGCTCAGGCCCGCCCCGGCCAGCGTGGCCAGGGCCGAGGAGAGGGTGCAGCCGGTGCCGTGCGAGGCGCGGGTCGTCACGCGCGGGCCGCGCACCTCGTGCACGGCCCCGCCCACGCGCACGACGGCGTCCGGCACCTCCGCCGCTGCGGCCTCGGGCGCCTCGGTCTCGTCCAGGTGCCCGCCCTTGAGCAGCACCGTCACCCCGTGCTCGGCGGCCAGGCCCCGCGCCGCGTCGAGGGCGGCGTCCCAGTCCGTCGCGTCCCGCCCGGTCAGCCGGGCCAGCTCGGGCAGGTTGGGTGTCACCAGGTGCGCCACCCGCAGCAGCCGGGCCCACGCGGCGCGCCCGTCGTCGTCGCCCACCGCGGTGAGGGCGTCCCCGCTCGAGGCCACCATGACCGGGTCCAGCACGACGACGGCGGGCCGGGTCTCCTCGAGCCAGCCGGCGACGGCCCGCATGAGCTCCACCGTGCCGAGCATGCCGATCTTCACGGCGTCCACGGCGATGTCGGCGGCGACCGAGTCGAGCTGGGCGCGCACCACGTCCACCGGCAGCGGGTGGACGGCCTGCACGCCCTGCGTGTTCTGGGCGGTGATCGCGGTGATCGCGGTCATCCCGTAGCCGCCCCACGCGGCGATGGTCTTCAGGTCGGCCTGGACACCGGCGCCGCCGCCGGAGTCGGAGCCGGCGATGCTGAGCACACGGGGGACGGCGGAGGTCATGCGGGGGCTCCTTCGGGTCGGGGCGGATCGGCCGCCCGGGCCGGGCCGATCCCGCCCATGAGAATGTAGTCGCATGTCCCACGTCACAGAGAGCTCTCCCGCGCACCCCGGCCGAGCCGAGGAGTCGGCGCCGCTGCGGCCGACCTCCCCGCTCGGGATCGCCGCCACGTTCATCGGCACCACCATCGGCGCCGGGTACGCCTCGGGCAACGAGATCCTGCAGTACTTCGTGAGCTTCGGCCTCTGGGGCGGCACGGGGGCGCTCGTGATCGCCGGCGCGCTGTTCTTCCTGCTCGCGGTGATCGTGCTGCGGCTGGCGCAGAAGCTGCGGACCACGGACATCCACCGGATCGTGAACCCCACGACGTCGCGCGTGCCCACCTGGTTCGCGGACCTGTGCATCACCACGTCCCTGCTGGGGACGCTGGTGATCATGCTGGCCGGGGCCGGGGCGGCGGTGCACACCGCGTTCGGGCTGCCCTCGCTCGTGGGCTCGCTGGTGATGGCCGCCGTCTGCGTGGTCTCGGTGCTGGCCGGCATCACGGGCCTCGTGCGCGTCCAGGCCGTGGTGGTCCCCCTGATCATCGTGGTCGCCGTCGGCGTCGCGGTGTGGGGGTTGGCGAACCCGGGGGCCGCGGTGGACGACGTCGCCGCGCTCGTGACCTCGTCCCCGCTGATCAACCAGTGGTGGCTCTCGGGCGTGCTGTACGTGGCCTTCAACATCCAGCTGGCCTACGCGGTGCTCGCCCCGATCGGCGAGGAGAGCTCCTCGTCGGGCCGCTCCCTCGTCGCCGGGGCCGGGCTCGGGGCCCTGGGCCTCGTGGTGATGGCCGGCGCGGTGATGGCCGCGATGACCGCCCACGCCCAGCTCATCGGCCGCGCCGAGCTGCCCATGGTCGAGCTGGCCGCGATGATCGGCGGCTGGGCCGCCCTGCTGTACACGGTTGTCCTGCTGCTGGCGCAGTTCACGACGGCGGTCTCGTGCCTGTACGGCGGGGTGGAGCGCATCGCCCTGCTGTCCTCGATGCGCCGCGTGCCGGGCTGGGTCATCGCCGTCGTCACGGCCCTGGCCGCCACCCTGCTCTCGAGCGTCGGCTTCTCCGACCTCGTGGGCACCGTCTACCCCGTCCTCGGCTACGCCGGCCTCGTCATCATCGTGATGCTGGTCGTGACGTGGATCGTCGAGCGCACCACGGTGCGCCGCCGGGCGGCCCGCGCGGCGCGCGCCTGAGCGCCCCGCCGCATGGCCGCTGCCGGCGGCGGTGAGACCCCGCGGGGGACGTGCTAGGGTCGCTCGCATCCCACGGGAGCCCCACGGCACGGGGCTGAGACCGGGCTGACGCCGCCCGGAGACCGTCTGAACCTGTCCGGGTCATTCCGGCGAAGGAAGAAGGAGCCGCGGCCATGTCCGTTTCCGAGCGCACCCCCCTGCCCGCAGCCGAGTCGACGGCCGAGGTCGTCGCCGAGGAGAACTACCCCACGCACCGTCTGGGCTGGCTCGAGGACGCCGAGCACGGCATCCGCGTGCCCGTCACCGAGGTCCACCAGGACGACTCCCCCGACGGCACGCCCAACCCGCCCCTGACCGTCTACCGCACCATGGGCCCGGGCTCCGTGCCCGAGCGCGGCCTGCCCGCCCAGCGCGCCGAGTGGATCCGCGCCCGCGGCGACGTCGAGGAGTACGAGGGCCGCGAGCGCGACCTGCTCGACGACGGCCGCTCGGCCGTGCGCCGCGGCGCCGCCTCACAGGAGTGGGCCGGCGAGCGCCGCCCCCCGCTGCGCGCCAAGGAGGGCGCGCGCGTCACCCAGATGCACTACGCCCGGCGCGGCGAGATCACCCCGGAGATGCGCTACGTCGCCCTGCGCGAGGGCGTGGACGTGGAGCTGGTGCGCTCCGAGGTCGCGGCCGGCCGCGCCATCATCCCCGCGAACGTGAACCACCCCGAGTCGGAGCCGATGATCATCGGCAAGGCGTTCGCCGTGAAGGTCAACGCGAACATCGGCAACTCGGCGGTGACGTCGTCGATCGCCGAGGAGGTCTCGAAGCTGCAGTGGGCCACCCGCTGGGGCGCGGACACCGTGATGGACCTGTCCACGGGCGACGACATCCACACCACCCGCGAGTGGATCCTGCGCAACTCCCCCGTGCCGATCGGCACCGTGCCGATCTACCAGGCCCTCGAGAAGGTCGGCGGCGACCACCAGGCCCTGACCTGGGAGATCTTCCGCGACACCGTGATCGAGCAGTGCGAGCAGGGCGTGGACTACATGACCGTGCACGCCGGCGTGCTGCTGCGCCACGTGCCGCTGTCCGCGGACCGCGTGACCGGCATCGTCTCCCGCGGCGGCTCGATCATGGCCGGCTGGTGCCTGGGCCACCACAAGGAGAACTTCCTCTACGAGAACTACGACGAGCTCTGCGAGATCTTCGCGCGCTACGACGTCGCGTTCTCCCTGGGCGACGGCCTGCGGCCGGGCTCCGTGGCGGACGCCAACGACGCCGCCCAGTTCGCCGAGCTCGACACGCTCGCCGAGCTGACGGAGCGGGCGTGGGCGTACGACGTCCAGGTCATGGTGGAGGGCCCCGGCCACATCCCGCTGCACCTGGTGCGGGAGAACGTGGAGCGCCAGCAGGAGCTGTGCAAGGGCGCCCCGTTCTACACGCTCGGCCCCCTCGTCACGGACA
Organism: Micrococcus sp. KRD012; assembly: GCF_017168555.1. Classification (NCBI taxonomy): domain Bacteria; kingdom Bacillati; phylum Actinomycetota; class Actinomycetes; order Micrococcales; family Micrococcaceae; genus Micrococcus; species Micrococcus sp. KRD012. The sequence goes on from NZ_JABFBB010000003.1 coordinate 306,500, forward strand.
TCGCCCCGGCGTACGACCACATCACCTCGGCCATCGGCGCCACCGAGATCGCCCGCTACGGCACCGCGATGCTCTGCTATGTCACGCCCAAGGAGCACCTGGGCCTGCCGGACCGGGACGACGTGAAGACGGGCGTGATCACCTACAAGATCGCCGCGCACGCCGCCGACGTCGCCAAGGGCCACCCCGGCGCCCGCGACCGCGATGACGCGCTGTCCAAGGCGCGCTTCGAGTTCCGCTGGCGCGACCAGTTCGGCCTCGGCCTGGACCCGCAGCTCGCCGAGGAGTACCACGACGAGACGCTGCCGGCCGAGCCCGCCAAGACCGCCCACTTCTGCTCGATGTGCGGGCCGAAGTTCTGCTCCATGCGCATCAGCCAGGACATCCGCAGCGAGTTCGGCGGCGCGTCCGAGCAGGCGCGGATCGCCGAGGCCGGCATGGCCGCGAAGTCCGCGGAGTTCCGGGCCGCCGGCGGGTCCGTGTACCTGCCCGAGCCGACGATCCGCACCGCCTCGGACGCCTGAGGCCGGGACGCGGGGTGAGGTGGGGCGGGATGGCCCGCCCCTGCGCCACCTGACGATCGCGTCATGACCTGAGGACCGCCACCGGGTCATGACGCGATCGCCAGGACAAGGCCCTCCGGGACGGCGAAGGCGCGGCCCCACGGACGGGGCAGTGCGCTCGGTGGTCGATCGAGTGGTGATGCCTCTTGACTCACACACACTGGGCTCACTATTCCGGCAGGCCCCTGTGATGCGTGTCCCATTCGCCCACAGGAATTGCGTGGAGGGAATATGACGTGAAAGTCGACATGACCCCGCCGGTCCGCACCCCAGGGGCACTTCCCAGGTGAGGCATCATCCAGCCGCTCAGCTCTCCTCGGGCCAGCCGTGATGACCCGGATGCTCGTCTCGAGATTCCTCCTTCTCCTGATCACGCTCGGAACAGCAGCGCTCCTCGCGTCCTACGTCGGGGTGGAGAAGGAGGACCGCTGGCGCATGGACGGCACGGTGTACGAGATCTCGGCATTCCCCGCTGGCGAGGCCTGGCCCATGATCCGGACGTCGCTGACGGGACCGGACTCCGGCTCTGCGGCCACGTCCACGAGCCCCCACGTGACGGCCCTCGCCGGCCGACCTGCCCTGGACGTGCTCCCGGATGGCGTCGCCCCGACCGCGATCGTCCCCAGCACCTCCCCCTTCGCCGCACGTGCCGCTGCGGGCGAACTGAGCTGGCCGGACGTCGATCGGGTCGTCGTCCGAGACCTCTCCTCCGCGCCGGATCGCGCCACCGAAGCAGACCTCCTGGTCCCGTTCCTCTCCACCGACAGTTCGTCCCTTGCCGGCGTGATCGGCGGCTCACCGGCCCAGGTCGACGAGCTCGTCCAATCGCTGCGGCGGGCCGGTGTCGTCGTCGACGTCGTCCCGCTCCCGCCGCCGTGGGAGGCAGCGATGCGACGCAGTGTCCACGTGCCCCTGCTCGCCGTGATCGCCGGCTTCGCCCTGCTGGGCGCACAGGTCGTCTGGCGCACGACCCTGCGCAGTCGACTGCTCCCTGCCGTCACCTCGCACCGCCTCGTCGGTGCCTCCCCACTGCGAGCGGCCCGGCTCGGTGTCCGGCCCGCCATGCTCGCCTGGACGACCGCCGCCGCGAGTGCCGGCGGAGTCTGGCTCGTGGCATGGCCCCGGTGGGACGCGGAGATCGGGCTCACGGGGGACACCGCTCTCCTCTGGTCCGCCGTGCTCGTCGTGGACGCCATCCTCATCCTCGGCACGACCCTGTCCACCCTCTGGGTCCGAAGGGCACACGCATGACGGCAGCCATGCGGGCCGTTGCGGACGGCCTCCGCGACCTGTTCGACACGCCCGGACTGCTGTTCCTGTCCCTGCTGCACACGACCGTGGCGTCGGTCGTGTTCGGACTGGCCCTGGGCGTCGCCGGCGGAGTGACCACGGCGCTCGAGGTGCTCGAGGACGCCGAGTCGTCGGACCTGGTGGCAACCAGGATCCTGGACCCCGCCGTCACGACCGACCTCCACCCCCGCGCCGTCGACACCGTCTCCCGGGCGTTCGCCGCCCATGTCGACGGAGTCGACCCCCGTGCCTTCCTCGTGACGGACGCCATCGGAATCGAGGACCCCCGGCTGCAGGGGGCGATCATCGCCACGCCTGGTCTGGCCCGGGAGTTCGGCGCCGCTGCTGCCGTCAGTCCCGCCGAGGGTGTGTACTTCGCTCCCGCCGCGATCACCTCCGGGGCACCGGGCGGCACCGTGTACGTGGGGTCCACACCCCACAGCTATGCCGGCCCACTCCCCGGGGACGCGGCCGCGCCGCGGGCCGACGGATCCCTCTGGCCCCTGGGTGAGTCGCCCGTCATCGTCACCAGCACGACGACCATGGCCGGCCTGATCGAACCGGCCCAGCTCGCGGCGGTCTACGGTTCCGTCGTGGCACGCCAGGACGCGGCCTCCGAGGTGAGAGCGGCACTCGACGTCCTCGAGGACGAGACGGGCGTGGTCGCCGAGTTGGCCCCGATCGCCTCGGCCAGGTCTCCGATCGCCCGAGAAGCCCGCGGTGCCGCGCTCATGGTCACCGCCTACACCGCCGGGCTTGCCAGCGCCGTCGTGACGGTGGTGAGCCTCCTGACGACCATGACCCGTCGACTCACGCCCACGTGGCTGGCGCACCTGACGGTCGGGGCGCCCAGACGACTGATCCGGCTCCGGATCGCCACATCCGTGGCCGCGGTATGGGGCATTCCGGCCGTGCTCGGATCGTTGCTCGGCCTCGGCATCGCCTCGGAAGCGGGCGGACTGCGTCCGGCGCCTGCCGTCGTCGTGGTCGGGCTGGCGGTCGTCTTGGCGATCGCCGCTGCGTGCACCCGTCATCCCCTCCGCCGGCTGCACCGGGCCGTCCGCACGGCGGCACTCGTCGAAAGGACCGTGTGATGTCCCTGCTCACCGTGCACGACGTACACCGCTCCTACCGCGGCCCCGCCGGGGATGTCCCCGTGCTCCGCGGCGTCTCGCTCCAGGTCCCCGGGGGCGGCGTCCACGCGATCATGGGACCCTCCGGGTCCGGCAAGTCGACCCTGCTGCGGCTCCTCGCCTGCCTTGACACACCGGACGCCGGGAGCATCCGTGTGGCCGGGCGGAGCCTGCCGGCACCGTGGTCGTCCGACGGCGACGCCTACCGGAACCGGACGTGCGGCATCGTGCTCCAGGACCATCTGCTCATCGATCGGGCGACCGCCGTGGACAACGCGGCCCTGCCGCTGCTCTACGCGCGGCCGCGCACCTCGAAGCGGGAGCGCCGCACCATGGCCGCCGAGCTTCTGACGCGCCTCGGGCTCGGAGACCGTCTCCACCACCCCGTCGGCCGGCTCTCCGGCGGCGAGCGCCAGCGCGTGGCCATCGCCCGGGCCGTGATCATGGGGCCCTCCCTGCTGCTCGCCGACGAGCCGACGGGCGCCCTGGACGAGGAGCGCACCGACGAGGTGATGGGGCTCTTCCGCTCCATGTCCCAGCCGGGGCGGGCGATCGTGGTCGTCACGCACGACCCCGCCGTGGCGGCCCGGTGCGACCACACCTGGCGGCTGCGGGCCGGGCGGCTCGAGTGACGACGTCTGGCCGTGCCTCCTGCACAGGTGTCCGCAGACGGGGCTGTGTCCCCGGGCGTCGCGTTCCGGCTCCGGATGTCCGGGGCCGCTCCTAGGCTCGGGTGCATGAGCGCGCACCACGCCGACGACGGCCTCCCCGTCCCCGTCTCCACCCTCGCCGAGGACCCACCGGCGGGCGGGCGACAGGCGCCGCCGAGTGGCGTCGTCGTGGGTGAGGACGGGCGGGCCCGCCCGCCGTGGGCGGCACGGGATCCGCTGCTGCGGGAGTACTACGACACGGAGTGGGGCCTGCCCGTCACGGACGAGCGGGGCCTGTTCGAGCGCCTCGTGCTCGAGGCGTTCCAGTCGGGCCTGAGCTGGCGGACCGTCCTGGCCAAGCGGCCGCAATTCTGGGAGGTGTTCGCGGGCTTCGACCCGGACGCCGTCGCGGCGTTCGGGGACGCGGAGGTCGAGGCGCTGCTGGCGGACCCCGGCATCATCCGGAACCGGCGCAAGATCGAGGCCGCGATCGCGAACGCACGAGCCGTCGTCGGGATGCGCGGCGAGCGGTTCGCCCCGCTGCACCCGGGCTCCCCCGGCGCGGGCCCCGCCTGGCACGGCGACGGCGACCGGCCGGTCCGCGGTCTGCCGGGGCTGGTCTGGGCGCACCAGCCTGCCGCGACCCCACGGCCGGAGACGGTGGCGCAGGTCCCCTCGACCTCGGACGAGTCGCGCGCGCTCGCGAGGGCGCTGAAGGCGCACGGCTGCCGATTCGTGGGGCCGACCACGTGCTTCGCCCTGATGGAGGCCGCCGGGATCGTGGACACCCACCTTCTCGGCTCCTGGCGAAGAGGGGCGTCCGGGATCTGGGAGTGAGCGGGGGCCTCCGGCAGGATGGGGAGCTCAACAAAGGACGTCCACACGAAAGGGTGACGACTGATGACCACCACCTCCGCCTCTCAGGGCTACCGCACGATCAACCCGGCCACCGGGGAGCTGCTGAAGTCCTTCGACAACGCCACGGATCAGCAGATCGCCGACGCCCTCGACGCCTCGCAGGCCGCCTACGAGCAGTGGTCCCGGAAGTCGGTGGCCGAGCGCGCCGCCGTCGTGAAGCGGATCTCCGAGCTGCTGGCCGAGCGCTCCAAGGACATCGCCGCGCTGATCACCACGGAGATGGGCAAGTCCCTCGGCGCGGCAGTCGGCGAGGTGCGCTACAGCGCCCAGATCTTCGGGTACTACGCGGACGAGGCCGAGGAGCTGCTCGCGGACCAGCCGATCAAGCAGTTCTCCGGGCAGGAGGCGTTCATCCAGCGGCTGCCGCTCGGCCCGCTGCTGGGGATCATGCCGTGGAACTTCCCGGTGTACCAGGTGGCCCGTTTCGTGGCGCCGAACCTCGTGCTGGGCAACACCATCCTGCTCAAGCACGCCGAGATCAACCCGCAGGTGGCGCAGCTGCTGGAAGAGCTCTTCACCGAAGCCGGGCTCCCGGAGGGCGTGTACCAGAACGTGTTCGCCACCCACGACCAGATCTCCACGATCATCGCCGATCCGCGCGTGCAGGGCGTGTCCCTCACCGGTTCGGAGCGGGCCGGCGCCACCGTCGCCGAGCAGGCCGGCCGGCACCTCAAGAAGGTCGTGCTCGAGCTCGGCGGCTCCGATCCGTACATCGTGCTCTCCGCGCCGGACGCCCGCGCCGCCGCCCGCGACGCACTGGCCACCCGGATGGGCAACTGGGGCCAGGCCTGCAACTCGAACAAGCGCATGATCGTCATGGAGGACCTCTACGACGACTTCGTGGACGAGCTGGTCCAGCGCTCCTCGGAGATGAAGCCCGGCGACCCGACCTCGCGCGACGCCGACGTCTACGGCCCGCTGTCCTCCGAGTCTGCGGCCGACGGGCTCGCCGAGCAGATCGCCGCGGCCAAGGAGGCCGGCGCCACCGTCCACGTGGGCGGCGAGCGCGTCTCCGGCCCCGAGGGCGAGGGCTTCTACGTCTCCCCGGCCGTGATCACGGACGTGGACCAGGAGAACCCCGCCTACACGCAGGAGCTGTTCGGCATGGCCTCCGTGGTCTACAAGGTGTCCTCGGCCGAGGAGGCCGTGGCCCTGGCCAACGACTCCCAGTACGGTCTCGGCGGCGCCGTCTTCTCCACGGACCTGGACGAGGCCAAGCGCGTGGCCGACCAGCTCGAGGTGGGCATGGCGAACGTGAACCTCGCCTCCGCCGCCGGCGCGAACCTGCCCTTCGGCGGCGTGAAGCGCTCGGGCTTCGGCCGCGAGCTCGGCCCCATGGCCGTGGACGAGTTCGCCAACAAGCGCCTGTACGCGGTGCAGGGCCCCCTGGAGGGCTGACCCGGGGCCGGGTCGGCCGGGCGGGTCTCCCGCTCCGGCCGCCCCGTCGCCCGCCTGACGCACACAGAGTGGTCACGACGTGCCGTCACCGGAGTCCGGTGACGGCACGTCGTGACCACTCTGTTCGTCGGGGCCCGCCCACCCAGAGCGTGCGGTGGCAGACCCCCGGCCCGGTCCCGGATGCCGTCGAGGGCCGGCTCGAGGTGGTCGAGCACGGCCCTCGGCGGACGGATCGCGAGGAAGAGCCTCACGCCTGCGCGCGCGGATCCGTGGCGGCTGCGGTCGAGCCCCCGGCGGCGTCGCGCGTCATGGCGGCCGGGGCCACGTCCGGGTCCGGCTCGCGGCCGGCCACGATGTCGATCGCGCCGGTGAACTCGGCGTCGATCCGCCGCTGCACCCGGCGCGAGCGCTGGGTCACGAGGGACACCACCACACCCACCACGAAGGCGGCGACGAAGCCCGGCAGCAGCTCGTACAGGCCGAACCACTCCCACGTCTCGGCACTGGCCTCGGACCACACCCAGGCGACGGCGGCGCCGGTGACCATGGCGGCCATCGCCCCCCACGAGGTGAACCGCGGCCAGTACAGGGCGAGCAGGATCACAGGGCCGAAGGCGGCGCCGAAGCCGGCCCACGCGAAGGAGACGAGCTCGAGCACGGAGGAGTCCGGGTTGAGGGCGAGCAGCCCCGCCACGAGCGCCACCACCAGCACGCCGATGCGGCCGAGCCACAGGGTGAACGTCGGGGAACCGGTGCGCCCGCGCAGCATGTAGAGGTCCTCCACCAGGGCGGAGGAGCACACGATCAGCTGCGAGGAGAGCGTGGACATGATCGCGGCGAGGACGGCGGCCAGCACCAGGCCGGCCACGAACGGGTGGAACATGATCGAGGCAAGCACCAGGAACACGGTCTCCGGGTCCTCGAGCGTGGTGCCGGGGTTGGCCTGGAAGTAGGCGATGCCCACGAGGGCCACCATCACGGCACCGAACACGGACAGCGCCATCCAGCCGATGCCGACGCGCCGGGCGACGGCCGCGTCGTGCGGGGTGCGCAGGGCCATGAAGCGGACGATGATGTGCGGCTGGCCGAAGTAGCCCAGGCCCCAGGCGAGGGAGGACAGGACGCCGATCAGCGTTGCGTTCTCGAACATCGAGAAGTGGTTCACTCCGCCGCCGGCGGCGTCGGCGGCGCGGATGCCCTCGACGACGGCGTCCCAGCCGCCCATGGTCAGGATCACGACGATGGGGACGGCCAGCAGGGAGAGGAACATGAGGATGCCCTGGGCCACGTCCGTCAGCGAGGCGCCGAGGAAGCCGCCGAACAGGGTGTAGAGCACCGTGATGCCCGCGACCACGAGCATGCCGGTGAGGTAGTTGATGCTGATGCCCTGGGCGTAGAAGGAGTCGGGGCCGAAGGTGGACTCGACGAACTTGCCGCCGGCCACCATGCCCGAGGACACGTAGAAGGTGAAGAACACGAGGATGATCAGGCCGGCCACGATCCGCAGGATGTGCGTGCGGTCCTTGAATCGGTTCTCGAGGAAGGACGGGATCGTGATCGAGTTCCCGGCCACCTCGGTGTAGGAGCGCAGGCGGGGGGCGACCACGCGCCAGTTCACCCACGCGCCCACGGTCAGGCCGACCGCCATCCAGCCCTCGACCAGGCCCGCGGCGTAGATCGCGCCGGGCAGGCCCATCAGGAGCCAGCCGGACATGTCGGACGCACCCGCGGAGAGCGCCGCGACGGACGGCTTCATGTCGCGTCCTGCGAGCATGTAGTCGTCGAGGTCGGTGTTCTTGCGGGAGGCGTACAGGCCGATCGCGATCATCGCGAGGAAATAGAGGCCGATCGCCGCCAACAGGAAGACGGTGTTCGTGTCCATGGGCTCCAGAGAATCACATCCGGACTCTCAGCCCCAGTCCCAGGTCCGTCCCAGATTCGCCCCGTCCGGGTCGGCCCGGGCCCCCGCGCGCCTAGGATGGAGGCCGTCATGACGCAGACTCCCCCGCCCTCCACGCCCGCCGCGCAGCCGTCGGCGACGCCCCACGACGCCGTCGCGATCACGTTCCCCGAACACCTGCCGGTGGCGGAGCGCCGTGAGGAGATCATGGCCGCGATCCGCGACCACCAGGTGGTGATCGTCGCGGGCGAGACCGGCTCGGGCAAGACCACGCAGCTGCCGAAGATGTGCCTGGCCCTCGGGCTCGGGGAGGCCGGCTCGATCGGCCACACCCAGCCCCGGCGCATCGCCGCCCGCTCCGTGGCCGAACGCATCGCGCAGGAGCTGGGCGAGGAGATCGGGCAGACGGTCGGCTACCAGGTCCGCTTCACGGCGCAGACCTCGAAGGCCACCCGGGTCAAGGTCATGACGGACGGCATCCTGCTGGCCGAGATCCCCCATGACCCGCAGCTGCGCCGCTACTCCGTGATCATCGTGGACGAGGCCCACGAGCGCAGCCTCAACATCGACTTCCTCCTGGGCTACCTGCGCAACCTGCTGCCCCAGCGCCCGGACCTGAAGGTGATCATCACCTCGGCCACCATCGACCCGGAGCGCTTCGCCCGGCACTTCGGCCGGCCGCTGGCCGCGGGCGAGGACCATGCGGACGCGGTGGAGGCCGACGACGGCGGCCGCGTGGTCCCGGCGCCGATCATCGAGGTCTCGGGGCGCACCTACCCCGTCGAGATCCGCTACCGGCCGCTGACCGACGAGCCCTCCCCCGACGACCCCGAGGACGATGCGGACGACGCCGCCGAGACCCGCGACCCCCTCGACGCGATCGGCGACGCCGTCCTCGAGCTGGCCGCCGAGCCGCCGGGTGACATCCTCGTGTTCCTGCCGGGCGAGCGGGAGATCCGCGAGGCCGCGGACCACCTGACCGGCGTCGTCGCCGGCACCACGCGCCTGGCCGGCACGGAGATCCTGCCGCTGTTCGGCCGCCTGTCCATGGCGGAGCAGCACCGCGTGTTCGGCCGCGCCGGGGCCGGGGTGCGCCGGCGGATCGTGCTGGCCACGAACGTCGCCGAGACCTCCCTGACCGTGCCGGGCATCAAGTACGTGATCGATACGGGCACCGCGCGCATCTCGCGGTACTCGAACCGCACCAAGGTGCAGCGCCTGCCGATCGAGCGTGTCTCCCAGGCCAGCGCGAACCAGCGCTCGGGCCGGTCCGGCCGCACCTCGGACGGCATCGCGATCCGCCTGTACTCGGAGGAGGACTACCTCTCCCGCCCCGAGTTCACGGACCCGGAGATCCTGCGCACCTCCCTGGCCTCGGTGATCCTGCAGATGCTCTCCCTCGGCGTGGCCCGCACCCCGGGCGACGTCAAGGAGTTCCCCTTCGTCCAGCCGCCGGACGGCCGTCAGGTCACCGACGGCGCCACCACGCTCACCGAGCTCGGGGCGCTCGAGGCCGGCGGCGCCCGCGCGGGCACCATCACCCGGGTCGGACGCCGCCTGGCCCGTCTGCCGGTGGACCCGCGGCTGGGCCGCATGATCCTCGAGGCCGGTGAGCGCGGCTGCGTCCGGGAGGTCATGGTGATCGCCGCGGCCCTGACCATCCAGGACCCCCGCGAGCGCCCCACGGAGCAGCGCGAGGCCGCGGACGAGCTGCACCGGCGGTTCGCGGACGAGAACTCGGACTTCTCCGCGATCCTGAACCTGTGGGCGTACCTGCGCGAACGGCAGCAGGAGCTCTCCGGCTCCCAGTTCCGGAAGCTGTGCCGCCGTGAGCACATCAACTGGCTGCGCGTGCAGGAGTGGCAGGACCTGGTGCGCCAGCTGCGCCAGCTCGCCAAGGACGTGGGCCTCACCGTCGAGGCCGGACCCGTGGACCCGGTGGGCCGGCACGAGGCGGTGCACAAGTCCCTGCTCACCGGCCTGCTCGCGCAGATCGGCGCCTACGACGAGCGCCGTCGCGAGTACGCGGGCGCCCGCGGCACCCGCTTCGCCGTGTTCCCCGGCTCCGCCCTGTTCAAGAAGCGCCACCCGTTCGTCATGGCCGCCGAGCTCGTGGAGACCTCACGGCTGTGGGCGCGCACGGTGGCCCGGATCGAGCCGGAGTGGGCCGAGGAGGTCGCCGGCCACCTCGTCAAGCGGGCCTACAACGAGCCGCACTGGTCGCGGCGGGCGGGCTCCGTCGTCGCGCGCGAGAAGGTGACGCTGTTCGGCGTCACCCTGATCCCGGACCGCTCGGTCCGGTACGGCCGCATCGACCCGGAGCTCTCCCGCGAGCTGTTCATCCGGCACGCCCTCGTGGAGGGCGACTGGCGCACGCGCCACCGGTTCTTCGCCCGCAACCGGGCCGCGCTCGAGGAGGTCGACGCCCTCGAGACGCGCCTGCGCCGCCGCGACCTGCGGATCGGGGACGAGGACCTGTTCGCCTTCTACGACGCGCGGATCCCGAGAAACGTCGTCTCCGAGCGGCACTTCGACGCGTGGTGGAAGAAGGCGCGCCAGGAGCAGCCGGACCTGCTGGACCTCGACGTCGCCGCCCTGCTCACCGCCGACGCCGAGGACCTGGACACCGACGCGTTCCCCACCACGTTCGCGTATCCGATGCCCGGCGGCGACGTGGAGCTCGACCTCGAGTACACGTTCGACCCGACTGGCGCGGCCGGCACCGACGGCGTGACCGTGGCCGTGCCGATCCTGCTGCTCAACCAGGTCTCCCCCGGTCCCTTCGCATGGCTGGTCCCCGGCCTGCGGGTCGAGCTCGTCACCGCCCTCATCAAGGCGTTGCCCAAGGCGGTGCGCAAGAACCTCGTGCCCGCCCCGGACGTGGCCCAGCAGCTCGTGGCGGACCTCGAGGCCCACGCCGACCCGCTGCGGGACGAGCTGCCGGAGGCGCTGTCCGCGGCCGTGCGTCGGGTGCGCGGCGTGGTGGTGGAGCCCGGACTGTGGGCCCCGGACGCGGTGCCCCTGCACCTGCGGATGGACTACCGCGTCGTGGACGCCCGCGGCGCCGTGATGGGCGCCGGCCAGGACCTGCCCGCGCTGCAGGCCCGGCTCGCGCAGGCCAACCGCTCCGCGATCGCCGCCCGGCTCGCCGGCACCGACGACCCCGCCTCGGCCCGGCCGGGGCCGCGCGGCAAGGGCCGCGGCGGCCGTGCCCAGGCCGACGCGCGGGCCGGGGCCGAGGGACGCCGTCGCCCGGAGGGCCCCGGGCGGTCCGGCGCGACGCCGGCCTTCGAGGAGCGGCACGGGCTGACCTCGTGGAGCATCGGCACGGTGCCGAAGACCGTCTCCACCGCGGCCGGGGCGCGCGGCCCCGCCATCACGGGCTACCCGAGCCTGGTGCCCGAGACCACGCCCGACGGCGGCCCCGCGGCCGGCCTGACCGTGGCCCGGTCCGCGGAGGACCAGGCGGCCTGGCACCGGGCCGGGGTGATCCGGCTGCTGCTGGCCACCCTGCCCAGCCCTCAGCGCTACGTGCTGGACCACCTGGACAACAGGGAGAAGCTCACCTTCACCCAGAACCCGCACGGCTCGGTGGACTCCCTCGTCGCGGACTGCACGCAGGCCGCCGTGGACCGTCTCGTCGGGGACGAGCTGCCGTTCGACGAGGCCGCGTTCCGCGCCCTGTTCGACCGGGTGCGGGCCGACCTGATCGACACGGTCTTCGCCGTCACGTCCCTGGTGGAGCAGGTGCTCTCCCGGGCCGCGCAGGTGCGACGCCGGCTCAAGGACTCGGTCTCGCTCGCCCTCGCACCGGCGCTGTCGGACGTGAAGGCACACCTCGAGCAGCTCGTGTTCCCCGGCTTCGTGGCCGCCACGGGCTGGGAGCGGCTGCAGCACCTGCCGCGCTACCTGCAGGGCATGCTGACGCGCCTGGACCGGCTGGACGCCGGGGGCCACCTGCAGCGCGACGGGCAGCACATGGCGGTGGTGCAGGGGCTCGAGGACGAGTTCGACGCCGCCGTCGCGGCCCATCGCGCCCGGTTCGCGGGCACGCCCGTCCCCGCGGAGCTGGAGCGGGTGCGCTGGCTCATCGAGGAGCTGCGCGTCTCGTTCTTCGCCCAGGAGCTGGGCACGGCGGTCTCGGTCTCCGAGAAGCGGGTGCGTCAGGCGCTCGCCCGGGCCACGCGCGCCTGAGCCGGGCCCGGGCGGCGCGGGCCGTCAGTCCTGCGGGACGACCTCGCCGTGGCCCAGGTCCCGCAGGGCCGCGCGGAGGCGGGCGGCGGCGTCGTCCAGGTCCGCCGGATCGGGGGCGTTGTCCACGCGGGCCAGGTCGAAGTCGGCCAGCGAGGTGGAGGGCCACACGTGCACGTGCAGGTGCGGGATCTCATAGCCGGCGATCATGAGCCCGGCCCGGCGGGCGGAGAACGCCGCCACCTGCGCCTTGCCGATCTGCTGGGCGACCGTCGTCAGGTGCGTGACCAGCGCCGGGTCGACCTCCACCCATTCGTCCACCTCCGCACGGGGCACCACGAGCGCGTGCCCCGGCTGGAGCGGCGCGGCGGACAGGAACGCGACGCACGTCTGGTCCTGCCACACGAAGCGGGCGGGCAGCTCGCCGGCGATGATCCTGCTGAAGACGGTGGCCATGAAGGGTCCTCCTGGGGGTCGGCGGGGCGGGGCCCCGGGGCTCGTCAGTCCCGGCCGGACGCGCCGTCGGGCTCGGGGCCGACCGCGACGGCGTTGGACGGGTCCTGGACCCATGCTGACCACGAACCCGGGTAGAGCGCCACTCCGGGTCGCCCCGCGACGGCCAGGGTGAGCACGGCGTGCGCCGCGGTGATGCCCGAGCCGCAGTACACGGCCACGGGAGTGGCGTCGTCCACGCCGACGGCGTCGAACCGCTCCGCCAGCTCCGCGGCGGGCCGCAGGCGGCCGTCCTCGGCGATGCTCTCCGCCGTGGACACGTTCCGCGCCCCGGGGATGTGACCGGCCACGGGGTCGAAGGGCTCGACCTCCCCGCGGTACCGCTCGGCCGCCCGCGCGTCGAGGAGCAGACCGCCGGAGGCCATCGCCTCCGCGCCGGCCGTGTCCACGACGGGCATGCGGCCCCACGACGGCCGGGCGGTGCCGGGCACCGGGATGACCTCGCCGGGCTGCAGGGGCAGGCCCGCGGCGCGCCACGCCTCGAGGCCGCCGTCCAGGAGCATGGAGTCCCGCAGCCCCGCGTGGCGCAGCAGCCACCAGGCGCGCGCGGCGGACAGGCCGTGGTCGTCGTCGTAGACCACGATGGTGTCGCCCTCGTCGATCCCCCACATCCGCACGGTCTCCGCGAACTGGCGCGCGTCCGGCAGGGGGTGACGCCCCGCCGCCGGGCCGGCGTGGCCGGCGAGCTGGCTGGGCAGGGAGACGTAGACGGCGCCCGGCAGATGGCCCTGGAGATAGGCGGCGTGGTCGGGCCCGCCCGCCGTGGCCCGGAACCGGACGTCGAGCAGGATCACCCGGTTCGGGCGGCATCGTCCCGGCTGGGCGTAGGCCGGGCCCTCGGGCACCGGCGGCAGGTCCTCGACGGGGGCCAGGCCGAGCCAGCCGGCCAGCACGTCCACCGTCACCAGGGTGGGCGGCACGGCAGCCTCGGGATCGACGCCGTCGGCGTTCGCGTCGGGGTCGCCGCCGGCGTCATGGGGCGAGGACGGGGCCGCCGTGGGCGCCGGGACGACGCGGCCCTGCCCCTCGTCGACGACGATCAGCGGGTCGGGTCGATCGGGGGCGGCGCCGTCGCGGTCCGGGACAGGGGATGGGTCCGGGGTCTCGCTGTGCACCCGGACACCCTACTCCACGCCCCCTTCGGCGTCGCTGATAACCTGGAGGATGGCCCGCGCGGACCTGTTCCGGACCGCGCGGAGGAGGCGGCAGCCGCCGCAGAAGGAGTCGTGAGCACCGTGAGCGCCCCCGAGCCCAGCCCCCGTGCCGCCCGTCCCCGGGCGACCCGGCAGAAGGCCGCCGTCGACCGAGCCCTGGACCGCATCCCGGACTTCGTGAGCGCGCAGGAGCTCCATGCCCGCCTCCAGGACCAGGGCGAACGCGTCTCGCTGGCCACCGTGTACCGGACCCTGCAGCAGCAGCTCGACGACGGGCTCGTGGACATGCTCCGCCGCGACGACGGCGAGTCCGTGTACCGCCGGTGCGAGGACGAGGGCCACCATCACCACCTGGTGTGCCGGATCTGCTGGACCACCGTCGAGGTCACCGCCCCCCACGTCGAGGCATGGGCCACCGCCGTCGCCGCGGAGCACGGCTTCACGGACGCGGACCACACGGTGGAGATCACCGGTGTGTGTGCCCGCTGCCGGGCCGAGGGGCGCACCCGCGCGGCCTGACCCCGGGCCGGGCCCCGGTCAGTGGCGGATGCCGCCCGCGGGGTCGTCCAGGAACTCCGCCGCGTCCTCGACCGCCGTGGAGGGCCCGTGCAGGGCGCCCCGGCCGTACGCGATGTCCAGGTTCTCGACCGTGAGCACGTCCCGCGGCGGGCCGGAGGCCACGACGCGCCCGCTCATCAGGACCACGTGGTCCGCCTCCGCGGCCTCGTCGAGATCGTGGGTCGTGTAGACCACGGACACCCCGCGCGTCGGCTCCTCGTGGAGGAGGTCGTCGATCGTGCGGGCGGAGACGATGTCGAGGCCCGTCATCGGCTCGTCGAGCAGCAGCACGTCGTGGTCCTGGGCGAGGCCCTGGGCCACGTAGGCGCGCTGGCGCTGGCCTCCGGAGAGCTGGTCGAGGTGCCGCCGCGCCAGGTCCGCGACCTGCATGCGCTCCATGGCGGCCCCCACGATGTCCCGGTCCTCCCTCCGGAACCGACGGAACCATCCGAGCGTGGGGTATCGGCCCATCCCGACGACGTCGCGCACCGTCACCGGCACGCCCTGGGGCACGCCGATGGACTGCATCACGAAGGAGGTGCGCTGCGAGCGCCGCCGCGGGTCCTCACCGAGCACCTCCAGCGCACCGGAGGCCGGGTCGCTCAGGCCCGCCAGGGCGGTCAGCAGCGTGGACTTGCCGGAGCCGTTGGGCCCGATCACCGCGATCAGCCGCCGGGCCGGCAGGGTGAAGTCGGAGGGTCGGACGGCCACGTGCGAGCCGTGGCGCAGTTCGAGCGCCCGGGCGACCGCGAGGGGAGGCGGGGTCGCCGCGGCGCCCGCGGGGAAGGACGCGTTCATCGGGGGGCCTCCGCTCCGGGCAGGGCCACGACCGGCGCCTCCTGCTCACGCTGCGCGCGCGAGCGCACGTGCCGGCCCAGGAGCGCCAGCACGGCGGCGCGGACGGCGAGCACCACGAAGAACAGCAGGATCGGCATGAGCGCCATGGTGGCCGAACCCGCCGTGCCCAGCCGGTAGCTGAGGGTGAGCCCGGTGACGACGCACGCCGCGCCGATCACGACGGAGACGAGCATCATCTGGGGCACGCTGCGCGTCAGCAGCGCCGCCGTCGCGGGCGGTCCCACGAGGAGGCCGAACACGAGCACCGTGCCCACCGCCTGGAACGAACCGATCACGGCCGCGCCGATCATCACCAGCAGCAGCGTGTGCGTCAGCCCCGGTCGCATGCCCAGCGAGCGCGCCTTGACCTCGGAGAAGCTCAGCGCCAGCAGGGGCCGGTAGAGCAGCAGGGCCAGGGCGATCACCACGACGGCGATGACCGCCTGGGTCACGATGCCGTCCACGCTGACCCCCAGCACATCGCCGAACAGGATCGACGTGAGCGATCCCGTGTAGGAGTCCGACTTGGAGATGATCACCACGCCCAGGGCCATCATCCCCACGAAGAGCAGGCCGATGGCGGTGTCCTCCTTGAGGGTGGTGGCCCGGTGCACCAGCGAGATGCCCGCCATCATGACGACGGCGGCCACCGCCGCACCGAGGTGGGGGCTGCCACCGGTGACGACCGCCAGGGCGATGCCCGGCAGGACACCGTGCACGAACGCGTCCCCGAAGAAGCTCATCCCGCGCAGCACCAGCCACGTGCCCACGACCGAGCACATCACCACGGCGATGAGTCCGCCGACGAGGGCGCGCTGCTGGAATCCCATCTGGAAGGGCTCGAGCAGCCAGTCCATCCTCAGCCCTCCAGCGCGTCGGCGAGGGTGCGGGCGTTGAGGAGCATGGCCTCGGCGTAGTCCGCCTCCGGGGTGTCCTTCGGGCCGACGCCGCCCTCGTAGACCTCGATGACCGGCAGGTCGCCGGCCTCCTCGGCCACGGTGTCCACGAGGCTGTTGCGCGCGCCCACGGACGTGATCACGGCGTCTGCGCCGCCGTCGCGGATGGACCGGGCGAGCTCGGCGATCTCCTGGGAGGAGGGCTCGCCGTCGGTGGAGCCGCCCGGGACGACGACGCCGGACACGGTGAAGTCGTAGGCCTCGCTGAAGTAGCCGTAGGCGTCGTGGTCCGTGACCAGCGTGCGGCGGTCCTCCGGGACCCCGGCGAGGATCTCCCGGACCTGCGTGTCCGTCTGCTCGAGCTCCCCGCGCACGGTCGCGCCGCACTCGGCGAACCTCTCGTCACCCCGCTCCTGGGCGAGCGTGTCGCCCATCAGCTCGGCGGCCCTCGCCATGCGGGCGACGTCCATCCAGACGTGCGGGTCCTCGGACCCGTGGTCATGGCCCTCGTGGCCCGCCCCCTCCTCGGCGTGGTCATGGCCGCCGAAGGGCAGCGGATCCAGCTGGGGCGCCACCTCGACGACGGTCGCGCCGTCCGCCTCGGCGTTGGCGAGGGCGGACTCCATGCCGCCCTCGAGGCCGAGGCCGTTGGAGAACACGAGGCCGGAGGAGACCATGTCCTTCACCTGCGCGGACGAGGCGGAGAAGTCGTGCGGATCATCCCCCGGGCCCATCACCGTGACGCTGCGGGCGTCGGCGCACGCGACCACGCGGTCGAGCACGGAGCCGAGCTGCGTCGTCGTGGCGACGGCCACGGGCGCGCCCGCGGCCGAGCCGGACCCGGCGGCAGCAGAGGCGCCCGCGGCCTGCTCGCCCGCGGAGTCGCCGCTGGTCCCGCCGCACGCGGCGAGGCTCAGGGTGAGCGCGGTGAGGGCCCCGGTCAGGGCGGGCAGACGACGGCGGCGGAGCATGGGGCGACCTCGTTCGTGTCGGGAGGATGTGTGAAATCGGTTCTCAACAGTAGCACCGCGCCGCCCGCGCGACGCTCACGCGGGCCGGAACCGACGTGGCGACTGCGTCACGTCGTTGATCTCCCCGACGAGCTCCTCGAGCACGTCCTCGAGGAAGAGGATGCCCGCGGTCTCGCCCTCGGGCGTGATGACCCGGGCGAGGTGGGAGCCCGTGCGCTGCATGAGCGCGAGTGCGTCCTCGACCTCGTCCTCGAGCCGCACGTTGGCCAGCGAGCGCACGCGCGTGAGCGGGATCGGCTCGTCGTGTCCCGACGGGCCCACGGTGAGGACGTCCTTCAGGTGCAGGTAGCCGGTGTAGCCGCCGTCGGGGTCCTCGACCACGAACCGGGAGAAGCCCACGCGGCCCACGGTCCACTCGAAGTCGTGCGGCGTGATCCCCTCGGGGACGGTGACGACCCGCTCGAGCGGCACCATCACGTCCCCGGCCCGGTGGTCCGAGAACTCGAGGGCCGAGTGCAGCACGCCGGACTCGTCCTCCAGGGTGCCCGAGCGGGTGGACTCGGCCACGATCGACTGCACCTCCTCGAGCGTGTAGGAGGAGGCCACCTCGTCCTTCGGCTCGATGCGCAGGGCGTGCAGCACGAGGTTGGCCGTCCAGTTCAGCGCGGCCACGACGGGATGCAGCAGCTTCGAGAGCCACACGAGCGGCTGGGCCAGCAGCATCACGGCGCGGTCCGCGAACGAGACGGCGGCGTTCTTGGGCACCATCTCGCCCAGGGTCACGTGCAGGAAGGTGACCACCAGCAGCGCGAGCACGAAGGCGGTCACGTCCGCCGCCGCGGACGGGACCCCGAGGGCGGCCATCGGGACGACGAGCAGGTGGTGCAGCGCCGGCTCGGACACGTTGAGGATGAGCAGGGAGCACACCGTGATGCCGAGCTGGCAGACGGCCAGCATCTGGGAGACGTGCTCCATCGCGTAGAGCGCCACCTGGGCCTGGCGGGAGCCGGCCTCGGCCCGCGGCTCGATCTGCGCCCGGCGGGCGCCCATGACGGCGAACTCGCCCGCCACGAAGAAGGCGTTGGCGGCCAACAGGACCACCAGCCACAGCAGTCCGACGACGTCCCCGTTCATGCGCGCGTCTCCTCGTCCTCAGCGGCCGGGTCGAAGCGCACGCGCTCGATGCGGCGGCCGTCCATCCGCTCGACCGTCAGGGTGCCGCCGTCCACGTCCACCACGTCCCCGACCTCCGCCAGGCGCCCCAGTCGGGCCAGGATGTACCCGCCGACGGTCTCGTAGGCCCCGTCCTCCGGCACCACAAGGGCCGGGATCTGGGTCCGCACCTCGTCGGGCCGCAGCTCCGCCGGGAAGTACCAGCGGCCGGAGGCCGTCTGGAGGACCCCCGGGGTGACGCGGTCGTGCTCGTCCGCGACCTCGCCGACGATCTCCTCCACCACGTCCTCGAGCGTGACCACCCCTGCGGTGCCCCCGTACTCGTCCACGACGACGGCCATCTGCAGGTTCGCGTCGCGCAGCTCGGCCAGCAGCTGGTCCAGGTGCACGGTCTCCGGCACGCGGATGACCTCCGTCATCAGTGCACCGGCCTCGAGGTCGGCGCGGCGCTCCCGCGGCACGGCCACGACCTTCTTCACGTGCACCACGCCGCGGATGTCGTCCGAGGAGTCGCCGATCACGGGGAACCGCGAGTAGCCGGTGCTGCGGGCCAGGTCCAGGACCTCGGGCAGAGCCTGGTCCTCCCTCACCGTCTCCACGCGGATGCGCGGGGTCATCACGTCCGCGGCGGTGCGGTCCGCGAAGCGCAGCGTCCGGTCCAGGAACGTGGCGGTCTGCGCGTCGAGCGTGCCCAGCTGGGCCGAGCGGCGGACCAGCGAGGAGAGCTCCTCGGGGCTGCGGGCGCCGGAGATCTCCTCCTTGGCCTCGATGCCCACGCGGGCCAGCACGCCGTTGGAGAACCCGTTCAGGACCAGGATCGCCGGCTTGAACACGGTGCTGAACACGAGCTGGGGCCGGGCGAGTGCGCGGCCGATCGCCATGGGCTCGGCGATGGACATGTTCTTGGGGATCAGCTCGCCGAGGAGCATCGAGAGCAGGGTCGCCACGACCATCGCGACGACGAGCGAGACGGTGCCCACCACGCCGGCCGGCAGCCCCACCTGGAGCAGCAGCGGGTCGATGAGCCGGCTGATCGCCGGGTCCATCACGTAGCCGGTGAGCAGTGTGGTCAGAGTGATGCCCAGCTGGCACGCGGAGAGCTGGGTCGAGAGTGACTTGAGACAGCGCAGCAGGGGCTCGGCGCCGCGGTCACCCGCGTCCACCATGCGCTGCACGGTGGGCACGTCGATCGCGATCATGGCGAACTCGACGGCCACGAAGAACCCGGTGCCCACGATCAGGGCCAGGCCGAGGATCAGCAGGAGCCACTCCACCCGACCTCACCCCCTCGACGGCGGGCCGGGCGGCGGTGCGGGGCACCGGGACTGGAAGGCTCCGATCCGGCCGCGTCCGCGTGGGCGGACGAGCGGTCTGGCACACAGGTGTCAGGGTGATCCATAGTCCGCCCAGTATAGGGGCGTCAGGCCCCGGCGGAACGAGCAGGGGCATGCGGCCGCCTCACCACGACGAGGCGACCGGCCGGCCCTCCTCGTAGCCCGCCGCGGACTGCAGGCCGACGACGGCGCGCTCACGGAACTCCGCCAGGTCGTGGGCGCCGGCGTAGGTCAGCGACGAGCGCACACCGGACGTGATGGTGTCCAGCAGGTCCTCCACCGAGGGGCGGCGCGGGTCCACGTACATGCGCGAGGAGGAGATGCCCTCCTCGAACATCGCCTTGCGGGCCTTGGTGAAGGCGTCCTCGTGGCGGGTGCGGTGCTGGACCGCGCGGGCCGAGGCCATGCCGAAGCTCTCCTTGTACCGCCGACCGTCCGGACCGTGCACGAGGTCGCCCGGAGACTCGAGCGTCCCCGCGAACCACGAGCCGATCATCACCGAGCTGGCTCCGGCGGCCAGCGCGAGCGCCACGTCCCGCGGGTGCTTCACCCCGCCGTCCGCCCACACGCGTGCCCCGAGCTCGCGGGCCGCGGCGGCGCACTCCAGGACCGCCGAGAACTGGGGCCGGCCCACCGCGGTCTGCATGCGCGTGGTGCACATCGCGCCCGGTCCCACGCCCACCTTGACGATGTCCGCGCCGGCCGCGACCAGGTCCCGGACGCCGTCGCCGGAGACGACGTTGCCGGCCACCACGGGCACGCCGGGGTCGAGGGCCCGCACGGCGGCGAGCGCGTCCAGCATGGTCCGCTGATGACCGTGCGCGGTGTCCACGACGAGCACGTCGACGCCGGCCTCGACCAGGACGGCGGCCTTCTCCCCCACCGCCCCGTTGATGCCGACGGCGGCGCCGACGCGGAGCCGTCCGTCGTCGTCGAGACCGGGCGTGAACAAGGACGAGCGCAGCAGGCCCGCCGCGGTGACGACCCCGCGCAGCACGGGGGCGGCGGTGCCCACCGCCGGGTCCACGACGGGGGCCATCTCCTGGTGCGCGGCGTGCAGGCGCTCGAAGGCCGCCCGCAGCGCGTCCTTGTCCGGGGCGCCGTCCGTGCCGCCGAGCTCGGCGAGCGTGAGGGTCACCACCGGAGGGTGCATGACGGAGGCGGCCGAGGTGAAGCGGTCCACGTCCTCGCAGTCCTGGGGGCGGACCACGCCGAGCAGCCCGCCGTGCGCGTCCACCACGCAGACGGCCCCGTGTTTGCGGCGGTCCACGAGGTGGAGCAGGTCCAGCACCGTGTCCTGCGGGCCGACGGTCAGGGCGGTGTCCGCCACGGGGTGGGCCGCCTTCACCCGACGCACGACGTCCCGGATCACGTCCGCCGGGATGTCCTGCGGCAGGATCCCGAGACCGCCGCGCCGGGCCATGGTCTCGACCATCCGGCGCCCGGTGACGGCGGTCATGTTGGCGGAGACCAGGGGGATGGTGGCGCCCGTGCCGTCATCCGGGGCGATGTCCACGTCCATGCGACTGGCGACGTCCGAGTGTGAGGGCACGAGGAAGACGTCGTTGTACGTCAGGTCGACGGCCGGGTCGGTGAGGAAGCGCATGGCGTCAGTCTCCCAGACGAGGCGGACGCCGTGAGGCCCCCGCGCGTCCGCCGGGAGCGGAGTCGAGCCGAGGCCGCGGCATTCCGACCGGGGGCGTCGAAGAACTATGATGTCTCGAGGCGTTCCCGGCCCCACGCGCGCCGCGCGGGTGGCCCGGCGCAGCACATCGCATCCCAAGGCTCAGGAAGAGGCGTTACACAGTGCCAGAACTCACGTCGGACCGGCTCGCACAGGAGTTCCCGGGGAACGAACGGCTGGTGGCCGAGATCTACCGGAAGTACCGCGAGGACTCCGGTTCCGTGGACCGGCAGTGGGCACAGATCTTCGCCCGTCTCGAGGCCAGCGCCCCCGCCGCCGAGGCCGAGCCGAAGGCCGCCGCCAAGACCGAGCCGAAGACCGCCGCCAAGGCCGAGCCGAAGGCCACCGCCAAGGTGACCGAGCCGAAGGCGGCGACCGCCCCGGCCCGGGGTGCGCAGCCCAAGGAGACCTCGGTCAGCACCGGCCCCAAGCCCAAGAAGACCCCGGCGGCCCAGGCCGTGCCCTCCGAGCCCGCCGACACCGCCACCACCACCGCGGACGAGAAGCAGGAGAAGGCCACCGTCCTCAAGGGCATGGCCAAGGCCGTGGCCACGAACATGGACGCCTCCCTATCCATGCCCACCGCCACCACCGTGCGCGACCTGCCGGCCAAGGTGCTGATCGACAACCGCGTGGTCATCAACAGCCACCTGGCCCGCACCCGCGGCGGCAAGGTCTCCTTCACCCACCTCATCGGCTACGCCGTGGTCCGCGCGCTCGCGGCCATGCCCTCGATGAACGTGACCTACGAGGAGCGCGACGGCAAGCCCACCATGGTGGAGCCGGCCCACGTGAACTTCGGCCTGGCCATCGACCTGCCCCGCCCGGACGGCACCCGCGCGCTCGTGGTCCCGAACGTGAAGGCCGCCGAGACCCTCGACTTCCGCGGCTTCTGGAAGGCGTACGACGACCTCGTCCAGCGCGCCCGCAAGAACAAGCTGACGATGGACGACTACGCCGGCACCACGGTCTCCCTGACCAACCCGGGCGGCATCGGCACCGTGCACTCGGTGCCCCGCCTGTCCCAGGGCCAGGCCGCCATCATCGGCGTCGGCGCGCTGACCTATCCGGCCGCCTTCCAGGGCGCCGCCGAGTCCACGCTGCACGACCTGGCGATCTCCAAGACGATCACCCTCACCTCCACGTACGACCACCGCGTGATCCAGGGCGCCGGCTCGGGCGAGTTCCTGAAGATCGTGCACGGCCTCCTGCTGGGCGAGGACGGCTTCTACGACGAGGTCTTCCACTCCCTGCGCATCCCCTACGAGCCCGTCCGCTGGGCCCAGGACGTGCAGGTGAACCCGGAGGAGCAGGTCGGCAAGGTCGCCCGCATCCAGCAGCTCATCCACGCATACCGGGACCGCGGCCACCTGCTGGCCAACGTGGACCCGCTCGAGTACTCGATGGCCTACCACCCGGACCTCGACATCCGCGAGCACGGGCTCACCCTGTGGGACCTGGACCGCGAGTGGCCCACCGGCGGCTTCGGCGGGGCGAGCAGCCTGACCCTGCGCAAGATCCTCGGCGTGCTGCGTGACGCGTACTGCCGCACCATCGGCGTCGAGTACATGCACATCCAGGACCCGGCCGAGCGCGCCTGGTTGCAGGAGAAGCTCGAGCAGCCGTACACCAAGCCCACCCGCGAGGAGCAGCTGCGCATCCTGGGCCGCCTCAACGCCGCGGAGGCGTTCGAGACGTTCCTGCAGACCAAGTACATCGGCCAGAAGCGCTTCTCCCTGGAGGGCGGCGAGTCCCTCATCCCGCTGCTGGACGGCATCCTCGGCGACGCCGCCGACGCCGGACTGGACGAGGTCGCCATCGGCATGGCGCACCGCGGTCGCCTGAACGTGCTCACCAACATCGCCGGCAAGACCTACAGCCAGGTCTTCCGCGAGTTCGAGGGGGCCACCCCGGGCGGCGCCTCGGGCTCGGGCGACGTGAAGTACCACATGGGCACCGAGGGCACCTTCGTGTCCGACGCCGGCAACAGCACCCGCGTGTATCTCGCCGCGAACCCCTCGCATCTGGAGGCTGTGGACCCGGTCCTCGAGGGCGTCGTGCGCGCCAAGCAGGACCGCCTCGATCTGGGTGGCCAGCGCCCGGACTCCTTCTCCGTGCTGCCGATCCTCGTGCACGGCGACGCGGCCTTCGCGGGCCAGGGCGTCGTGACCGAGGTCCTGCAGCTCTCGCAGCTGCCCGGCTACCGCACCGGCGGCACGATCCACGTGATCGTGAACAACCAGGTGGGCTTCACCACGCCGCCGACCCAGGCGCGCTCCGCGGTGTACTCCACCGACGTGGCCAAGACCATCCAGGCCCCGATCTTCCACGTCAACGGCGACGAGCCGGAGTCCGTGGTGCACGTGGCCCAGCTCGCCTTCGAGTACCGCCAGCGGTTCAACAAGGACGTCGTCATCGACCTCGTCTGCTACCGCCGCCGCGGCCACAACGAGGGCGACGACCCGTCGATGACGCAGCCGCGCATGTACAACCTCATCGAGCAGAAGCGCTCCACCCGCAAGCTGTACGTCGAGTCCCTCGTGGGCCGCGGCGACATCACGCAGGAGGAGGCGGACAGCGCCCTGAAGGACTACCAGCAGCAGCTGGAGCGGGTCTTCGCGGAGACCCACGAGGACGCGCCCGCCTCCGGCGGGGAGGGCCTCCGCCCGGCCGAGGACCGGGACGCGGCCCCGGAGGCGCCGGCGTCCACGGCCATCTCGGCCGAGACGCTGCGGGCCATCGGGCAGGCGCACATCGACGTGCCCGAGGGCTTTACGGTCCACCCCAAGCTCGCGGCCCTGCTCGAGCGCCGCGCCAAGATGGCCGTCGACGGCGGCATCGACTGGGGCTTCGCCGAGCTGGCGGCCTTCGGCTCGCTGCTCATGGAGGGCGTGCCGGTCCGTCTGGCGGGCCAGGACTCCCAGCGCGGCACCTTCACGCAGCGCCACTCGGTGTTCCACGACCGGATCACCGGCGACACGTGGGCGCCGCTGAGGCACCTCTCCGAGGACCAGGCGAAGTTCTGGGTCTACAACTCGCTGCTGTCCGAGTACGCCGCCCTCGGCTTCGAGTACGGCTACTCCGTGGAGCGCTCCGACGCCCTCGTGCTGTGGGAGGCCCAGTTCGGCGACTTCGTGAACGGCGCGCAGACGATCATCGACGAGTTCATCTCCTCGGCCGATCAGAAGTGGTCGCAGACCTCGTCCGTGGTCCTGCTCCTCCCCCACGGCTACGAGGGACAGGGGCCGGACCACTCCTCCGCCCGCATCGAGCGCTTCCTGCAGATGTGCGCCGAGGACAACATGCGCGTGGTCAACCCCTCCACGGGCGCGAACCACTTCCACCTGCTGCGCGAGCACGCCTACGCCCGCCCGCGTCGGCCCCTCATCGTGTTCACCCCGAAGCAGCTGCTGCGCCTCAAGGCCGCCGCGAACTCGGTGGAGGACTTCACCGAGGGCGGCTTCCAGCCGGTCATCCCGGACGCCGGGGTGGACGCCAAGGACGTCACGCGCGTGGTGCTGGTCTCCGGCCGGCTGTACTACGACCTGCTCGCCCGCCGCGAGAAGTCCGGTGACACGTCCACCGCGATCGTGCGGGTGGAGCAGCTCTACCCGCTGCCGCTCGACGAGATCCGCAAGGCGCTCCGCGCCTACCCGGTCGCCGACGTCACCTGGGTGCAGGACGAGCCCGCGAACCAGGGCCCGTGGCCGTTCATGGCACTGAACCTCGTGCCGCAGCTCGACGGCCCCGTGACCCTCGTGTCCCGCCCGGCCTCGGCCGCGACCTCCGCGGGCACCAAGGGCCGCCACGACCAGGAGCTCAGCACGCTGCTGGACGCCGCCTTCGGCCGCTGACCCGGACCGACCCTGCGCCGCCGCCGCACCCTCCGGTGCGGC
Source organism: Micrococcus sp. KRD012 (assembly GCF_017168555.1). Classification (NCBI taxonomy): domain Bacteria; kingdom Bacillati; phylum Actinomycetota; class Actinomycetes; order Micrococcales; family Micrococcaceae; genus Micrococcus; species Micrococcus sp. KRD012. The sequence goes on from NZ_JABFBB010000003.1 coordinate 331,559, forward strand.
GGCGGCGCCGGATCGGCCGACGAAAGGACACACTGTGCACAACCGCCGGATCCGGATCGCCGCCGTCGGCGACCAGCTGCTGGCCGGTGCGGGCGACGCCCGCGCCATCGGCTGGTGGGGCCGCGTGCTCGCCCGCACCCAGGCCCCCGACGTGGAGCTGGAGAACTACGTGCTGGCCGTGCCGCACGAGACCACCGAGGACCTCAACGAGCGCTGGTGGGGCGAGGCCTCGCGGCGCTTCTCCGAGGAGACGGAGAACCGCCTCGTCGTGGCCCTGTCCGACGCGGACCTGGACCTGGAGGCCACCTCGACCGCCCGCTCGCGGCTGAACCTGGCCAACGTCCTGGACACCGCCTCGCAGCGGAACATCCCGGTGCTCGTGGTGGGCCCCACGCCCACCCTGGACGAGCAGCGCAACGCCCGGCTCGCCGAGCTCAACGCCGCCTACCTGGATGTGGCCGACCGGCGCAACCACGTGTACGTGGACACGTTCACCCCGCTGGTGGGACACGAGCAGTGGCGCGCGGACCTCGCCTCCGGCCAGGGCCGGCCGGGCCAGGCGGGCCACGGGCTCATCGCGTGGCTCGTGCTGCACCGGGGCTGGTACCAGTGGCTCGGTCTGCCTGAGCCCACGGCCTGATGTGACAGAATGGACCACCGACCGACTCGTTGAAGGGAGACGTCATGAGCAAGCGTGCACGCAAGCGTCGCGACCGCCGCAGGAACGGCGCCAACCACGGCAAGCGTCCCAACGCCTGATCCGCTGATCGGCGTCGCGGACCGGCCGGGTGCCACCCGGCGACCGCAGACCACGAAGGGCCGTCCCCTCAGGGGACGGCCCTTCGTCATCGTCGGGGCGCCCGATCGGGTGCCCACGGGTCCGCATGTCGCGGTGTCAGCCCCAGGTGACGGTCGTCGTCGAGATCTGGGTGATGCGGGTCATGATGGTGGCCCGCAGCTGCGCGGGCGCCTTCTCCTGGCAGCTCCGACGCACCGCCGAGCGGATGAGCTCTTCGAGCTCCTTCTGGTGCCGGCAGTCCGGACACTCCGCCACGTGGGCGCGCACCTGCTCGATGTCCTCGGGCGTCAGGGCGCCGTCCAGGTACTGGTACAGCCGCTCCAGGGAGGCGTCCTGGGCGTCGCGGCACTCATGGCCGTGCTGGTCCGCGGTCATCGCGTGGCCTCCTTCGTGCTCGTCTCGGTCTGCTTCGTGCCGCCGCGCCCGGTCTTCTTCTTCGGCTGGGCCTTGATGCCGCGCGCGGCCGCGTAGTCCGCGAGGCGCTCGCGCAGCTGCTTGCGGCCGCGGTGCAGCCGCGACATGACGGTGCCGATCGGCACGTCGAGGATCTCGGCGATCTCCTTGTAGGCGAAGCCCTCCACGTCCGCGAAGTAGACGGCGAGCCGGAACTCCTCCGGGATCGCCTGCAGGGCGTCCTTCACCTGGGAGTCGGGCAGCCGGTCGAGGGCCTCCGTCTCGGCCGAGCGCAGGCCACCGGAGGTGTGCTCGGCGGCCCGGGCCATCTGCCAGTCCTCCACCTCAGGGTTGTCCGCCTCGAGGGGCTGGCGCTGCCGCTTGCGGTAGAGGTTGATGTACGTGTTCGTGAGGATCCGGTAGAGCCAGGCCTTGAGGTTGGTGCCGGGCCGGTACTGGTGGAACGAGGAGTAGGCCTTCGTGTACGCCTCCTGGACCAGGTCCTCGGCGTCCTGCGGGTTGCGCGTCATGCGCAGCGCAGCGGAGTACAACTGGTCCACGAACTCGAGGGCGTCACGCTCGAACCGGGCACGGCGCTGCTGTTCGGACTCGGCGGCGACGTCGATGTCGGCGCGGTCGTGCTCGGGGGCGTCCTCGGGCCGGGCGAATTCCGGCCGGCTGTTGTCAGTGCTCATCGCGGGCCAGTCTACGGTCCGGGAGGGATGCGTCAGCAGGGCGGCGCTCATGCGGGGCTCCTCTCCGGCTGCGGTCCGCGGCGAGCGGGACCGGTGCGCCGACACGGGTACGGGGTCGTCCAGTGGAGCGCCAGGAGCGTTCCAGGTATTCCCCCGCGACAGGCCGACCCCGGCCGACAGCCGCCGGATAGGCTGGTCCGGTGACCCGCCCCACGCGTGCCGCCGCGCACTCCCCCGCCCCCCGTCCCGACGCCGCCGAGACCTGGCCCGCGCCCGTGGCGCGCGGCCCGGTGCGCGGAGAGGTGCGGCTGCCGGGATCGAAGTCGCTGACGAACCGGCATCTCGTGCTCGCCGCGCTCGCCGACGGTCCGTGCGTCCTGCACGGCGTCCTCGAGTCGCGGGACACGGCATTGATGCGCACGGCGCTCACAGCGCTCGGGGCCCGGTTCGAGCCCCTGTCCGACGGCGGACTGCGGGTGCATCCGATGCCGGTCGGCGAGCCGCTGGCCGGGGATGTCGCCGTGGACTGCGGACTGGCGGGGACGGTCATGCGCTTCGTCCCGTTCGTCGCCGCGCTGCGGCCCGGCCGGGTCCGCTTCGACGGCGACGCCGGCGCGCGCCTGCGCCCGATGGCCCCGGTCCTGGACGCGCTGCGCCAGCTCGGGGTGGCCGTCAACGAGGAGGGCGAGCCCGGTCGCCTGCCCTTCACGATGACGACCCGCGCGGACGCGGCCACGGTGGCCCCCGACGGCGACGTGCCGGAGGTCGCGGTCGACGCCTCCGGCTCCTCCCAGTTCCTGTCCGCCGCGCTGCTGGCGGCCGCGGGGATGCCGCGCGGCCTCCGGCTGCGGCACACCGGGCAGACCGTGCCGAGTCCGGAGCACGTCGCGATGACCGTCGGGGTGCTGCGCGCGCTCGAGGTGGACGTCGCCGAGACGTCTCCCGGGGCGTGGACCGTGGCCCCGGGGCGCGTCCCGGCACACGAGGCGACCGTCGAGCCGGACCTGTCCAACGCGGGCCCCTTCCTGGCCGCCGCCGTGGCGACGGGCGGCTCCGTGACGGTGCCGGACTGGCCGACCCGCACGACGCAGATCGGCGACCGCTGGCGGCGGATCCTGCCGCAGTTCGGGGCGAGCGTGGCCCTCACGGTCGACCGCATGGATCGCTCCCGCGGCCGCCTCACGGTGACCGGGGCGGTCCACGACGACGGCACGCCCCGCATCACCGGCGCCGGTGAGATCGCGGACACGGCCGAGCTCGCCCCCACCGCGGCCGCGCTCGCCCTGCTGGCCTCCGGGCCCACCCGCCTGACGGGGATCGGCCATCTGCGGGGCCATGAGACGGACCGGCTCGCCGCGCTCACCGCCGAGGCCGCCCGCCTGGGGATCACCGTGGACGAGGACGAGACGTCGCTCGGCTTCCCGGGGACGGACGCGTCGGGGCCGCTGTCGCCCGCCGCCCTCGAGACCTACCACGACCACCGGATGGCGACCTTCGCCGCCGTCGTCGGCCTGCGCGTGCCGGGGACCGGCATCGTGGACGTGGCGACCACCGCGAAGACGATGCCGGACTTCCCCGCACTGTGGACCGCGCTCGTGGCACCCGGCGATGCGGCCGAGGAGGCCCGCTGATGGCCCGGCGCCTCGATCCCTCCGCGTGGGACGAGTCCGATGTCCGGGTGCGCCCGTCCAAACGCGGCACCCGCCCGCGCACCAAGGAGCGGCCCAAGCACGAGGATGCGCAGGTCGGCATGGTCACCACGGTGGACCGCGGCCGGTACGCCGTGGTGCTGCCGGATCGCCTGGACGAGCGGATCACGGCGATGCGCGCCCGCGAGCTGCGCCGCACGCCGATCGCCACGGGCGACCGGGTGGCCGTCGTCGGGGACCTCTCCGGGGACGAGGGCACGCTCGCACGCATCGTCCGTGTCGAGGAGCGCAGCACGGTCCTGCGCCGGTCGGCGGACGACTCGGACGAGGTCGAGCGGGTGGTGGTGGCCAACGCCGACCTGCTGGTGATCATGGTGGCCGCGGCCAATCCGGAGCCCCGGACCGGCTTCATCGACCGCGCCCTCGTCGCCTGCTACGACGCGGGCATCCACCCGGTGCTCCTCATCACGAAGACCGACCTGCGTGATCCGGCCGAGCTGGTGGCGCACTACGAGGCCCTGGACCTGGAGGTGATGACCTCCGGTGCGGCGACCTTCGAGGCCGAGACCGGGGACACCGCCCTGGACGCCTCGCTCGTGGCCCGGGTGGCCGAGCGGCTGATCGGGCACACCAGCGCGTTCGTGGGGCCCTCCGGCGTCGGCAAGTCCACGCTGCTGAACGCGCTCACCGGCGCGGAACGGGCCACCGGCCACGTCAACGCCGTCACCGGCCGGGGCCGGCACACCTCCTCGTCCGCGCTCGCACTGCCGCTGACGGGCGACGACGGCGCCCCCCTGCCGGACACCTGGGTGGTGGACACCCCCGGCATCCGGTCCTTCGGGCTGGGCTGGGTCGAGCCGGACCGCGTGGTGGAGGCGTTCGACGACCTCGCCGGCGGGCTGGCGGACTGCCCGCGCGGCTGCACCCACACCGCCGACTCCCCCGGCTGCGGCCTGGACGCATGGGTGGCCGCGGGCCACGCCGGCCCCTCGGGAGCGGCACGCCTGGCCTCGCTGCGGCGTCTGCTCGGCAACCGGCTGGCCCCCTCGGGGGCGGAGGACGCGGCGTCGTCCGAGGACTGAGGCGGCCCGCGCGGTATAGCGTGGGCGGCATGGAGCGACCTGAGAACCCTGCGACCCGCGGCCGCGACCTCACGGAGGACCTGCGGCTGGCCCACATGCTGGCGGACAACGTGGACTCGATCACGATGTCCCGGTTCAAGGCCCAGGACCTCGAGGTCAGCACCAAGCCGGATCTCACCCCTGTCACGGATGCGGACCGCGCCGCCGAGGAGTCCATCCGCTCGACCCTGTCCCGTGCCCGGGCGCGCGACGGCATCGTGGGTGAGGAGTTCGGCGGATCTCTGAGCCGCTCCGGCCGGCAGTGGGTGGTCGACCCCATCGACGGCACCAAGAACTTCGTGCGCGGCGTGCCCGTGTGGGCCACCCTCATCGCGCTGCTGATCGACGGCGAGCCCGTCGTCGGCGTCGTCTCCGCCCCCGCCCTGCACCGTCGCTGGTGGGCCGCGGCCGGCCAGGGCGCCTTCGCGGGCACCTCGCTCACGCGTGCTCAGCGGATCACCGTGTCCGGCGTGGACCGGGTCGAGGACGCGTCGCTGTCCTTCTCCTCGATCGAGGGCTGGCGCGAACGCGGCTCGATCCGCGCGTTCCTGCAGCTCACCTCGGACGTGTGGCGCGTGCGCGGCTTCGGCGACTTCTGGTCCTACATGCTCGTCGCCGAGGGCGCCGTGGACATCGCGGCCGAGCCCGAGCTCGAGCTGCATGACATGGCCGCTCTGGTGCCGATCGTGCGCGAGGCCGGCGGCCGCTTCACCTCGCTGGACGGCGAGGACGGCCCGTTCGGCGGGCACGCGCTGGCCACGAACGGCCTGCTCCACGACGACGTCCTCGCCCGCCTCCGCGCGGGTGACGAGACCGAGGGCGGCGCCTGATAGCAGTGCGGGGGGAGACGACGGCCGACCGGAGGGGCGGGCGCGGGACAGATCGCCGGCCCGGCACTGCGGGTGCGGTGGCCCTCGGCGGTGCCGCGGGCGTGCTGTGCGGTGCGGGGGTGATGAACGCGGTGACCGCGCTGGCCGGGGCGCCCAACTTCCGCGGCACGTTCGGCGCCGCGTTCGGGGCGGTCGACGTGCTGGTCCAGGCCCTGCCGCTGTTCGTGGTGAACGTGCTCGGCTCGTTCCTGCTCGGCCTGCTGTGGGCGGCCTCGCGACGCCGCGGGCCGGACTGGCGTCCACGCCTGGTGGCGGGGCTGGGAACCGGCTTCCTCGGTGCGTTCACCACCATCTCCAGCGCCGTCGCCCTGGTGCTGTGGCCGGTGCGGCTGGGCGCCGCGGCGTCCGGGGCGGGTGGCGTCCTCGCCGCGGCGGTAGCGGTGCTGCTGGTGCTCGCGCTGATGGCTGCACTCTCGACGGCGGCGGCCGTGCTCGGCCTGCGCGCCGGTGGCGCCCCGGGGTCGCGCGCGGTCGGGACGGATCGTTCGGCGGAGGACGCATGAGCGGCGCGGGATACGAGGTCTTCGCTCTCCTCCAGGTGGCCCTCCTGGCCTGCCTCGCGGCGGGCGGGGCGCTCGGCGCCCTGGTGCGCCGGCGCCTGACCGACCGGCTCGGCCCCCGGGGTCTGCTCACCGCCAACACGACGGCGGCCCTGCTCCTCGGCGTCACCGTCGGCCTGGCCGTGCCGGAGCTGGTGTACGCCTCCGAGAGCTGGGGCGACGGGCAGGGGCTCGTGCTCGTCGCGGCGGTGTCCGCCGTGGTGTCCGGGTTCTGCCTCGCCCTGGGGACGTGGTCCACCGTGGCCGCTGAGGCGGCTGACGCCGCGCTCGCCCGTCGATGGGGCACAGCCGCCCGCCTGTGGACCGCGCATCTGGGGCTGGGGCTGGTGGCCGTCGTCGTCGGCTGGGGCGCCGGCCTGGGCCTGCACGCCGTCCTGGCCGGCTGAGGGGCGGGCCGCCGCACACCGGCATGGACACGACGAAGGCCCCGGAATCGGGGTGATTCCGGGGCCTTCCCGTGGTGGTGAGTGGAGCCGGCGGGAATTGAACCCGCGTCCGATGAGGTGTTGCCAGGTCTTCTCCGGGCGCAGTCTGCTGTGGGTGTTGCTCGGTCCTGGCCGTCCCGCAGACGGGCGGCCAACCCGGACCCAGCCGGATTGATGTCGGCGTCACGACCCCCGGCGAGGGTGACGCCCAGTGGCTATCTAGCTGACGCCACGATCCGAGGCGACAGCGACCTCGGGGTGACGGACTCGATCACTGATCAGGCAGCGAGAGCGAAGTCAGTGCGCTTGGATTCGGCACTTATTGGTTTGCAGAGAGCGTTTGACGAGATGACTCTGCATCCTCGGCCCGCTTCTCCCGACGCGACACACACCGTCGAAACCGATCGGCCCCATGGGGGCGACTCCTCTATGAGGTTGTCAATCACCACTGCAGGCGGAGGGCGCGAGGCCCGCCGGTCCTGAAACCGGCCCTGCGAGAGATACAACGTAGCACGCCCCCGAGGCATTCCCAAGGGGTCCACCGCGCTCAGGCCACGCCGGCGCGCCGGTTGCGCATCCGCATGGCCCGCTGGGCCTCGCGGTTGTCCTGCTGCTCGCGCAGCTTGTGCCGCTTGTCGTATTCGCGGTTGCCGCGCGCGACGCCGATCTCCACCTTCACGCGCCCGTTCAGGAAGTACAGGGACAGCGGCACGATGGTCAGGCCCGGATCCTGGATCTGGCGGGAGATCTTCGTCAGCTCGGCGCGGTGCAGCAGCAGCTTGCGGCGGCGGCGGGCGGCGTGGTTGGTCCACGAGCCGTTGAGGTACTCCGGGATGTAGACCTGCTCGAGCCACAGCTCGTCCCGGTAGAAGACCGCGAAGCCGTCCACGAGCGAGGCCTTGCCCTCGCGCAGCGACTTCACCTCGGTGCCGGTGAGCACCATGCCGGCCTCGTACGTGTCGAGGATGGTGTAGTCGTGGCGCGCCTTCTTGTTGTTGGCGATCACCTGGCGCTCGCCGGGGGCCGGCTGCTTGGCGGCCTTGCCCTTGCTGTTCTTGCCCATGGCCTCACGTCCTTCCAGCGTCCACGGCGACGGCCGCGCCCCGATCAGGGCGCGGCCGTCCAGTCTATCCCGTGCCGGCCCGATGCCCGCCGAGGCGGTGCGCCGGGGCCGCGGGGCGGCGTCGTCGGCTCAGTCCAGCGGCGCGCCGGTGAGCGCGCGGACCTGCTCCTCGGTGATGCCGGGCGCGGTCTCCACGAGCGCCAGGCGGGGCTGTTCCGGGGTGCCGACGACGTCGATCACGGCCAGGTCCGTGATGATGCGGTCGACGACGGCGCGGCCGGTCAGCGGCAGGGTGCACTGGTCGACGATCTTGGGGGTGCCGTCCTTGGACACGTGGTCCATCATGACGATCACGCGGCCGGCGCCGTGGACGAGGTCCATCGCACCGCCCATGCCCTTGACCATCTTGCCGGGCACCATCCAGTTGGCCAGGTCGCCCGCGGCGGAGACCTCCATGCCGCCCAGGACGGCGACGTCGATCTTGCCGCCGCGGATCATGCCGAAGCTCAGCGCGGAGTCGAAGAAGGACGCCCCCGGGTTCACGGTGACGGTCTCCTTGCCCGCGTTGATCAGGTCCGGGTCCACGGCGTCCTCCGTGGGGTACGGGCCCGTGCCGAGGATGCCGTTCTCGGACTGCAGCACCACGGACCGCCCGGCGGGGATGTGGTTGGGGATCAGCGTGGGCATGCCGATGCCGAGGTTGACGTAGGCGCCGTCCGGCAGCTCCTGCGCGGCGCGGGCCGCCATCTGGTCGCGGCTCAGGCCCTGGGGACGCCCGGTGGTCTGCTCGCTCATGCCCGCCCCTCCCCCGACGCGCGCACGGTGCGCTTCTCGATCCGCTTCTCGATGTCCGTGCCGACCTCCACGATCCGGTGCACGAAGACACCGGGCAGGTGCACGTCATCCGGGTCGATCTCGCCGGGCTCGACGAGCTCCTCCACCTGCGCGATGCACACGCGGCCGGCCATGGCCGCGGGCGGGCCGAACTGGCGGGTGGCCTTGCGGAACACGAGGTTGCCGTGGCGGTCGCCCTTCCACGCGTGCACGAGGGAGAAGTCGGTGACGATGGAGCGTTCGAGCACATAGGTCTCGGGCTCGTCCGGGGTCTGGCTGAGGTAGCCCTCGCCGAGCACGAACGTGTCCGTGGGCTTGGCCTGCGAGGACTTCACCACGGTGCCGTCCGCGTCGTAGCGCATGGGCAGGCCGCCTTCGGCCACCTGGGTGCCGACGCCGGAGCGGGTGTAGAACGCCGGGATGCCGGCGCCGCCGGCGCGGAGCTTCTCCGCGAGGGTGCCCTGCGGGACGAGCTCCACCTCGAGCTCGCCCTTGAGGTACTGGCGGGCGAACTCCTTGTTCTCCCCCACATAGGAGGAGGTCATCTTCCGCAGCCGGCGCGCGCCGAGCAGGATGCCCAGGCCCCAGCCGTCCACGCCGCAGTTGTTGGAGACGACGGACAGGTCCGTGGCGCCCTGCTCGAGCAGGGCCTCGATGAGCTGCACGGGGTTGCCGGAGAGCCCGAAGCCGCCGACGGCCAGGGACGCGCCGTCCGGCACGTCCGCCACCGCCTCGGCGGGCGTGGCCACGGTCTTGTCGAGAGCCATGTCCGGGGTCCTTTCTGTCAGGGGCGGTCTGTCAGCGGAAGAGGATCAGGGCCTCGCCCTGGCCGCCGCCGCCGCAGAGCGAGACGGCCGCGCGGCCGCCGTCGCGCCGGTCGAGCTCGAGGGCGGCGTGCAGGGCCAGCCGGGCGCCGGAGGCGCCGATCGGGTGGCCCAGGGCGATGGCGCCGCCGTGGATGTTGGTCTTCTCGTGCGGGTAGCCGAGGTCGCGCAGGGACTGCACGGCCACCGCGCCGAACGCCTCGTTGATCTCGATGAAGTCAAGGTCGGCCACGTCCCAGCCCTGCTTCCGCACCGCCGCGGCGATCGCGTCCGAAGGCTGCGAGTGCAGCTGCGAGCTGTCCGGGCCGGCGGTCTGGCCGGGTGCGCCCACCGTGGCGAGGATCGTCAGGCCCTTCTCCTCGGCGAAGGCCCGCGAGGTCACCACGAGGGCGGCGGCGCCGTCGGACAGGGGCGAGGAGTTGCCGGCCGTGATGGTGCCGTCCTTCGCGAACGCCGGGCGCAGGGCGCCCAGCGACTCGGCGGTCGTGTCCGGGCGGACCCCTTCGTCCTGGGAGACGACCAGCGGGTCGCCCTTGCGCTGCGGGATCTCCACCGGGGCGATCTCGCCCTCGAAGACGCCCTCGGACTGGGCCCGGGCGGCCCGCTGGTGCGAGGCCGCGGCGACCTCGTCCTGCTCGGCGCGGGCGATGTTCCGCTCGCCGTTGCCGGACTCGGTCAGCTCGCCCATGGCCTCGTGGCTCAGGGAGTCGGTGAGGCCGTCCCACGCGACGGCGTCGAGCATGGTGGCCGGGCCGTACTTGAAGCCCTTGCGCGCGCCGGGCAGCAGGTGCGGGGCGTTGGTCATGGACTCCTGACCGCCGGCCACCACCACGTCCGCCTCGCCGAGGCGGATGAGACGGGCGGCGTCGATCACGGCGGTGAGGCCGGACAGGCACACCTTGTTGATCGTCATGGCCGGGACGTTCAACGGGATGCCCGCGGCGAGCGCGGACTGGCGGGCCGGGTTCTGGCCCGCGCCAGCCTGCACGACCTGGCCCATGTAGACCATGTCCACGTCCTCGGGGGCCACGCCGGCGCGCTCGAGCGCGTGCGTGATCGCGTGGGCGCCCAGGTCCACGGCGCGCAGGTCGGCCTGCTGCGAGAGCAGCCGGGTGAAGGGCGTGCGGGCACCGCCCACGATCACGGCATCGGTGGGCTGAGGCTGGGGCAGCTCGGCGGTCATGCGGTCCTCCTGGGACGTTCAACTCGGTTCATCACGATTCACTCAAATGCAGTCTATGACCCCGGTCACAGGCGCGCCAGGGAGCGACGCGTCTGTGACGGCGCGCCGCGGCACAGGGACCACGACGGCCCGCACCCGCAGCGCGCGGGTGCGGGCCGTCGTCGGGACGTCCGGGGATCGGGCCGGAGCCTCAGAGGCCCTGGCCGGTGGGCGAGACGAGGATCTTCACGGCCGTCTCGTTGTGGTGGATGAGGGTCTCGAAGCCCTGGTCGACCAGGTCGTCGAGGCCGATCTTGCCGGTGATGAACGGCGCGAGGTCCACGGCGCCGTCCTCGACCATGCGGATGGTGTCCGCGTGGTCGTTCGCGTACGCGATGGTGCCGCGCAGGTCGATCTCCTTCATCACCAGCTTGTGCAGGGCCACGGCGGGCTCGTGGCCCCAGATGGACTCGTTGACGATCACCCCGCCGGGACGCACCGCGTCCAGCAGCATGTCCAGCACCACGTCCACCGAGGTGCACTCGAAGCCCACGTCCGCGCCCTGGCCGTCGTGCAGCTCGCGGATCTTCGCGGGCACGTCCACCTCGCGGGGGTCGAATGCCTCGTCTACCACGCCGGCCTCGAGCACCTTCCGGCGGCGCAGCTCGGAGAGCTCGGAGACGTACACCGTCAGGCCCTTGCCCTTGAGCACGGCCGCGGTGAGCGCGCCGATGGGGCCGGCGCCGCCGATCAGCGCCACGCCCGACGTCGGAGGGCCGGCCCGCACCCACGCGTGGTGGGCCACGGAGAGCGGCTCGATGAGCGCGGCCTGGTCGAGGGGCACGGAGTCGGCCACCGGGTGGACCCAGCGGCGCTGCACCGCGATCTGCTCGGCCAGTCCGCCGCCGTCGCCGCCCAGGCCGATGAAGTTCATGTCCGGCGCGAGGTTGTAGTCCGGTCGGTCCCGGTCCTCCTCGCGCACGATGTACGGCTCCACGACGACCTTCTGGCCGACCTCGAGGTCCGTGACGCCCTCGCCCAGGGCGGCGACGGTGCCAGACATCTCGTGGCCGAGCGTGACGGGGGCGTCGTCACCGGAGATCGGGTGCGGGTGTCCGGCCGGCGGGATGAAGATCGGGCCCTCGAGGTACTCGTGCAGGTCCGTGCCGCAGATGCCGCACCACGCGACGTCCACGAGGACCTGCCCCGGACCGGCCGTGGGCGAGTCGATCTCCTCGATGCGGATGTCCTTCTTGCCGTGCCAACGGGCGGCGCGCATGGTCATGCTGGTCGACCTCCTGGGTGGGGATGGAGTCTGGTGCCGGACCGGAGCGCGGGGGCGCCTGCCCGGTGCTTCGAGCATCCCACCGGGCCGGTCTCCCGGGCCAGGCCCGAGGCCCCTGCGGGGGCTTGAACGACGACGCCGGCCCGCGCCTCACTGCGGAGGTGCGGGCCGGCGTCGTGGTGGCCCGGGCGGCGGGGCCGCGCCGCGGGACTCAGTCCTCCTGGGCGGCCTTGACCTGCTCGGCGCGCCAGCGGATCCCGGCATCCACGAAATCGTCGATGTGGCCGTCGAACACGGAGGAGGGGTTGCCCTCTTCGTGGCCTGTGCGCAGGTCCTTGACCATCTGGTACGGGTTCAGCACGTAGGAGCGCATCTGATCGCCCCAGGACGCCTTGACGTCGCCGGCCATCTCCTTCTTCTTCGCGTCCTCCTCGGCCTTGCGCAGCAGCAGCAGACGGGACTGGAGCACGCGCAGGGCGGCGGCACGGTTCTGGATCTGCGACTTCTCGTTCTGCATGGACACGACGATGCCGGTGGGCAGGTGCGTCATGCGGACGGCGGAGTCCGTGGTGTTCACGGACTGGCCGCCGGGGCCCGAGGAGCGGAACACGTCCACCTTGATGTCGGACTCGGGGATCTCGATGGAGTCGTCCGATTCGATCAGCGGCACCACCTCGACCGCCGCGAAGGACGTCTGGCGGCGGCCCTGGTTGTCGAAGGGGCTGATGCGCACGAGGCGGTGCGTGCCGGCCTCCACGGAGAGGGTGCCGAACGCGAAGGGCGCGTTGACCTCGAAGGTGACGGACTTCAGGCCGGCCTCCTCCGCGTAGGAGGTGTCCATGACCTTGGTGGACCAGCCGCGCTGCTCGGCCCAGCGCAGGTACATGCGCATGAGGGTCTCGGCGAAGTCGGCCGCGTCCACGCCGCCGGCGCCCGCGCGGATGGTCACGACGGCGTCGCGCTGGTCGTACTCACCGCTGAGCAGCGTGACGACCTCGAGTTCCTCCAGGGCCTTGCGGATGGAGGTCAGCTCCTGGTTCGCGTCGTCGAGGAGGGAGGGCTCGTCCTCCTCCGCGGCGAGCTCGACCATGGTCTCCAGGTCCTCGATGCGGCTCTCCAGGGAGGTGATGCGCTTGAGGTCAGTCTGACGGTGGGAGAGCTTGGAGGTGACCTTCTGGGCCTCCTCCGGGTCGTCCCAGAGGTCCGGTGCGGAGGCCTGCTGCTCCAGTTCGGCGATGTCCGCCTTGATGCGGTCGAGGTCCGAGACCTGCTCGATGGAGGCCAGGGTGTGGCGCAGGGAGTCGATCTCCGCGGAGAAGTCAGTGTCAGCCATGATTCGGCCAGCCTACCGCGTGGGGTGGACGCCGGTCGCGGCCGGTGACGACGAGTCCTCCCGGGCCGAGACCCGCGCGACGTCCAGGAACAGCGGTGCGGTGGGGAGCAGGTGGGGTTCGGGAAGGTGGGTCGCCGGAGGGCCGCCGGCCCACCGTCCCCGTCTGGTCAGCGGAGGCGCAGCCGCTGGCCCGGGTGGATCTCGGTGGTCAACGTGGCGCCGTTCAGGCTGAGCAGCTGGGCGACCGGGACGCCCGTGGCGCGGGACACCGCGTACCAGCCCTGGCCGGGGAGCACGGTGTAGGTGGCCGGCGTCGTCGTGGTGGAGGTGGTGGGCAGCAGCAGGGTCTGGCCGATGCGGATCACGTACGGGTCGGAGATCTTGTTGAGGGTGGCCAGCGCCTGCCAGCCGCCGGTAACCCCGTAGCGGATGGCGATGAGGCTCAGGGTGTCGCCGGCCTGGACCGTGACGGTCCGGGGTGTCGTGGACCGCAGCACCGGCGCGGTGTCCACGGCGAGGCGGACCAGACGCGCGTAAACGCTCGCACCCTGCCCGCGGGGGTGGATGCGGTCCTCGCGGAAGTCCGTCACGTAGGCCGAGGCTCGCTTCCAGTCCGCCACCACCACGCGGCTGGGGTAGGTGGCGGCGAGGTTGCGCATCGCCGTGTTGGTGGACGTCTCCCAGGCGACCGGGCCGGAGGCCGTGACCAGCACGAGTGTGCGTCCGGTCCCGACGAGGTTCATCGCCTGGCGGACCTGGGTGGCCGTGGCACCGCCGTCGTTCACGCCGAGGCCGAGCACGACGACGTCACCGAGGCGGCCGGCCTGCTTGAGCTCGGCCAGGCGTGTCAGGCCCTGGGCGAAGGTGCGGCCCTCGCGGGCGTCGATGGTCAGGCCCGGCATTTCGAGGTTCATCAGGGACGCCGCGCCGAGGGCGATGGAGTCGCCGATCACGGTCACCCGGCGACCGGCCGAGGAGGGGGCCATCGGCCCGGAGTAGGGGGTGCCGGTGCGCGAGGTGGCCGGCAGGTGCTTCGAAACGGCCGGAAGGACGAGGGGTTGGCCGGCGCGGATCGCGGTGCTGGTCGTGGCGCCGTTGGCACGGAGCAGGTCCGCGAGTTCGACGCCCACGCGTGGGGCGATGTACGCCCACGTGTCCCCAGACTGGGCCAGGTAGGTGCCCGGCGCGAGCCCTGTGGTCGCGGTGGTGGTCGTCGTCCCGGAGGTGGAGGTGACCGCCGGGGCGGCCGGGGCCGCGGAGACCAGGGCGGCGACGACGAGGACGGAGGCGCCGAGGCGCGTGCCGAGGATGGAGCGGTTCATGCGGGGCTTTCAGGCGGGGAGGACGGGCTTCCGCCGGACTGACCACTCGAGACGTGCGTCACACCGGATGCGGTCAGATCAGTGTACGGCGCGCGGGACGTCTCGACGCGTTGCCCGCTTCGGAGGGGCACACATGATCGGTCGGCGGCGGGCGCGCGGTCAGCGGTGGGAAGCCTGGGTGGCCACGGTCGCGTGCCAGCGGCGGATCGCCGCCGCGACGGCCTCGGGCTCCGTGACGTGCGGCCAGTGGCCCGTGCTGACATCGACGACGGTGGCGTGCTGCGTGACCGCGTCCAGGTCCCGTTGGTGGACGTCCCGGGTGCTGCGCACGTATAGCGTCGGGACGGTGATGCCGGCCCAGAGGGCACGGGTGTCCGCGGCGAGGACGGCGGCCCAGAGCTCGCGCATCGGATGGTCCGGCGTGGCGTCCAGGTCGGTCAGGATCCGCTCGCGCCACGGCTCCGGGACGAGGAGGTCCCGCGCGAGCGAGGCGCGGAGCACGCTCCGCCAGTCCGGGCGGGCGGCGAGGCGGGCCTTGGCCGCCCGGGCGGCCAGGGCGGTGTCCGTCACCGGGACGTTCGAGTAGATGACCACGAGGGCGCGGGGCCGCACCAGCCCGTCGGCGACGGCGCGCAGCGCGATGACCCCGCCCGTGCTGTGGCCGATCAGCAGCCCCGGCACGGGGCCGGCCTGCGCCGCCCAGGTGCGGGCGGCGTCGAGGACGGGGTCCGCATCGGTCGCCGGCCGTGCGGCCCGGGGGCGGCCCTGACCGCCGGCGTCCGTGCCCGGGTGGCCGGGCAGGGCGGGCGAGGCGGCGAGGTCGGCCACGGCGCCGAGGGCGTCAGCAAGGGGCTCGAAGTGGGCGGGCCGGCCACCGATGCCGTGGAGGAAGCGGATCACCGGGCCAGGCTAGTGCGACTGCTGCCCGTCGCCTCGAGGGGGACCGACAGGGGCAGTGTCCCCGCGAACGGGCCGGTCATGGCGAACAGATCGGCCCGGGCGTCGAGGGTGACGACGACGGTGGTGCCGTCGTCGGCCACGCGGGCGTTCATCCCGCCGAGCCCGGGCACGGCCTCCTGGGCACCGACGGCCGCGAGGTGTGCGCTGGCGGAGGCGGCGACGTCGTCGTCGGCGAGCACGACGCCCGGGTCCTCCCCCAGCCGGAAGCCGAGCTCCTCTGCCCCGGCGATGGCAGCCGAGTCCGCGAGCGACTGCAGGCGGCGGTGCTGCAACTGCACGGTGGTGACCGCGAGCATGACCAGCATGAGGGCCACGAGCACGGCGCACAGGCCGACGGTGAGGACGGTGGTCTGCCCGTCGTCGTGACCCAGGCGAGCGGTGAGGCGGCGGCGCATCAGAACCTCGGCACAGTCTGCCGGGCGTCGGAACCCACCGTCACGGGGGTCAGCGACCACGCTGCCGGCGTGAGAGGGACGGGCACCCCCACGTCCACCCGCACGGCGACGACCTCGCCCGGTTCGAGCGTGCCACAGCCGCCCTGATCGCAGCCGACGGTCAGGTCGTACTGGCCGGCGCCCACGCCGTAGTCGGCCAGCGTGAGCTCGACGGTGGCGTGGGCGGCGCCTGCGCTGGGGTGATCAGCCTCGGCGACCACGGCCTTGACGGCCTGGTCAGCGGCGGCGACCGAGGCGAACGCCGCGGCCTGGACCTGGGAGACGTAGATCATCAGGTACACCACGGGGATCAACAGGACGAGGGTGAGGCCCAGGAATTCGACCGTGGCCGCTCCCCGCTCGTCGCGGACGTCATTGACGGAACGCATGACCGCTCACCTCCACGGGGATCGGGCCCGGCAGGAACCCCAGGCCGGGCAGCGAGCTCGAGACCGTGACGCGCAGGACCGGGACCCCGTCCTGGCTGGTGAGCTCCGCGGCGACGTCGGCCCCGGACTGGCCGGGCACGCCGGCCGAGAGCAGCTCCCGAGCCCGCTGGACGCCGTCCTCGGGGCTCCGGTCCGCGAGCGCCCCGTACCGGGCGCCGGCGGAGGCGGCGTCGATCATCACGTTGCGCGTGTGGATCACGACGCCGGCCTGGAGCAGCGCCGCGAAGAGCAGGACGACCAGGGTCATCACCATGGTGGACTCGGCCACCGCGGCGCCCCGGTCGTCCCGCCAGCGGACACCCGTGTGGCCGCCACGGGGCGCCTGCGCGCCGTGGGCAGCACCCCGGGGCATGCTCAGCCGCCCTGGGACACCTGGGAGATGGCCTGGTTGAACAGTCCCTGGAGCGCCGGCAGGGCGAGGGCCAGCAGGCCGGCCACGAGCACGGCGGACATGAGGGTGATCATCACCCAGCCGGGGACGTCGCCGCGCTCGTCGCGGACGTCGTCGTGGATGAGGGCGCGCAGGGCGGCCAGGACGGTGATGGCGTGGTGGTGGAGCATGGTCCCCTCCTCGGGTGGCCGGCCGCCCGTGCGGCCGGAGTGGATGGTGATCGTGGGTGGATGGATGGACTATTCAGTTGTGGGTCTTCAGAACCCCAGGCGCATCAGGGAGATGCCGGGGAAGACGGCGAAGATCACCGTGAGCGGGAGGATGCCGAACACGAGGGGCACCATCATCTGTATCTCCTTCCGGCCGGCGGCCTCCATGAGCTCGCGGCGACCCATCTCACGCACGTCCTGGGCCTGCGCGCGCAGGACGTCGGCGAGGGGCGTGCCGCGGTCGAGCGCGATGAGCACGCCCCCGATGAACCGTTCGACGGGGGCCAGCTGCACGCGCCGTCCCATGGCCTTGAGCGCCGCGGACAGCGACGCCCCGGCACGCATGTCGGCGAGCGTGGTGCGGAACTCGCCGGCCAGCTCCCCGCGCGCCGTCCCCGCGATGCGTTCGAGCGCTCCGGCGGCGCTCTCCCCCGCGCCCACCGAGAGCGCGAACAGCTCGGCCACGGACGGGAACTCGGAGAGGATGGCCTCGCGCCGCCGTCGCACCCGCAGGGAGAGCAGCTGCTCCCGGAGCAGGAACCCGGCCATGCCGCCGGCGATCACGAGGGCGACCCCCGTGATCACCGGCACGCGGCCCGTGACGGTGAGGCTGAGCGCGAGGACGGCCGCCACGGCGGCCCCCGCGGCTCCGCTCAGGACCTGCTGGGCACGGAAGTCCGTCGACGTGACCGCGAGCCCCGCGGCGGCCAGCTTGCGGTCGAGCGCCACCCCGCCCGGGGAGATGCGCTGGACCCAGCCGACTCCGGCCTGCACCACGGGATCGAGGATGCGTCCCCACGCTCCCCAGGGTGAGGCGCCCGCACGTTCCTCCTCGAGGAGGCGGGAGGCCGGGATGTGGTGGCGCAGCTGCGGTTCGACCCGTTGCTCGAGGCTGGGGCGCCAGCCCACCGGCTGGGTGACCAGGATGAGGAGCAGTCCCGCCCCGAGGGTGAGGCCCAGGAGCGCGGCCCAGATCAGCGCGGACGTCATGCGAACACCCGCTTCTCCCGGGGCAGCGCGCCGATGCGGAGCATGACGCGGTAGCAGACGACGGAGGCCACCATGCCGGCGAGGAGCACGGTCCCGCCGGCGGCGGACCGGTAGGCCGCGACCGCGGCGGGCTGGGTCCCCAGCAGCAGGAGCACGAGCCACGGGGCGCACACCGCCAACCGGGCCGCGTTCACGGTCCACGACTGCCGGGCCTCGAGCTCGGCGCGGATGCGGGCGTCCTGCCGGAGGAACTCGGAGAGGGTCTGCAGCAGACGGCCGATGTCGGCGCCGCCGACCTCGCGGGTCAGGCGCAGCGAGACCACCAGGCGGTCCGCGACGGGGTCGGCCATCCGGGCCTTGAGCCGGTCCAGTGCGTCCACGAAGCGGGCTCCGGCCCGGTAGTCCCGGGCGAACTGCTGGAACGGCTCGCGCAGCCCCTCCGGCCCGGTCTCCCCGAGCTGGATGAGCGCCTCCGGGAGAGTCAGGCCCGCGCGGATGGCCGACCGGGCGTGGTCGATCGCGTCCGGCCACAGCTCGCGCAGTGCCGTGGACCGCCGGCGGGCCTGCCAGGACAACAGCAGCCAGGGCACGGCCGCGCCGAAGACGGCGAAGCACGCGGCGATGGTCCACGTACTGGTCAGCGACAGGACGAGCAGCCCGACCACGAGACCGCCGACGGCCATGGCGGACACGACGCCGGCCGGGCTGAGACGCTGGATGCCGGACTGGGCGATCAGCACACGCAGGCGCGAGTCGGGGCGGGCGGCCCCGGGTTTCTCCGTGGGAGGGGACCAGAGGGACCACCACAGCAGGAACAGGCCGCAGCCGAGCGCGAGCCCCAGCAGCGCGGCCATCAGCGCAGCCCCACCAGCTCGTGGACGTCCACGCCGCGACGGGCGAGCGCCTCGAACTCCAGGTTCGCACCCTCGTTGAGGCGCAGGTCGCCCTCGGCGTCACGCTGGAAGAGCGCCGACGTCTCGATGACCCCGCCCTCCACCCGTGAGCCGACGGTGAGGATCTCCCGCACCCGCCGGCGGCCCTGACGGTCGCGCTCGCAGTGCACGACGACGTCGATGCACGTGGCGACCGTCGGGACGACGAAGTCCCGGGAGATGTTCTCCCCGGCCAGCAGCGGCAGCGTGCAGAGCTTCGTGAGCGCGTCCGCGGCCGAGTTCGCGTGGATCGTGCACATGCCGGCCAGGCCGGAGTTCAGCGCCACGAGCATGTCCAGTGCCTCGGCCTCGCGCACCTCGCCGACGATCAGGCGGTCCGGGCGCATCCGCAGCGCCTCCTTGACGAGGCGGCGCAGCGGGATCTCGCCGTGGCCCTCCAGGTTCGGCTGGCGGCACTGCAGCCCGACGACGTCGCGCACCGGGATCTGCAGCTCGAAGATCTCCTCCACGGTGATCACCCGCTCCCGCGGGCCGATGGCCGAAGCCAGGCAGTTGAGCAGGGTGGTCTTGCCCGCCTGGGTAGGGCCAGCTGAGAAACACCAACGTTCACGGCTAGGCTGAGCTCCATGCCCCACCGCGCCGTCATCTACGCCCGTATCTCCGTGACCAAAGAGGAGTCCGTCTCGGTCGATCGTCAGGTCGAGTCCGCCCGGCAGTACGCCGCCTCACGCGGCTGGGAGGTCGTCGAGGTGTTCACCGACGACGGTGTGAGCGCCACGCACAACAGCCCTCAGGCCCGGTCAGGGTGGACCGCGTTGCTGAGCTACGACCGCCCCCACGAGTACGTCATCGTCTGGAAGATTGACCGTGTGGCCCGACGCATCCGGGACTTCTGGGACGCCGTCACGGACCTGCAGGACCGAGGCCGAGCGCTTGTCTCAATCGGCGACAACCTGGACATGTCCTCGACGGTGGGGCAGATCGTGGCGGGGGTGCTGGCGGGTTTCGCACAGTTGGAGGCCGAGGCCATCAGTGACCGCGTGACCGCCGCCCGTCGGCACCTGCTCCAGAACGGGCGGCTCCCGGGTGGGACGGTGCCCTACGGCTGGCGCGCGTTGCCCAACCCTGACGGGGCCGGATACGTCCTCGCCCAGGATCCTGAGCGCGTCGAGTACGTGCGGGGGGCCGCTGACCGGGTCAGGGGTGGGGCCACCCTCTACTCCGTCGTGCAGTGGCTGGATGAGGTAGGTGCCCCGCTCCCCCGCGCCTCGCAGTCCCGCCGCAAGAGCACCGGGTGGGCCTACACGACCGTCGAGCGGCTGCTGAGGAATCCGGTGCTGGCCGGCATGGTCCCCTACAACCCCGGCAACTCCTCCAAGGAGCGCGGCTCAGACGTCCTCCGAGACGAGAACGGCCTCCCCGTGGTGGACCCCGCTGTGGCCGTCATGACGCCGACTGAGTGGCGGGCGATGGTAGCGGCACTCGACAACAACGACTCCCCCCGCGCCAAGCCCCACGCCCTCCGCTCGAAGACCTCGGCGCTGCTCTCGGGCCTGGTGTGGTGCGGAGTGTGCGACGCCCGCATGCACCGGGGCACCACCCAGGGCCGCGAGTCGTACTCCTGCCCCCGCTGCCACCAGACCATCAGCCGCATCCAGGACTACGTAGTCGAACAGTTCCTCTGGGCCAAGGGCGAGCACGTCCGCTGGACCCCGGTCAGGGAGGTCTACGAGAGCGGGGCGGCAGTGCTTCCCGAGATCGAGGCGCGGCTGGATGAGCTCGATGCCGCGATCCGTGACGCCCCTGACCGGGCCGCTCGACGCCGCCTCCAGCAGAAGCAGGACGCCCTGCTGGACCTGCGTGACCAGAAGCGTGCTGAGGCTCCCAGAACGGAGCTCCGGTACGAAGATGCGGGGTTCTTCGCTGAGGCGTGGGCCGAGGCCGAAGGCGTCGAGGCTCAGCGGGCCGTGCTGGACGACGCCCTGGAGCGCATCACCGTACGGCGAGGGCGCACCGGGCGCGGCCTCGACACCTCCCGCCTGACGTTCAGCTGGCGGCACCCGGATCAGGTGGGTCCTCTGCCTGAGCCGTCGCAGGAGGAGCTGGCGCGTTGGGCTGAGGGCTGACCCGGTCAGGGGAATCTGCACGGCTTCGAGGTGTAATTCCCGTTACCAGATTAAATTCCTCCGAGCCAGCTTCCAACAGGTCCCCGGCACTGGAGGCCAGCCAGAGGCCGCCCTCCGCATCCGTGAACATCAGCCACACCTGCGGGAACAGGGCGTGACCGTCCGGGACTAGCGTTTCGTCCGCCTCCCCCGCCCGGATAGCGCCGAAGGACCGGATTTGCTTCATGCGGGCGTCGTACAGCGAGGGGCGGACGAGCGGCCCAGCCGTACCGTTATGGACGGTGATCTTGGCGCACCGAACGTGTTCCCCTCCGTACGGTCCATTGGTTGGCTCGAAACGCACGCCCTCGCCAACGTCAATCGCTAGGCCGAGGACCCTGGAACGGCGTTCCCGTTCAGCCCGTTCCCGTTCCCGCTCCTCTGCCGCTCGTGCTCGGTCTCGCTCCCTCTGCAGCTGCCATAGGGCCGCCACCAGCGTGCCCACCGTACCCACCGCTGCCAGCCAATCGGGCGCGGTCCCCCAGTCCACTGTGCCCCACCAGTCCGCCACGGCCCGCACCGCCTCCTTGTCCGCCTCAGCCCAGTCCATGCGGCACAGCGTAGACACCCCTGACCCGGTCAGGGGCCTCCACATCCTTCTCCGTCCCTCTCCCGCGAGCGCGGGCCCCGGGTACGCCCGCGTCCCCTTCGAGGCTGAACGTCCCGGAGAAGGGAAGAGAGGGACGGAGAGGGAGTGTCAGGCTGCAGCGGTCATCTGCTCGGCCTGGGCCAGCACGCGGTCGATGGTCGAGGATCGCCAGACGGCCCCGCCTCGGGCAGTCGGCACGCCCTCCTCGGTCAGGGTGCGGGCGATGTGGGAGACGCGGACGCCCTCAGCACGCATGCGGAGGATGCGCTCGCGGACCTCCTCCGGGATCTCGTTGGGGCGACCGAACCGGACGCCCTCGGCCTTCCGCTGAGCCATGCCCTCCCGGGTGCGCTGGCTGATCAGCTCCCGCTCGTACTGCGCGGCGGAAGCAAGCACGTTCGCTGTGAAGCGGCCCGCCGGGTCAGCGGTGTCGATGTTGGGCGACAGGAGGACCAGCTCCCAGCCTCGACGCTGGCAGCGGTCGAGCAGCCCGGCGAAGTCGGCGACCGACCGGCTGACCCGGTCGAGCCTGACGGCCAGCAGCACGTCCGCCTCCCCTCGGTCGAGCCGGGCCAGGGCGGACTGCAGGCCGGGACGTTTCAGGGACTTGCCGGACAGGCCCGCGTCCGCCACCACCTCGACGTCCCAGCCTCGGCGCTCAGCCTCAGCCGCGAGCGCGGCACGCTGGGCGTCGAGGGAGGCTCCGTGCTCGGCCTGGTCCTCGGTCGAGACGCGGATGTAAGCGAGGGCTAGGGGGCGGGTG
>NZ_JABFBB010000003.1:353856-385336 GCF_017168555.1 Micrococcus sp. KRD012
CCCCCTCGCCCCACTGGGGGCCTGCAGGCCCCTAGGCCCCCAGAACCAGATCAGGCGGGCTGCGACCCTCCAGGACGCATGCGGCCCCCGTCGTCCCTGTCCACCCAGTCCTGAGCGACGGCCTCCTCGACCGCCGCTTCACGGATGGTCGTGCGGTCCTTGAAGTTGCGCAGGGCCCGACTCACGCAGGCCGGGGTGCACCCGTCGCCCGGCTCGTGCTTCTGCTTTCCACCGTCGCTGCCCTTCTCACCGTCGGCATGCGCCCGCACGGTCCGGTAGATGGCCCGGGCAGCGTCGGTCTGCCGCTCCGACCGCACCTCTGCCGCTCCCTCAGCGCGCACGGCGTCGAGCCTGCCGAGGTTGCGGCGCTCGTGGGTAGATGCAGCGGCGAGCGCGGCCTTGCACTCCAGCTGCACCTTCAGCGACTCGTCGACGATGATGCCCGCGAGCGCCCACCACCGCTCGGTGATCGCCGTCTCCCCATGCAGCAGGGCCAGCGCAGCGGACACCTTGAGACGGGTGAGGTTGAGGTGTCCTTCGAGCTCGCCCCCGCCGCCTCGGGCCTTGCGGCGGGCGACGGCGCGGACCTCCTTCTTCACGGTCTCGGGGTACTCGATGAAGTCCACGAGATCGAGGCCGTCCGGCGGGGACCAGTCGAGAGCGCCGGGCCACGCCACCTCGGCCTCCCCCTCAGCGGGGATGGTGGGGTCGGTGGTGCGTACCCACACGAAGCGCTGAGGCGTACCCGCGTCGGCGTCGTCGAGGAGCGAACCGGAGCGGGTGGGCTGCACGCCGACCATCAGCACCAGCCGGTAGGAGCCTGCCGCCACAAACCGTCGGTTCTCAGCCTTGGCGTTCTCCTGGCCGAGGGCACCGCCGGTCAGGGCCGTGCGCAGCGCGGGAGCGACCGTCGCGCCCGACCGAGACTGCGACGCCCCCAGGGAGTCGACCTCGTCCACAGTCATGAGGCGGTGCGGGTACTCGACCAGGACGTTGCCCTGTCCCTTGCGGAAGTCGAGGAACGTCTGGGCCAGGCCCTCACCGGAGCCCAGGGCGCGTTCGATGTAACGCTGCTCCTCTCCCGCCTGGCCCAGCAGCTCCCGGGACACCTCGGCAGTCGCGGACTTGCCGCTGCCCGAGGTGCCAACCAGCGCGCCCCCCAGGTTGAGGGACGCCCGGCCACCCACGACCGGCGGCAGCTGCACTCCCGGCGGCACCTCCGCCAGCACCCGGCCCAGCACGTACACCAGCAGCGCCGGAGCGGACACGAGACGGGAATGAGCGGCAGCGCGAACCTTGCTCAGCACGGGCGTCGCGCTGAACACGTCCTCGTACCCGTCGTGCTCGGCCAGGGCCATGCCCAGCGCTCGCGGGAGCATGTCCTCGAACTCCGGCCCGAAGTCATCGGTCCCCTCGGCGCTGAGCAGCAGATCCCGCAGGGCCTCGACGCCGCGCTCAGCCGAGTACAGCCCCGCCCGCGCATCTCGGAGGACGTTAGGCAGCACGCGGATGCAGGTCTCGTTGCGGCCCATCTTGTCGAGCAGCTGGCGCGCCCACTCCACCCGCTCGGACAGGTGGAAGTCGGCGTCGTCGGCCTCTGCGGTGTGCCCCGCCAGGAAGGCCTCCACCTGCTCCGAGGTGGCAGGCGCGGCCGACTGACCCGCGGCCCGGAGCCGCTGGCGGATCTCCTCCGGCAAAGGGGCGATGTCGCGGGACTCCCACTTGTAGGCGTGCCCGTCAGGGTGGATGGACGGCTCGACGACGATGTAGCCCACGCCGCGCACGTCCACCCCCGGCCCGAGGGTGTGGGAGTTGCTCAGGGTCTCCCGGGTCGAGTAGACCGCGTGGAGGCCCTTGCCGGTGCGCTGACGGGCGGTGGGGTAGCGGTAGAGCAGGTTCACCGCCTCGGCGTTGAGGTCGTCCACGTCGATGGCGACGAGCCCGTTCATGCTCATGGGAAGGCCCACGTTGTGGTCGTCCCAGCTGAAGCGCCGGGGGTCGGTAGTGGCGTCCTTGTAACCGTGGGCGGTGGCGGGGTCCTTGGTGCGCGGATGCAGCGGAAACACGGCCAGCCCGGCCTGCTGGTACGCCTCGGCGGAGAGCTCCCCTGCCGGGATGCTGACGGGCGTCTGAGTGGCGGTCTGGGTCATCGGGCACCGCCCTGATCCGCGAGCTGCTCCAGGGCCAGCTCCAGGTGCTCAGCGTGCTCCCCCATGAACGTGGTGAAGTCGGCGGGGTCACCCAGGACCTCGGACAGCTCCCCGACAATCCGAGGGTCGGCCGGAAGGGCGGGGCGAGCCTCACGCACCGGGACGTCCAGCACGTCGGCACACACGGCGCACAGCCCCGCGTGGAAGAGGAGCCGCTGAGCGCGGCCATCCCTGCGAGAGAGGGGCACCGGCTGGACCAGGAACACCACGCTCGGGGCGGTGGCGCACTTGTCGCAGGTGACCTCCCAGTGGCGGCGGGCCAGCGTCCCGACGGCAGGCTGCGGGGTGGCGTGCACCGCCACTGCCGGCAGCCCCCGGCGGACGGACTCGTTCAGCCGGTCGGCCAGACGGGTGTCGCGGTCGAGGGCGTCCAGAATGCGGCTAGAGGCCCACTCACGGAAGGCAGGGGAAGTGCTCATCGGGCAGCCCCCTCGGTCAGGAGAGCGGCGATGGCGGCGCGGACGCTGGGCGAGGGGGCGTGCTCGTCTGCGAGCGCCAGCCGCACGTCCCGGAGGAGCTTGGCCTCGACGAGCTGGCGGCGGTGCTCAGCGACGATGGCCGTCTCGGCGCGGTCGCGGATGGCGGCACCGAGACGGCCACGCAGGACGGTGATGGGGGTGGTGAGGGAGTCGTCAAGCGACATTGGGGGCCTCCGGAGGCAGTAGGGGTCTCTGTCCGAGAGCGGCCCCCTGCGGCGTTCAATCCGGTTTACCGAACGTCACGCAGGCGTGCTCCCCTTGCCTCCGGGTCACAAGAGCGGGGCCCGCCGAGGGACTGCGAGGCCCGGATCAGGCCTCCCCTGGTGTTCCCTGCTACCGGCTGGGGGGCGTCCCGGTAGCGTGCTCGTCTTGCTCTGCCCTGAGCGGCGATTAAGTTGTGAGTTGAAGCCTAGCTATGTTCTTGTCGAAGACCTAGTTACGGCACTACTACGGGACTGACCTGGGCCGATGCGGACAATTCGGATGCCCGCAGGCCAAAGCCAGAACCACCTTGTTCTCTACCGGGCGGGGTGGCCCCGCTGACGAGGATGTTCATGCCCGCGTCCACGGCCGCGTCCAGGAAGCGGGCCGCCGTCGGAGTGAGGGAACCGCCCCGGACGAGGTCGTCCAGCCGGCGCGCCCGGGCGATGAACTTCCGGATGTTCACGGCCCAGTGCCGCCGCGTGATGTCGGGGATGGCCACGTGCAGGCGCGAACCGTCTGGCAGGGCCGCGTCGACGAACGGCATCGACAGGTCCAGCCGCCGGCCCGAGGACTTCAACATGACTTCGACGAGGTCCTGCACCTCCTCCTCGGTCAGGACGATGCCCGTCAGCTCGGAGCGGCCGGACCGCGCGCAGTAGACGGCGTCCGGCGCGTTCAGCCAGATCTCCTCCACGGAGGGATCGTCCATGAGCCGCTGGAGCGGCCCGAGGCCCGCGATGCGGTCGAACAGGTCCTGCCGCGCCGCCACGGGATCCTCCAGGTCCGGCAGCGAGCTGACCATCGCGCGGGACTCGTAGTCCGCGGCCGCGTCCTGGATGAGCGTCAGGACCCGGGCGTGCTCACGCTGCGGGTCGATGCCCTGCCGCCGGACGATCTCCCGGATCTCGTCCTCGAGAATGCGCACCGCATCCATGTGTCCCTCCTGTGCCCGATTCGGCGCCATCCCCAGCGCCGCACACGTCTCGATCAGGAAGATACCCCGTTCCGTCGATGCGTGTGGTCCAGGACACCATGACTGTGGACAACGTGGCGGCGGTCCCGTTCGACGGGGAGTTGTCCACAGGCCGCCCGAGCCGCCATCAGGCCGTGGCAGGGTCGTCCCCAGGCGGCCGGACGGGCCGGTCGCCGGTCTCAGGAGGGAGGGGCGGGGATGGCCTGGAGCGTGCGGATCCTGGGCGGGGCCGCTCCCGAGACATGGCGGGTGGAGCACTTCCCCGCCGACGCGGACGAGCAGGACCGGGCGGTGCGGGAACGTTTTCCCGCCCGGTCGCTGCACCGGTGCGCTGCCGGGCCGCGCAGCGTGACGTACGCGGAACGGGTCGGGAGTGCACCGGCCCGGGGGCCGGAGCTCGCGGTGGTCACCGAGCACGGACCCGACGCCGGCCGCCTCGTCCCTCTGGGGGAGGGCGGGTTGAGCGTGGGACGCGGCGGGGCGCGGCTGTTGCTGGACGACCCCTCTGCCCCGTCGCGGCCGATGCGTCTGCGGCTCGCGCCCACCGGGCTGCACGTCCACGACGGCCCTCGGGGCACCGGACGCCTGTGGGACGGCCGCAGCCCGCTCCCGGTGGGCCGGACCGCCCTGGGCCTGGTCCGCGGGCCCGGGGCCGCCCTGCCGCGGCCGATCACGCCGGAGCCGCCCGCCGTCGACCTCGGATCCCCACCGGCCCGGCAGTCCGTCGTGATCCCGCTGGTGGCGGCCCTGGGCCCGCTGGTGCTCGGGGTCGCCCTGGTCCTCATGATGGGCAACCCGATGTTCCTGCTGTTCGGCGTGCTGTCCGTGACGGTGGCGCTGGTCATGCTGGCGATGCAGCGCCGCACCCGGCTGCGGCATGCGCGGCTGCTCGCCGCCCGCGCGGACGCGGTCGTGCGGCGGCGGGCTCGGGCGACATTGAGCCCCGGTGCGGTGGCCCGCGCCGTCCGCTCCGGCGCGACGGACCGCTTCGGGCTGACGTCGGGGGCCGACGAGGCCGTGGCGGTCTCGTGGGGTTCCGGCGTCGGGGCGCTGTCCCTGTCGCGGGACGACCCGGACGAGGCATGGGTGGAGGCCGTCACGTCGCGGCGCACCGTGATGACGACGTCACCGCCGGAGTCGCGCGTCGTCGTGGTCGGGCCGCCGCGCGATGTGGCCGGGGCCTGCCGGTGGGCGGTGTTCCAGCTCCTGCGGCACGCGGTGGCGGCCGACGGCGCGTTCGTCGTGGAGGCCGGTGGTGTCCGCCGCATCTGGTGGTCGGGCGGGTCCGGCCCGCAGCTGCTGGTGACGGCCCCTGAGGACGCGGCACTGGATCCGGCGTGGCGAGCGTGGCGGGCCGCCATCGGCGACGACGCGGGCACGACGCCCACGGCCCGGACGGATCTGCCCTGGACGCGGTACGACTTCACCGGGCCGCCACCTGCGCCGGGGGACGCCGTCGTCGACCTGCGCGGGCGCACCGTCGTGGTCCCCGCCGAACAGCAGCGTTTCGAGGACGTGGCCGCCGACGGCCTCGCCGACGGCACCCTGGTCGCCTGGCTGACCGAGCTGGCCGACGACGTCGTGGACCTCGGCCTGCTGCCCACCGACGACGGGGACGGCACGCTCACACCACCGGGGCAGGTGGGCACCCGTGATGCCGTCGACGGGCTCACCGTGACCCTCGCCCGGGGCGGCGACGAGACGGGCGTCGTCGAGATGGACCTGGCCGCCGACGGGCCGCACCTGCTCATCGCGGGCACCACGGGATCCGGGAAGTCGGATCTCCTGCTGTCCCTCCTGCTGGGGGCTGCGGCGCACCACCCGCCGGCCGAGGTCGCGTTCCTGCTGCTGGACTTCAAGGGCGGCGCGTCGTTCGGTCCGCTGGGCGCGCTCCCCCACACGATGAGCCTGGAGACCAACCACGTGGGAACGGCCTCGTTGCGGGCGCTGAGCGCCATCCGGGCGGAGCTGCATCGCCGCGAGGCCCTCTTCGCAGAGGCCGGGGTCAGCGACTATCCCGGTTTCCGTCGCCGCCATCCGGACGCGGCGCTGCCTCGGCTCGTCGTGGCGATCGACGAACTGCGCGTGCTCGTGGACGACCACCCGGACGCGGCCGCCGTCCTGCAGCGTCTGGCCGCCACGGGCCGTTCCCTGGGCTTCCACCTCATCCTGGCCACGCAGCGGGCCACGGGTGCGGTGGGCTCGGACCTGCGCTCGAACCTGGGCAGCACGATCGCCCTGCGCACCGCGACGGAGCAGGAGTCGTGGGATCTCGTGGGCACGGCCGCCGCGGCCCGGCTCGACCCGCGTCGCCCCGGCTCCGCGATCCTCTCGACGGCGGGGCGCCCGACGGTCCCGTTCCGCGCGTCCCAGTGGACGGTCGACGGCGGCACGCCCGTGTGGCGACGGCTGGGCGAGGCCGCGGCCGCCCCGGCCGTCGCCCCCTGGGAGGCCGTCGTCTCGGTCCTGGTGGAGAAGTACGCGGCGGGTGACTGGCCGACACCCCCGCCCGTGGTCACCCCCGCCCTGCCGGAGCGCTGGGTGCCGGACCGCGCTCGCCGGGCGGAGGCCACGGCCCTGGCCCTGCTCGACGACGCGGCCCACGGCCGGCACCGTCCCTGGCGGTGGCCGACCGGCGCGGAGGGACGCACCGCATGGATCGTCGAGGCCGCGGGCGGTCGCGCGGAGACGCTGGCCGCCGTCGTCGAAGTGGCGCTGCGCAGCGGCCGGCCGGTGGCCGTGCTGGACGGCACCGGGGAGGCCGCGGCGGCCGCGCGGTCCGGGACGCCGGTGCTGACCCCGGACGTCGAGGGGGCCGGGGAGGCCGCCCTGGCCCGCCTGCGCGAGCTCGCGGCCGCCGGCGGCACGGCGGTGATCACGGGCTGGAACGCGTGGTCCGGCCTGCGCGTCGGGGACACCTACCGCACGGTCGAGGAGGACGTGCACGACTGGCTCGGCCGTCCGACCGCCGCCGGCCTGCGGTTGGCGGTGTTCGGCGGCCGAGAGCTGGCGACGGGCCGGCTGCTGCTGCACCTGCCCCACCGCTTCTTCGTGCCGGCCGGGACGAACGCCGAGCACCGGCTCATCTGGCCACGGCTGACCGAGGTCGAGCCCCTGCCGGGGCGGGCCGTGCACATCAGTCCCGCCGTCCCCGAACCCGGCATGCCCTGCCAGCTCGCGTCTCCCGCCCCGGCGTGACCGCACTGACGGCGATTCCCGTGTGACCGCAGCGGAACGGTGGACTCAGCTCCGACGTCCACCCGGCGAGACGTTCTCCCGTCCTCCGTCGAACGTGGATGCCGTGGTCGAGGTCGCCAGGAGCAGTCGGACAGGGCGCCCCTTCGTCGCCGTCCGTCCAAAGGGGACGCCGCATCGTCCGGCGAAGACGTCCCGAAGGTCGCAAGACGGATGAAGCGAGGAGGCTGCTGTCCGGTCCTGCCTCGAGTAGCCCCGTGACCGTTCGCACGAGTGCCTCGGCACTCATGCAGAAGATTCCTCGCCGCTCGCTCGCGCAGTCTCCGGTGGGCAGGAGCCTCCTTTCCGCATCCGCACCGACAGCATGCGTCCCCGAGTCTCGCCCCCACCCAGCAGAGCACGCCCGGGGAGGAGCGCTGCAACGAGAACCCAGGGCACCGGTCGGAGAAACACTGCGCTTGCCCTCCACGCAATGAGCGGCAACTCACCCGTGGCGACAGACGCGAGCCACCTCACTTCTTCGCCCCGATCACCCACCCGCACTCTGGGGCAGCCGCTCACCGCGGTCTACGCTCTGACCCATGGCGCAGATCGTCCTCTTCCACCACGCCCTCGGTCTCACAGACGGCGTGCGCGCGCTCGCCGAACAGATCGCCAGCGGCGGTCACACCGTCCACACCCCTGACCTCTACGACGGCCGCACGTTCGCCACCGTGGACGAGGGTGTCGCCCACGCCCAGCACCTCGGCTTCGAGGAGATCGGCCGACGCGGCATGCGGGCGTGTGCCGAGCACCAGGAGGCCTCCGTCGTCGCGGGCATCAGCATGGGCGTGATGCCCGCCTGGCGTGCCGCCCAGGTGGTCCCCGGCTTCCGCGCGTGCATCGCCATGGCCGGCGTCCTGGCCCTCGACGCCTACGCCCCGCTCTGGCAGCCCCACACCGCCCTGCAGATCCACCTCGGCACCCGCGACCCCTGGGCCCTCGAGGGCGACCTCGAGACCGCCCGCTCCTACGCGGCCACCGCCGAGCACCCGGACCGCCCCGCCGACCTCTTCGAGTACGACACGGACCGGCACCTGTTCATGGACTCCTCCACCGCGGACTTCGACGCGGACCTCACCGCCGTGCTGGTCCGCCGCATCCACGAGCTCCTGGCCTGACGCGCGGAGCAGGCCCAGCTCAGGCGGGACGCCGCC
This sequence comes from Micrococcus sp. KRD012, assembly GCF_017168555.1. Classification (NCBI taxonomy): domain Bacteria; kingdom Bacillati; phylum Actinomycetota; class Actinomycetes; order Micrococcales; family Micrococcaceae; genus Micrococcus; species Micrococcus sp. KRD012. The sequence continues at coordinate 362,114 of NZ_JABFBB010000003.1, forward strand.
CGCGCATCACCGTCGCCAGGGCGGCCAGCAGCACGAGCACGAAGCCCGCGGCCGCCGCGAACACGTAGCCCGCGGACGGGGCGACGCCGTCGATGAACACGCCGGCCAGCGGGGCGCCCATGGCGGCGCCGGCGGTCATGGCCGAGCCGTAGAAGCCCATCGCCTCGCCGCGCCGCTCCTCCACCACGAGGTGCGAGAGCCGGGACGAGGCCGAGGCCAGGGTCGGCGCCGTCAGCAGACCCGAGGGGATCGAGGCCAGCGCGAGCGCCCACACCCCGTCCACGAGCGCGAGCGGCACCGTCGCCACGGCGAACAGCGCCATCAGCAGGTACGGGTGCACCTGGCGGCCCCAGGCCCCATAGAAGAGCCCGCCCACGGCGGAGGCGCCGCACCAGAACGCGTACACCAGACCCACCGACGCCGCGGCGCCCTGCGACTCCAGCTCGGCCACCATCGAGACCTCGGTGCCGACCATGACGATCCCGGCCGCCATCGACACCACGAGCACACCGAGCACCTCCGGCCCGACCCAGGAGAAGTGGGTCCGCCGCCACTGCCGCAGCCGCTCGGCCCGGGCCCGGCGCGGCGCCGTCGTCGGCCCGGAGCCGTCCGCGGCGATGACGGGCAGCGACCCGGTGACCAGGGGGATGGCCTCCGTGATGGCCGGCAGCGCACCGGTCGCCAGGCTGGGGGCGGCCATCTCCACGTGCATGGGCGCGGCGGTCACCGCCTGGGCGATCGCCTCCTGACGGTCCTGCTCCTCGGTGTAGGGATCCTCGGTCGCCGGTCCGACGACGGCCAGCTGACTCGACCGTGTCGGCGGGTTGAACCACATCAGCAGGATGCCGCCCAGCGCGCTGGAGAGGCCGACGATGGTCAGGCCGAGGGCACTCGACCACGTGGCCGCGACGACGGCGCCCAGCGCCGGGCCCATCATGAAGATCGTCTCCGTGACGATGGAGTCCAGGGCAAACGCCGTCTGCCGGTCCTTGCCGTGGGTGAGCACGCCGAGTCCCTGCCGGACGACGGAGAAGATCGGCAGTGAGAACACGCCGCCCAGGAACACGGCCAGGAGCATCGGCCAGAACGGCAGCCACGGGACGATCGGCCAGATCACGGCCTCCGCGATCACGGAGGGCAGCAGTGCACGGCGCAGCCCCTTCGCGTCCACCACGCGGCCCCGCCACGGCGAGCCCACCGCGATGCCCAGCGTCATCGCCGCCCCAGCCAGGCCGGCCTGGCCGTAGCCCAGGCCCAGCGTGAGCGCCACGTGCAGGGTGAGGATCACCCCGGCCGCGGTGTGCGGGAAGCGGGCGATGAACCCCACCGCCAGCAGATGGCGGATCCGAGGGTCCTGCAACAGCCGTCCGTACGCTCCGAAGTCCACCGTCGAATCCTACGGGAGGGGTCAAGGCACGCCCCGGAGGCGCCGTCGAGACGGCCGCGCGCTCGGCGGACTCAGCCGTTGCTGCGCCGGTCCTTGGCCCGGATCAGGTCGAGGGCGATGGCCGTGCCGAGCACGGCGCAGCGCACCACGGGCGGCATGCCGGGGTCCAGGCGCATCTCGTACCGCGAGCGCCCGGCCAGGGCGTTCATGACGCCTCCGAACCGCGCGGTCACGCGGGCGATCGGCTGCTGGCCCACGGTCATGGCGTAGTCGTGGTCCCACAGGTCGCCGGTCACCGCGAAGCACGTGCCGTCCACGACCTCGACGTTCACGGACGTCCGCAGGAACGCGATCTGGCGGACGAGGTTGGCGAAGGGCAGCCCGTCGGCGTCCAGGATCGCGAAGCGGTCGCGGCCGAACGTGGCCGGGTCGGCGAGGCGGAAGAGCACGCGGCCGTCGTCACCGTCGACCACGTCGAAGCTGCGGTTCCCCATCAGCATTCGGCCCAGGCCCCCGCCCGTAGTGACCACCGAGACGACGGTGCGCCCGTCCGGGTCCGTCACCTGGATGTCGTTGGACAGGAAGCTCGTCACCTGCTGCAGGATGAGGACGTCCGTGTGGGCGAGGCGACCGGCGTCGAAGGCGGGGCTCATGGGACCAGTCTGCCGTGTCGGGCCCTGCGGAATATTCAGGACGGGGCGGCTCGTTGTGCGGTATAGTTCATTTTTGAAGAACACGGCGACGGCGCGGCCGGCACCGTGAGACCCGCCCCCGGGCACACTGAGGAGCACACCATGCAGTTCGGCGTCTTCACGATCGGCGACATCACCGCCGATCCGACGAACGGGACCGCCCCCACCGAGCATCAGCGGATCAAGGACACCGTCAAGATCGCCCGCCACGCCGAGCAGGCGGGCTTCGAGGTGTTCGCGACCGGCCAGCACCACAACCCGCCCTTCGTGGCCCCGGGCAACCCGCCCACGCTGCTGGCCTACCTGGCCGCGCAGACCGAGACCCTCCAGCTCTCCACGGCGACGACCCTGATCACCACCATGGACCCGGTGCGTCTGGCCGAGGACTACGCATACCTGCAGCACCTCGCCGACGGCCGCGTGGACCTGACGATGGGCCGCGGCAACACCGGCCCCGTGTACCCGTGGTTCGGCAAGGACATCCGCCAGGGCATCCAGCTCGCCGTGGAGAACTACAACCTCCTCTACCGCCTGTGGCACGAGGAGACCGTGGACTGGAGCGGCAACCACCGCACCCCGCTGCAGGACTTCACCCTCACCCCGCAGCCCCTGGACGGCGTCGCCCCCTTCGTGTGGCACGGCTCCATCCGCTCCCCCGAGATCGCCGAGCAGGCCGCCTACTACGGCGACGGCTACTTCCACAACAACATCTTCTGGAACAAGGAGCACGTCATCCAGATGGTGCGCCTGTACCGCCAGCGCTACGAGTACTACGGCCACGGCAAGGCCCATCAGGCGTACGTGGCCCTGGGCGGCCAGGCCTACATGGCGAAGAAGTCGCAGGACGCCGTGGCGGAGTTCCGCCCCTACTTCGACAACGCGCCGGTCTACGGCCACGGCCCCTCCCTCGAGGACTTCTCGAGGATGACGCCCCTGACGGTCGGCTCGCCGCAGCAGGTCATCGAGCGCACGCTCACGTTCCGCGACTGGGTGGGCGACTACCAGCGCCAGATGTTCCTCATCGACCACGCCGGCCTGCCCACGGACACCGTCCTGCGGCAGATCGACCTCTTCGGCGAGGAGGTCCTGCCCGTGCTGCGCAAGGAGTTCGACGCTCTGAAGCCGGACGACGTCCCGGCGGCCCCGACCCACGAGTTCCTCGTGGCACGCGCCCGCCGCGGCGAGGCTCCCGTGCCCGGCGGCAAGGAGGGATCGCCGGCCCAGCTCGACCGCGCGGCGGCCGCCGAGCAGCGCGCCACCGCCGATGCCGCGAAGGGCGGTGCCGCGCAGTGACCACCCCCGGCGCCGTCGATGCCTCCGCCCCGTTCACGCCGCAGGCCCGGCACCTCGCCGTGGTCTCCGGCGGGTCCGGGGACCCGTCCCAGACCCGCATGCTCGCCGAACGCATGGCGGAGTCCGCCTCGGCGGCGCTCTCCGAGCACGGCGTGGTCCCGCAGATCCACCTGATCACGCTGCGGGAGCTCGCCGTGGACATCGCGCAGGCCCTGGTGACCTTCGCCATCTCCCCGGCCCTGCGCGCCGCCCTGGACGAGGTCGCCCAGGCCGACGCCGTCATCGCGGTCTCGCCCACGTACAAGGCCTCCTACTCGGGCCTGTTCAAGTCCTTCTGGGACCTCGCGGAGCCCACGTCCGTCGTCGGGGTGCCCGTGCTCCTCGGCGCCACCGGCGGCACCGCCCGCCACTCGCTCATGATCGACACCGCCATGCGGCCGCTGTTCGCCTACCTCAAGGCCCGCATCGTGCCGACCGCGGTCTTCGCGGCCTCGGACGACTGGGGCGAGGCGGCCGGCGTGCAGGCCTCGATGCGGACCGACCCGCTGCAGTCCCGCATCCGGGCCGCCGGACGCGACCTGGCCGAGATCACCCTGAGCCGCCCCCCGCGGGCACGCGCCGCCGCGCCCGCGGACATCGACCTGGAGGTGACCCCCTTTGAGCAGCTCCTCAACCCCGGCCCCTGAGCCCGCCGCGCAGGACGCGGCGCCGGCGGAGCCCGACGGCGGCTGGTTCGGCTCCGCATCGGAGGCGCACCGCCCGGTGGACCCGCCCAAGCGCGCCTGGCGCGCCTACTTCGAGGCCACCCAGATGCTCACGGAGGTGGTGGAGCGCCGCCTGAAGCAGGACTGCGGCATGTCGCTGGCCGACTACAACCTGCTGCTGCTCCTCTACGAGTCCCCCGAGGGCCGGCTCCGGCTGGGAGAGCTGGCGTCCCGGATGGTCTTCTCCCCGTCGCGCATCACCTACCAGGTGAAGACGCTCGTGGCCCGCGGCCTGATCGACCGCCGCCCGGTGGCCTGTGACCGGCGGGGCTTCGAGGCCGTCCTCACCGACGAGGGCCGGTCCGCCTTCCGGCGCGCCGCGATCGAGCACGCCCGGCAGGTGGACGAGCTCTTCCTCGGCGACCTGGCGCCGGGCGAGGCGGAGTCCCTCACCCGGATCTTCTCCCGCCTGGGGCGGCGGCTCGAGGGGCTGTGCTGACCGCGTCCCCACCTGGCCGGGGCCGCCCCGGGACGTGACGAGGCCCGGTGATCCGTGCGGGATCACCGGGCCTCGTCGTGTCGTTCGGGGCGGAATCGATCAGCCGACCAGCTGACCGCCCAGGGTCACGGTGGCGTCCGTGGCGGCGCCGGCGGCGTCGACCACGGTGACCACCACGGAGCCGCCCGCGGGCACCTCGGCCGGCACGGGCAGCCAGGCGCGGTACTCGCCGGTGAGGTCCAGGCCGTCCTGGCCGAGGACCGTGCCGTCGGCGTCGTAGGCCGTGACGGTGACGGAGGCGAAGCCGCCCTGATCCGTCTGCGCGACCACCTGGGTGCCGTAGTCGACACCCTCGGCGGGCGCGGCCACGACGTCGGTCACGCCCGGCGCGGCGGCCTCAGCGGCCGGGGCCTCAGCAGCGGGGGCCGCCTCGGCGGCCTCCTCCGCGGCGGTCTCGGCGCGGGCCTTGAGCTCGGCCGCGATGGCCTCCTCCTCGGCCGGGGTGAACTCGGTCAGCTCGGACTCGTCCACGGCAGGCTCGCCGCCGGTGGGCAGGTCCTCGTCGGCCACGGGGCCCGCGACGTCGGCGATCGCCGGGGCGGTCTCGGCGGCCGGAGCGGTCTCCGCGGCCGCGGCGGTCTCGGCGGCGGGCGCCGCGGAGGCGTCCAGCGCGTCGAGGGACTCGACCGGGACCATGATCGAGGACATCGCCTGGGCGTCGCAGCCCACCACGTTGCCCTCGGCGTCGAAGGTCACCGGGGCGATGCCCGAGATGACCCCGACCACCCGCTGCTGGGCGTCATAGACGGCCCCGCCCGAGTCGCCGGCGTAGGTCGAGGCGGTGTCGAGGGCAACCTGATCCGCGTACGCGTCGTCGCAGACCGTGGCGGCCTCGAAGGTCTGCGTGTGGGACACGGTGTTCGGCGCGCCCAGCGGCACGGACGAGCCGTGGGTGTAGACGGTCTCGCCCACACCGATGGACGAGGCCGGCCGCGTGGACCAGTCGCCCACGACGTCGACGTCGTCGGCCAGGGCCACGCGGACCGCGTCCACGCCCGAATCGCCGGGCAGTGCCGAGACGGTGCCGATCGCGGTGCCGTCAGCGTCGCGGACGGTCGAGCCGATCTGCCACTGGCCCGCACCACAGTGGGCCGCGGTGTAGGCGGTGGCGTCGTCGACGATGGTCAGGCTGCACGCCCCGGCCGGCGCGGTGATCGCCGAGCCCTGGGTGAGCGTGGTCTGCGCGAGGGCGGGGCCGGCACCGGCCACCACCACCGCGCCCAGCGCCGCGGTGGCGACGCCGGTCAAGGTTCTGGTTCTCATGGGTACTCCTCGGAGGATGGGAGGCATGGGGCCGGCGCGCGGCGCACGGCCTCCAGGATGGGGTGGGGCCACCACGGGCCCTCCCCTCCCCCTCAACGGTACCGGACAGGCCGGGCGACCGATCAGGGTCGGCGGACCGTGATCTCCACGGAGTCGGCCCGCTCGGCCAGCAGCGGCAGGTCTGCCAGGAGGGTCTTGAGCGTGGCCGTCATCAGGCGCACCCCGGCCGCGTCGGCGTCCCGGGTGGGCATCGCGACGATCTGCAGCTCGGGCCCGGCCCCGCCTCCGTTCATCACCGCGCCGGAACCCGTGTGTGTGGCCACCCCCGACCCGGGTGCGAGGCCCAGGTTCAACAGGTTCGGGACCAGGTCGGCGATCTCGGCGATCTCGTCCGCGATCTCCTGGTCCCGATAGGCGGGGGTCCACTCCCTCTGCTGGGCGAGCGACCACACGGCCGGGCGTCGCACCACGTACGTGTGCTCGGCGCCGGCGTCGATGACGACGAGCTCACAGCCCTCGTCCACGGCGGACAGGCAGGCACGCGGCAGCCACACGGCCACGGGTCGGGCGACCGGGTTCCACGCCGTCAGCGCGGGCACGTTCGTGAACACCGGCAGCGCCTGCCGGCCGTCCGGCGCGCGCATGGTCACGAGGGCCACGTCCGCGGCCTTGTCCCCGTGCGCCGCGACGTCGTGCTCGTGGCCGGTGTGGTCGGCGTGGTCGTGGACGTCGTCCTCGTCCCCGGCGAGGGTGGGCACGACGGCGGCGAACACGCGGATGCGCGCGAGCACCTCCGTCACCTCCCGCTCACCGGCGGAGCCGTCCGTCAGGGCCGCCATGACGGCGGTCCACTCGGCCGGGCTGGTGCCGTCGTCCTCGTCGAACACGTGCAACGGGTTCGCGGAGCCGTCCACGCCGGGGCCGGAGAGGTCGCGGCCCTGCCACGGGATGCCCGCGGTGTCCGCGGTGTTCTCGCCCGCGGTCTTCTCCCGCATGCGGTCGAGTGCGGCCCGGATGTGCCCCGCCAGCTCCCGGGCCGCCGGATGCGGCACCGCGACCGTCTCGTCGATCGGACCGAGCCCGTCGCCGCGGGCCAGGCCGCCGTCGTCGTGCGAGCCCGTCACGGGGCGACCGGGCCGGGCTGCTCGGAGCGCGCCTGCTCCACCGTGGCGCCGCCGGCGACGGCCAGCGCCTGCTCCAGGCTGAAGCGGCCGGCGTACAGCGCCTTGCCCATGATCGCGCCCTCGACGCCCTGGCCGGTCATGGCCGCGAGCGCGGCAACGTCCTCGAGGGAGGAGATGCCGCCCGAGGCGACGACCGGCTTCGCGGTCTTCGCGCAGACCTGGGCGAGCAGCTCCGTGTTCGGCCCCTTGAGCGTGCCGTCCTTCGTGACGTCGGTGACCACGTAGCGGGCGCAGCCGGCATCCTCGAGGCGGGCGAGCACCTCCCAGAGGTCGCCGCCCTCCTTGGTCCAGCCGCGGGCGGCGAGCGTGGTGCCGCGCACGTCGAGGCCCACGGCCACCCGGTCGCCGAAGCGCTCGATGACGCGCGCGGTCCAGTCCGGGTCCTCGAGGGCGGCGGTGCCCAGGTTCACGCGCGCCGCACCCATCTCGAGGGCGTTCTCGAGCGAGGCGTCGTCGCGGATGCCGCCGGACAGCTCGATCTTCACGCCGATCTCCTCCACCACACGGCGCATGACCTCGCGGTTGTCACCGCGACCGAAGGCCGCGTCCAGGTCCACGAGGTGGATCCACTCCGCGCCGGCGCGCTGCCAGTCCAGGGCGGCGGTGACCGGGTCGCCGTACGAGGTGGCGCTGCCGGCCTCGCCCTGGACGAGGCGGACGGCCTGGCCGTCCTGGACGTCGACGGCGGGCAGCAGCTCGAGGGCGGGGGCGTTCGGGGTCATGGGGTTCCTCTGTCATGGGGTTCCTCTCGGGTGGGGCGGCCGGCGCGGTCAGGCGCCGACGGTCAGGAAGGAGGCGGCGATGGCCATGCCGGCCAGCACGAGGACGATCACGATGGCCCACAGCGGCGCCTTCTGCGTGCGCATGGACCAGGCGGCGCCGAGCAGCAGCCCGCCGAGGGCGAGGTAGAGGACGGACCAGTAGGGCATCAGAGGGTCTCCAGCCAGTTGCGCAGCAGCTGCAGCCCGGCGTCCCCGGACTTCTCGGGGTGGAACTGCGTGGCCGACAGGGGGCCGTTCTCCACGGCGGCGATGAAGTCCGCGCCGTGGTGCGCCCAGGTGACCTGGGGCGGACGCATGGCGGAGATCGTCTGGTCGAACTCCCATTCGAGCACGCCGTAGGAGTGGACGAAGTAGAACCGCTCGTCCTCGATGCCCGCGAAGAGGGCGCTGCCCTCGGGCGGCCGGACGGTGTTCCAGCCCATGTGGGGCAGGACCTCGGCGGGCAGCTCGGCGACGACACCCGGCCACTCCCCCATGCCTGCGGTGCGCTCGCCGTGCTCGACGCCGGCGTCGAAGAGGATCTGGTGGCCCACGCAGATGCCGAGGACGGGTCGGCCCCCGGCCACGCGGCGGCCGATCCAGCGGGTGCCGCCGACCTCGGTCAGTGCCCGCATCACGGACGCGTACGCCCCGACGCCGGGCACGAGCAGCCCGTCGGCCTCCTGCACGGCCTGCGGATCGCGCGTGAGCTCGACCTCCGCGCCGGCCCGCTCCACGGCACGCAGCGCCGAGTGCACGTTGCCCGAGCCGTAGTCCAGGACGGCGACGCGCGGCCGCACGCCGGGGACGGTGGTGGGGCGGGCCATCAGAGGGCGCCCTTGGTGGAGGGCACGCCGGTCATGCGGGGGTCGTCCTCGACGGCGGCGCGCAGGGCGCGGGCGAAGGCCTTGAACTGCGCCTCGACGATGTGGTGCGGATCCCGGCCTCGCACGACGTCCATGTGGAGGCAGATCGCCGCGTGGTACGTGATCGACTCGAACACATGGCGGGTCATGGAACCGGTGAAGTGCCCGCCGATGAGGTGGTACTGCTGGCCCTCGGGCTCGCCCTCGTGCACGAGGTACGGCCGGCCGGAGACGTCGACGACGGCGCGCGCCAGCGCCTCGTCCAGCGGCACGGACGCCTCGCCGAAGCGGCGGATGCCGGACTTGTCCCCGAGCGCGGTCTTGAGCACCTCGCCCAGGGTGATGGCGACGTCCTCGACCGTGTGGTGCACGTCGATGTGCGTGTCCCCGGTGGCACGGACCGTCAGGTCGATCTGGGAGTGCCGGGACAGCGCGGTGAGCATGTGGTCGTAGAACGGCACGGTGGTGGAGATCTCAGCGCGGCCGGTGCCGTCCAGATCCATCTCGACGTACACGTCCGACTCGCTCGTGGTGCGCGTCATGCGCGCACGGCGTCCGGAGATCAACTCGGCTGCCACGGGTCCTCCTCGGGCTGGGTCCGCACCGGTCCGGGACGGGTGCGGGGGGATGCGGGTGCGCGCGGCCGGTGCCGGCGGGCCGGGGCGCCGCGCGCGCTGTCCCTATCCTAGGGAGCCGGGCGGACGCCGAGACTCCGGTGACGCCTCAGGACCGGTCCCCGGTCTCGCCGAGGACCTCCGCGAGAGCGGTGAGGAACGCCGTCGTCTCCGCCTCGGTGCCGGCGGTGACGCGCAGGTGGTGCGGGATGCCGACGTCCCGCACGAGGACGCCGCGGTCGAGCAGGCGGCGCCACACGTCGGACGCGTCCTCGAGGTGACCGAAGAAGACGAAGTTCGAGTCGGACACCGAGGGCCTCAGTCCCAGGCCGCGCAGGGTGGAGACGATGCGGTCGCGCTGGGCCTTGATGTCCTCCACGGTGCGCAGCAGCGCGTCCACGTGATCGAGGGCGGCCTCCGCCGTGGCCTGCGTGACCGCGGAGAGGTGGTACGGCAGGCGCACCAGGCGCAGGGCGTCGGCGACGGCGGGGTCCGCGGCCAGGTAGCCCAGGCGCGCGCCGGCCAGGGCGAACGCCTTGGACATGGTGCGCGTGACGATCAGCCGCTCACGGCCGGGCAGGAGGGTGAGGGCGGAGCGGGTGCCGGCGAGGGCGAACTCCGCGTAGGCCTCGTCCACGACGACCATGGCGCCGGGCCCGCCGGCGGCCTCGTTCTGCGCCTGCGCGGCGTACACGGCCTCGATGGTCGCCAGGTCCAGGGCGGTGCCCGTCGGGTTGTTGGGCGAGGCCAGGAAGACGACGTGCGGACGGTGCTCCCGCACCATGGCCGCCGCGTGCTCGGCGCTGAGGGTGTGGTCTTCGGCACGGCCGCCGTCCACGAACACGGTGTCCGTGCCGCCGGCCAGCAGCGGGTACATGGAGTACGAGGGCAGGAAGCTCAGCAGTGTCCGCCCGGGGCCGCCGAAGGCCTGGAGGATCTGCTGCAGGATCTCGTTGGAGCCGTTGCCGGCCCACACGTGGTCCGCCGTGAGGCCGTGGCCGAGGTAGCCGGCGAGCGCACGTCGCAGCCCCGTGAACTCGCGGTCCGGGTAGCGGTTCAGCCCCCCGGCGACGGCCGCGACCCGCTCGGCGATGGCGGTGGCGACCTCCTCCGGCACCGGATGCGTGTTCTCGTTGGTGTTGAGCATGTACGGCACGTCCAGCTGGGGGGCGCCGTAGGGGCTCAGGCCGCGGAGGTTCTCACGCAGGGGCAGAGAGCTGAGGTCGGTCATGGCCGCCAGTCTAGGAAGCGTGGAGGGCGAGGCCCGCCGTGCGTCACCGCGTGGCCGGGACGAACAGCTCCTCGCCCGGCGCGGGGGCCCGGCCCTCGAGCCCGTTGAGCTCGTCGATCGTGGCGATCACCTCGTAGACGTCCGCCTCCGGAGCCACCGTGGTGGCGATGGTCCACAGGCTGTCCCCGGGCATGACCGTGACGGACTGGGTGGCGGGCCCCGCGGTGTCCGCGGACACCGCGGCGGGCGACAGCAGCACACCCAGGAAGAAGGCGGCCGCCAGCGTGGCGGCCACGGCCGCGGCGATCACGGGGATCCCCCGCAGCACGAGGCGGCCGCGGCGGGTCAGACGGATGGTGGCCGGACGCGGCCGCGCCGTCGCGGGCGAGCCGGCGAACTGGGCGGTGGTGAGCGTCATGGTGTCCTCCTCCGGGGCGGATGCCCTCCAGGTGATCGAACATGTGTTCGAATCCGTTCGAATGCCTTTCTAGCACAGGTGTTCGAGACATGCCACGACGAGATCGAACATATCTTTGAAGGAGAGGCGGCTCTCCTCTAGGCTCGAGGCCATGCACGGACGCCCCGGAACGCCCCGGGACCGCCAAGACACAGGCAACCAGCGGGGGCGGACACGGTAAGCGTCCGGACGGCAGCCGGACGCCGGAACACGAGTCCGGCCACCATCACCCCGGGAGAACGGACGGCAGCCATGAGCACCACCGACGATCAGCCGGCGGCGCGCGCGCCGCTCACCGACCGCCAGCGGCGGATCGTGCAGACCATCCGGGACGCGATCGCCGACCACGGCTACCCGCCCTCCATGCGCGAGATCGGCGACGCCGCGGGCCTGGCCTCGCTCTCCTCCGTCACGCACCAGCTGGGCCGTCTCGAGCGGCACGGCTACATCCGGCGCGACCCCGGACGCCCGCGTGCCCTCGAGGTGCTGCTCGACGTGGACGGCACCCCGCTGGGCGAGGCCGCCTCCCCCACCGCTGCGCCGTCGTCGCGGGTCTCCGCGATCCCCGCGTGGCACACCGGCGCAGACGAGGCGGACAGCGTGCCGGTCCCCTGGGTCGGCCGCATCGCGGCGGGCGGCCCGGTCCTGGCTGAGCAGCAGGTCGAGGACGTCATGGCGATCCCGCGACGCCTCACGGGCGAGGGCGAGCTGTTCATGCTGCGCGTCACGGGCGACTCGATGGTGGACGCCGCGATCTGCGACGGCGACTGGGTGGTGGTGCGCCGGCAGGACACGGCGGAGAATGGCGACATCGTCGCGGCCCTCCTCGACGACGAGGCCACCGTGAAGACCTTCCGCCGCCGCGACGGGCACACCTGGCTCCTCCCCCAGAACACGGCCTACGAGCCCATCCTCGGCGATCACGCCACCGTGATGGGGCGGGTCGTCACGGTCCTGCGTTCGCTCTGACCCGCTCCCTCCGGCCGGGCCGACGGCCCGAGGCCGAGCGAGGTCAATCGCCCGAGGCGAGCCGTGCCAGCACCCCGCGGACGACGTCGCGGTCCGTGGTGCGCCAGAAGTCCGGCAGGGCGCTCGTGATGTAGCCGCCGTACCGCTCGGTGGCCAGGCGGGGGTCCAGCACGGCCACCACGCCGCGGTCCGTCACGGAGCGCACGAGGCGCCCGGCGCCCTGGGCCATGCGCACGGCCGCGTGCGTGGCGGAGATCCGCATGAACCCGTTGCCGCCGTGCCGGGCGACGTCCCGGGTGCGGGCCTGGGAGAGCGGGTCGTCCGGCCGCGGGAACGGGATGCGGTCGATCACCACGAGCCGCAGCGAGTTCCCCGGCACGTCCACGCCCTGCCACAGGCTCATGGTCCCGAACAGGGACGTGTCCGGCTCCTCGGAGAACTGGCGCACGAGGGCGGAGAGGGTCGCGTCCCCCTGGCACAGGATCGTGGTCTTCGGCCCGAGCCGACGGCGCATCTCGGCGGCGGCGTCCTCGGCCGCCCGGCGCGAGGAGAACAGGCCGAGGGCCCCGCCCCGCGACGCCCTCAGGAGCGCCTCGAGCTCATCCAGGGACTCGGGCGAGGCCGTCCGGCCGGGCCGGGGCAGGTGCCGGGCCACGTAGAGCACCCCCTGACGCGGGTAGTCGAAGGGGCTGCCGACGTCGAGGGCCTCGAACTTCGGGGCGTCCGGGCCGGCCAGGCCCACGTCGCCGGCCACCGAGTCGAACCGGCGCTCCCCCGAGCCCACGGTGAGCGTGGCGGAGGTGAGCACCGTCGTCGCCTTGCCGAACAGGCCCTCCCGCAGCTTGCCGGCCACCGAGAGCGGGGCCACGTAGAGCTGGGGCGGGTCGGTCTCGTCCCCCGGCTGCCAGCCCACGCCGGGCTCGAAGTGGCCGGGGCGGGTGGCCCACAGCACCTCGGGGAAGTCGGCCTCGGGCCGGGCCGCGAGCATGCGCTCCACCACCTCGAGGACCTCGAGGATCCGCGAGCGCGCCATCTGCCGTCCGCCGTCGGCGTCGGCCTCCTTGTCCTTGTCCTGGCCGAGGTCGGACAGGCACTGGCGCGCGGCCGTGAGGACGCCGGTGAGGGCCTGCTCCTGGACCTCGTCCGGGCCCGCGGCGATCAGACCGGACGGAGTGTCCGTGAACGCGCGGTCCAGGGCCGCCCCGGCCTCGATCAGGTCCTCCACGGCCACGGTGGTGTGGCGGCGCAGCGAGGTGGCCGCGCCGTGCACGATCGACCCGGACAGCTGCCCGGTGACCGCACCGGTCACCCGGTCCTGCAGCTCGTGGGCCTCGTCCACGACGACGGCCGAGTACGCCGGCAGCACCGCGAGGCCCTCGAAGGCGCTGATGGCGAGCATCGCGTGGTTGGTGACCACGACGTCCGCGTCCGCCGCGTCCGCGCGGGCACGCTCGGAGAAGCACTCCTCGGCCTGGGGGCAGCGGGACGCGCCGAGGCAGTCGACCGCGGTGACGGAGACCTGCCGCCACGCGCGGTCGGTGACGGGGACCTCGAGGTCGTCGCGGTCCCCGGTCTCGGTCTGGTCCGCCCACGCCCGCAGGTACATGACCTCCTTGCCCAACAGGGAGGAGGGCCCGGCGGCGCCGTCCGTGGCGGAGCCGATCACCCCGCCGTCGTCGGCGACCGTGAAGAGGGCCTCCTCGCCCTCATCCCCGGGGTAGCCGCCGTCCACCTTGTGGCGACAGAGGTAGTTGGAGCGGCCCTTGACCAGGGCGACGACGGGCTCGCGAGGCAGCTCGTCCTTGAGCGCCTCGACCAGCCGGGGGGCGTCCCGCTTCATGATCTGGGCCTGCAGGGCGAGCGTGGCCGTGGCGACGACGACGGGGTCCTCCTGCGTCATCGCGTGCTGGATCGCGGGGATCAGGTAGGCCAGGGACTTGCCGGTGCCGGTGCCGGCCTGCACGAGCAGGTGGCGGCGCGACTCGAGGGCGCGCGCCACCTGCAGCACCATCTCCCGCTGGCCCGCGCGGTGCTGGCCGCCGGTGGCCTGCACCGCGGCGTCCAGCAGGCGCAGTGCCTCGCGCTCGTGCTCCGTGCGGGGCTGCGCGCCGCCTGCCCCGACTTCCTCCGCCCCGCCGCTCACAACGCGTCCGCCTCCACGACGAACTCGGCGAAGTCCGGCGCGATGTCCTGACGGACCAGCACGGACAGGCGGGTGCCGCCCTCCTCGTAGCCCTCGGCCAGGATCTCCGCGTCCGCCGAGTGCAGGCGGGAGACCAGCTCACCCCGGGTGAACGGGATCAGCAGTTCGAGCCGCACGTCAGGCCGCGGGATGGTGGCCGCGATGGCGCGCTCGAGCTCGTCGATGCCCTCGCCGGTGCGCGCCGAGACCACCACGGCGTGGGGCTCCTTGGCCCGGATCCGGGCGATGACGGCCGGGTCCGCGGCGTCCGCCTTGTTCAGCACGATGATCTCGGGGATCCGGTGCGCGTCCACCTCCGCGAACACGGAGCGCACCGCGGCGATCTGGCCCTCGGGGTCCGGGTGCGAGCCGTCCACGACGTGCAGGATGACGTCCGCGTCCGCGACCTCCTCGAGGGTGGAGCGGAACGCCTCGACCAGCTGCGTGGGCAGGTTCCGCACGAAGCCGACCGTGTCCGAGAGGGTGTAGCCGATGCCGTCCGGCGTCATGGCCTTGCGCACGGTGGGGTCCAGCGTGGCGAACAGGGCGTTCTCCACGAGCACCCCGGCGTGGGTGAGGCGGTTGAGCAGGGAGGACTTCCCGGCGTTGGTGTACCCGGCGATCGCCACGGACGGCACCCGGTTGCGACGACGGTTGGCGCGCTTGGCCTCGCGGGCCGGCTTCATCCCGGCGATGTCCCGACGCAGCTTCGCCATGCGGGTGCGGATGCGGCGGCGGTCCAGCTCGATCTTGGTCTCGCCGGGGCCACGGGAGCCGATGCCCTCGCCGGCGGCGGCACGGCCGCCGGCCTGCCGGGACATGGACTCGCCCCAGCCGCGCAGGCGCGGCAGCAGGTACTCGAGCTGCGCGAGCTCGACCTGGGCGCGGCCCTCACGCGAACTCGCGTGCTGGGCGAAGATGTCCAGGATCAGCGCGGTCCGGTCGATCACCTTCACCCGCACCACATCCTCCAGCGCGCGACGCTGGGACGGGGCGAGCTCGGAGTCCACCACCACGGTGTCCGCACCGGAGAGCGCCACGATCTCGGCGAGCTCCTGCGCCTTGCCCTTGCCGAGGAACGTGGCCGGGTCCGGGGTGGCGCGGCGCTGGATGACGCCGTCGAGCACCTCCGAGCCCGCGGTCTCGGCGAGCGCGGCGAGCTCCCGCAGGGAGTTCTCCGCATCCTCCGCGGAGCCCTCGGTCCAGACGCCCGCCAGCACCACGCGCTCCAGGCGCAGCTGGCGGTACTCGACCTCGGTCATGTCCTCGAGCTCGGTGGACAGACCCTGCACGCGCTTGAGGGAGTGGCGCGCGGCGAGCTCGTCCTGGTCACCGTCGGCGTCCGTGTGCCCGTCCTCGCCCTCGTCCAGGGCGAGTGCACGGCCCGCGAGCGCGCCGGAGCGGTCCGGGGTGCCGGCGTCGGGGGCGTCCTCGTGGTCCGCGACCACACTGTCCGCGGAGCCGCGCCCGGTCGCCTCGCGCTCGGAGGCGCGGCGAGCGTCATCGGCGGCCAGGATGCGGTCGATCACGGCCTGGATCTCGTCCTCGGAGCCGTGGGCGCCCTGGGGGCCGGGGGTGTGCTGGTTCTTCTCAGTCATGGTCTCCTCTGGGCCGCCGCGGTCGGGCGACCCGATCGTCTCAGGGTAGAGGGGTCGGCGGACGCGTTAGGCGGCTGTCCGCAGGGGGCGGACGTGGCGGGTGACGCGCACGGCCGGTTAGGCGGAGGTCGGCGCCGCGCTGCGACGATCTCGCGGCGGCTCCGTCGGCATGGGGAAGGTGAGCACGCGGCACCGCAGCCACGAGGTCTCGTCGGCGGGCGTGCAGGGACGGACCACATCGTCCATGGTGGGATCTCCATCAGGTGCCGGGGCGCGCTCGACGGCCTCATCCGAGGGTGACGCGGGGGCGTCAGCGCAGGAAGATCCACATGGGCGTCGAGTGTACCGGGCGGCGCGTGTGGGCGACAGGGGCCCCGGCGCCCGGTCCGCTGACGACGCGCACGTATCCTGCGGGCATGACCGCGTCCCCCTCCCCCGCCCCGCCGCGGCCCGGCCGGACGGGCCGGGCGACCGTCGTCGTGATCGGCGCGGGCCAGGCGGGGCTGTCCGCCGCCTACCACCTGCGCCGCCGCGGTTTCGTGGGGCTGGGTCCGAACGACGACGGCGCCGCCGGCGTCCCCGACGACGCCCCCGGCACGTTCGTGGTGCTCGACGCGGAGACCGCCCCGGGCGGCGCGTGGCAGCACCGCTGGGACTCGCTCACGATGGCCACCGTCAACCACATCCACGAGCTGCCCGGCGACCCGGTGCCGCCGGCCGACCCGGCCGCGCACGCCAACACCCTGCTGCCGGCCTACTTCGCCGATTACGAGGCACGGTTCGCCCTGCCGATCCGGCGGCCCGTGCGTGTGAGGCGCGTCGAGCGGATCGGCGAGCCGGGACGTGCGCGCGGGTTCTTCGTCCGCACGGACGGGGCGCCGGGCACGTGGCGGGCGGACTTCGTGGTCAACGCGACCGGCACCTGGACGTCCCCACGGTGGCCCTCGGTGCCCGGGATGCGCTCGTTCCGCGGCCGGCAGCTGCACACCCGTGACTACGTGTCCAAGGACGAGTTCGCCGGGCAGCGGGTGGTGATCGTGGGCATGGGCGTCTCGGCGACGCAGCTGCTGGCCGAGATCTCCACGGTCGCGGACACCCTGTGGGTGACCCGCCGCGAGCCGCAGTGGCAGGACTCGGCCGCGCCCGGCGCCCTGGCCGAGTCGGTGCGCGGGGTGGACGAACGGACCCGTGCGGGCCTGCCGCCGGGCTCCGTGGTCGGGGCGACCGGGATGCACCGCTCGTCCTGGGTGCGCGAGGCCGAGACGCGAGGCGTGCTGGTGCGCCACCCCATGTTCACGGCCGTCGAGCCGGACGGGGTGCGGATGCCCGACGGCTCGTTCGAACCGGCGGACGTGATCCTCTGGGCCACCGGCTTCCGGCCGGCGATCCGGCACCTCGCTCCGCTGCGGCTGCGCACGCCCGCCGGCGGCATCCGCGTGGCGGGCGGGCGCGCCCTGGACGAGCCGCGCCTGTTCCTCCTCGGCTACGGGCCCTCCCAGTCCACGGTCGGGGCCAACCGCGCCGGGCGCGACGCCGTGCGCGCGATCCTCGCGGACCTGGCCGGGCCGGCGTCGGGCTGAGGGCCGCGACGACCTGCTGGCTACCATGGTCGCCGTGAGCTCCGCATCCCACTACTTCGACGCCGACCCCTCCGCGCCCGAGCGGCGCCGCACCCTGCGGACCCGCCTGGCCGGCCGCGACGTCGAGGTCCAGACGGCCAACGGGATCTTCTCCCCGGACGGTCTGGACAAGGGCACCGCGGCCCTGTTCTCGGCCGTGCCCGCGCCGCCGGCGAGGGGCCGGTTCCTCGACGTCGGCGCGGGCTGGGGACCGATCGCCCTCACGCTGGCGCTGCGGTCGCCCGAGGCGGAGGTGACCGCCGTCGAGGTCAACGACCGCTCCCTGCAGCTGACCCGCGACAACGCCGCGGCGCTGGGTCTCGACAATCTCGTGGCACTGCGGCCGGAGGACGTCCCCGAGGGCGCGGAGTTCGACCTCATCTGGTCCAACCCGCCCATCCGGATCGGCAAGCCGGCGCTGCACGCCCTGCTGGAGCGGTGGCTGCCGCGCCTGGCCCCCGGCGGCGAGGCCTGGCTGGTGGTGCAGAAGAACCTCGGCGCGGACTCGCTGCTGCCGTGGATCGGCCGGATGCTCGAGGAGCGCGCGCCCAGCCGGTTCACCGCGGAGCGGGCGGACAGCGTCAAGGGCTTCCGGATCCTGCGGGTGGCGCGGGCGCGCTGAGGCGCCGTTTCCCGAACGACAGCGGTCCGTGGCCCGCCGTTTCCCGAACGAAAGCGGTCAGGCGGTGAGTTCGCCGTCGAAGACCAGCTCGGCCGGGCCCGAGAGGACCACGTGCTCGGCCCCCTCCGGGCCCGGCACGACGTCGACGGCCAGCACGCCGCCGGGCACCTCGACGAGCCACGAGTCCGAGCCCTGGTCGCCCGACCACGCGCGCATCGCCACAGCCGCCGCGCACGCGCCCGTCCCGCAGGACTGGGTCTCGCCCACCCCGCGCTCGTGCACGCGCATCCGCACGCGGCCGACGCCCTCGCGCACGAGCGGCTCGTGCGCGGCCACGAACTCGACGTTCGTGCCGTGCGGCGGAGCCGGGTCCACCTCGGGGGCGCGGCCCAGGTCCAGACCCTGCAGGTCGGCGAAGGAGGCCAGCGGGACCACGGTGTGGGGGTTGCCCAGCGACACGCTCAGCGCCGGACGCGGATCGGTGAGGCCGTGGGCGAGGACCATCGAGTCCGACGCCGCCTCCTCCGCCAGCTCGGGGTCGAGGTAGGACCAGGGGCCCATGTCGATCGCGTAGCCGTGCTCGAGCCGGGTCACGGCCTTCACACCGGCGCGCGTGCCGATGGTGATCGACCGGCCGGGGGCCAGGTCCACGAGGCCCTTCTCGACCAGGAAGTGCACGAAGACGCGCACCCCGTTGCCGCACATCTCGGCGATCGAGCCGTCGCCGTTGCGGTAGTCCATGAACCACTCGGCCTCGGGGTGCTCGGCGAGCAGCGCCGCACCCTCCGGCAGGCGCGCGGACCGCACGGCGCGGATGACGCCGTCGGCGCCGATCCCCCGGTGCCGGTCAGCCAGCCGTGCGACGCGCTGGGCGTCGAGCTGCGTGTTGCCGTCCGGGTCGGCGATCAGCACGAAGTCGTTGCCCGTGCCATGGCCCTTCGTGAACGGCACGCGCGGCGCGCTCGCGTGGAGGGGGTCCTGGGCGGCGGGCGCCGCGGGCTGCTCGGTCATGGGCCCAGTCTAGGTGTAGGAGGGCATGACGTTGTTGACACGCACCGGGGCCAACGAGGCCGGAGGAGCCTCTCCGCAGGAGGTATGCGGCCGATGGTAGTTGTAGTGATTCACCCACACCTGCAGGGCCTCACGCCGAGCCCGCTCTGAGGAGTACGGGCGGGCGTAGAGGACCTCGTCGACCATCAGCCGGTTGTACCGCTCGACCTTCCCGTTATGGCGCGGGGTGTAGGGGCGGATCCGGTGATGCCGGCCCCCGAGAGAGACCACCTTCCGGGTGAAGTCCACGGCCCGGTAGTTGTTCCCGTTGTCCGTGACCACCCGGTCCACGGTGATGCCGTGAGCGGCGAAGAACGCGCGGGCCCGGCAGTAGAACCCGATCGTGGTCACCGCCCGCTCATCCTCCAGCGCCTCCGTGTACGCCAGGCGGGTGAACCCGTCGATCGCCGAGTGCAGGTAGGTGTAGCCGACCCGCTGGCCAGACCCCCGCTTGGAAGCACGCCCTGCCTCACTGTCTCTTCCGTGGGCGCGCC
Organism: Micrococcus sp. KRD012; assembly: GCF_017168555.1. Taxonomy (NCBI): domain Bacteria; kingdom Bacillati; phylum Actinomycetota; class Actinomycetes; order Micrococcales; family Micrococcaceae; genus Micrococcus; species Micrococcus sp. KRD012. The sequence goes on from NZ_JABFBB010000003.1 coordinate 381,659, forward strand.
AGCCTCCCCCTTCAGGGATGCGTCCGATCTTCTTCACGTCCAGGTGCACCATGTGCCCTGGCCCCCTCGCGGTGATCCTCCGGGCCGGCTGCCGGCGGAGGTCTTCTCCGGCTGGGGTCAGGTCCCGTAGGCGGGAGATCCCGGCCCGGTGCAGCCATCGCCCCACGGTGCGAAGACACACCTGGTGGCCCTCGCCGACCAGATGGTGATGGATGCGCCGGGCGGACCACTTCTCGGCCCGGCGCAGGGCTTCCAGCTCGGCCACGATCGCGGGGTCGAGCCGGGCAGGTGAGCGATGGGGCCGGCTCGAGCGGTCTTGCAGTCCTGCCTCGCCTTCGGCACGGTAGCGGGCGACCCAGGTGGCCACCGTGGGCCGACTGACGCGGAACTCCGCGGCCACGTGGGACTGCGGGATCCCGTCGTTCAGGTGGCGGTGGACCATGCGCAGCCGGCCGGTGGGGGTCAGAGGTGCGTTAGCGTGAGTCACGAGCGGGCTTCCTTCCGCGGATGAGTGGATGTCGCAATTCCCATCCTGCGGGGCGGAGCCCGCTCGTCTCATCTCAGCCCGTGCCTCGTGTCAAGAACCTCATGACCCACAACATCTAGGTGGCGTCCCCGGCGACGACGGCGAGCGCCTCCGCCACGATGTCCTCGCCCTGCGCGTCGAGCCAGACGACGCGCGGGTCGGCCCGGAACCAGGTCTCCTGGCGGCGGGCGAACCGGCGCGTGGCCACGACGGTCTGCTCGGCCGCCTCCGCCTCGGTGAGCTCGCCGTCGAGGACGGCGAGCATCTGGGCGTAGCCGATCGCGCGGGACGCGGTCGGTCCCTGCCGCAGCCCGTCCGGCCCGGGGACGTCGAGGCGGCGGACCTCGTCCAGCAGACCCTCGGCCAGCATGCGCTCCACCCGGGCCGCGATCCGCTGGTGCAGCTCGGACCGGTCCAGGCGCAGGCCGAGCTGCACCACGGGGGCGACCTCCGGGGCGTACGTGCGCTCCGGCATGAACGCGGAGAACGGACGGCCCGTCAGCCGGCACACCTCCAGCGCGCGCACGATGCGGCGGGCGTCCTGCAGCCGCTCCGCCGAGACCGGGTCCAGGGCGGCCAGCTCGGCCCTCAGCCCGGCCAGGCCCTCCCGCTGCGCGCGCGCCTCCAGCTCGGTCCGCAGCGCCGGGTCCGTGGGCGGGAAGTCGAGCACGTCCAGCGCCGCCCGCACGTACAGCCCGGAGCCGCCCACGAGGATCGGGGTCCGACCCCGCGCGCGGATCTGGTCGAACAGGTCGCGGGCCGCGGACTGGAAGGCCGCCACCGAGGCCTCCTGGCCGACGTCGAGCACGTCCAGCAGATGGTGCGGGACGCCCTCGCGTTCAGCCGGGGTGACCTTCGCCGTGCCCACGTCCATCCCCCGGTAGAACTGCAGGGCGTCCCCGTTGACCACCTCGCCGTCCAGCGCGTGCGCCAGGGCGACGGCGAGGGCGGACTTGCCCGTCGCCGTCGCCCCGACGACGGCGACGACGGGCGGCCGGGCCGCGGCGGCGGGCATCAGGACCGCGGGCGCAGGGTCGGCATGCCGAGGCTCGTGGCACCGGAGCCGCCCGCCGTGCCGGGGGCCGGCGCGCCGCACGATTCGGCCTGGGCGCGGTCCCACGCATCGCCGGCGCGGGAGCGGCGCAGGACGTAGTCCTGTGCGGTCGGGTCGGCGACGGCGAAGAACGGGTGGGCCTCGGTGACCGTCACGGTGACGAAGTCGCCGGGGCGGGGGGTCTCGGCGCCGGCGGGCACGGAGAAGTGCACGAGCCGGTTGTCGGGTGCGCGCCCGGACAGGCGGCCGCGCTCCGCGGCCTTGGAGCCGGAGTCGGCGGTGACGAGCAGCTCCTGGCGGGTGCCGACGAGCGTGGCCATCTCCTCGGCCGAGATCCGGTCCTGCAGGGCCACGAGGCGCTCGAAGCGCTCCTGGACGACGGCCTTGGGCACCTGGTGGTCCATCTCCCCGGCGGGGGTCCCGGGGCGGATGGAGTACTGGAAGGTGAACGCGGAGGAGAAGCGGGAGGCCTCGACCACGCGCATCGTCTCGGCGAAGTCCTCCTCGGTCTCCCCGGGGAAGCCGACGATGATGTCCGTGGTGATGGCGGCGTGCGGGATGCGCTCGCGCACCTTCTCCAGGATCCGCAGGAACTTCGCGGACCGGTAGGAGCGGCGCATGTCCTTGAGCACCTTGTCCGAGCCCGACTGCAGGGGCATGTGCAGCTGCGGCATGACGTTGGGGGTCTCGGCCATCGCGTCGATGACGTCGTCCGTGAACGCGGCCGGGTGGGGGCTGGTGAAGCGGACGCGTTCGAGGCCCTCGATCTCCCCGCACGCGCGCAGCAGCTTGGCGAACGCGCCGCGGTCGCCGAACTCGACGCCGTAGGTGTTCACGTTCTGGCCCAGCAGCGTGACCTCGACGGCGCCGGCGTCGACGAGCGCCTGCACCTCGGCGAGGATCTCCCCGGGGCGGCGGTCCTTCTCCTTGCCGCGCAGCGACGGGACGATGCAGAACGTGCACGTGTTGTTGCAGCCCACGGAGATGGACACCCAGCCGGAGTGGGTGGAGTCGCGCTTGGTGGGCAGGGTGGAGGGGAACACCTCGAGCGACTCGAGGATCTCGATCTCGGCCTCGGCGTTGTGGCGCGAGCGCTCCAGCAGCACGGGCAGGGAGCCGATGTTGTGGGTTCCGAAGACGACGTCCACCCACGGGGCCCTGCGCTGGATGGCGGCCTGGTCCTTCTGGGCGAGGCACCCGCCGACGGCGATCTGCATGCCCGGGTGCGCGTCCTTCACCGCACGCAGGTTGCCGAGGTTGCCGTACAGGCGGTTGTCCGCGTTCTCGCGGACCGCGCACGTGTTGAAGACCACGAGGTCGGCCTGGGCGTCCTCGGCGACCGGGGCGTAGCCGGTGGACTCGAGCAGGCCGGAGATGCGCTCGGAGTCGTGCACGTTCATCTGGCAGCCGAAGGTGCGGACCTCATAGGTCAGGCCCTCGTGCGGGCGCGCGGCGGCGCCGTCCTGCGCGAGCGGGGTGGTGCGGGGGGTGGGGTCCGTCAGAGTCACCGCACCATTCTAGGAACTCCGGGCGCGGCCCGGGTCCGCTCACTCCTCGTGCTCGGCGAGGACCTCCTTCACGACGGCGAACGCGAGGCCGCCGCCGTAGCCCTTGCGTCCCAGCATGCCGACGAGGCGGCGGGTCACCTTGTCCCGCTCGGCCCGGGCCTCCGGCGAGGCGCCGCCGGGGACGGTGCGGCCCCGCAGCCGTCGGCGCACGAGGTCGAGGGCGGCGGCCCGTTCGTCCTCGCCGTCGATGGCCTCGAGCGCCTCGGCGGCGATCTCCCGGTCCACGCCCTTCTGCTGGAGCTCGTGCCCGATGGCGCGGCGCGCCAGGCCCTTGCTTCGGTGACGGCTGCGGACCCAGACCTCGGCGAAGGCGGCGTCATCCACGAGGCGCACCTCCTCGAAGCGGTCGAGGACGCGCTCGATCAGCTCGGGCTCGGCCTGGCGCTCGGCGAGCTTGCGTTCGAGCTGGCCGCGGGAGCGGGGGCCCAGGGCGAGCTGGCGCAGGACGACCTCGCGTGCGGCCTCCTCGCGCTCACGCGGTGCGGTGGGCAGGGGCGCCGGGCCGGGGCGACGTCGGGGGCGGTCGGTCT
>NZ_JABFBB010000003.1:385436-410947 GCF_017168555.1 Micrococcus sp. KRD012
CGTCGGGGGCGGTCGGTCTCGACGGCGGGGCGGGGATCCACGGCCGGGCGGCCCTCGTCGCGCGGGCGGCCACGCCGCGAGGGCGTGGTGGTGGCCCGCTTCCGGCCCCGGCGCTCGGTGTCCGCCCGGGTGTCCTCGCGCCCGGACCAGGGCAGCGTCCGGGGCCCGGCGCCGGGCGCGGGGCTGGGCAGGTCGCTCGCGCGGGTCAGCAGGGCCCCGAGATCCGGTGCTGCGCCGGGGGCGGGATCCGAGCCGTCCCCCGCGGGGGTCCCGGCATCGTGCGCGGGCGCGGCGTCCCGCGCGGCCTCCGTGGCGTCCGCGTCGGACGACGTCGGCTCCGGTGCGCCGGCCAGATCGAGCCACATTCGGCCCACGTCCGAGTCCCGGGCGTCGTCGAACGCGGACGCACCGGGAGCGGAGCCGCTCCGGCCGGTCGTCTCCGACCGGTGGGCGGCCCCGCCTCCGACGTTCCTGCGCGATCGGGTCATCCGACGGCGGTGTCCCCCGGAACCGCGGTCAGGGCCGGGGCCTCGTCGTCCTCGGCCTCCGGGGCCACGCCGATGCCGAGCTTCGTGAGGATGCGCTCCTCGATCTCGTTGGCGAGGTCCGGGTTGTCCTTGAGGAAGCGACGGGCGTTCTCCTTGCCCTGCCCGAGCTGGTCCCCGTCATAGGTGAACCACGCGCCGGACTTCTTGACGATGCCCTCCTCGACACCCATGTCGATCAGGCCGCCCTCGCGGGAGATGCCGACCCCGTAGAGGATGTCGAACTCGGCCTGCTTGAAGGGCGGGGCCATCTTGTTCTTGACGATCTTCACGCGGGTGCGGTTGCCGACGGGGTTGCCGGCCTCCTTGAGGGTCTCGATGCGGCGGACGTCGATGCGCACGGACGCATAGAACTTGAGCGCCTTGCCGCCCGTGGTGGTCTCCGGGGAGCCGAAGAACACGCCGATCTTCTCGCGCAGCTGGTTGATGAAGATGGCCGTGGTCTTGGTCTGGTGCAGGCGGCCGGTCACCTTGCGCAGCGCCTGGGACATGAGGCGGGCCTGCAGGCCGACGTGGGAGTCGCCCATCTCGCCCTCGATCTCGGCGCGCGGGGTCAGCGCGGCCACGGAGTCGATGACGACGATGTCCAGGGTGCCCGAGGAGACGAGCATGTCCATGATCTCCAGGGCCTGCTCGCCGGTGTCCGGCTGGCTGACCAGCAGGGCGTCCGTGTCCACCCCGAGCTGGCGGGCGTAGACCGGGTCCAGGGCGTGCTCCGCGTCGATGAAGGCCGCGATGCCGCCGTTGCGCTGCGCGTTGGCCACCGCGTGCAGGGCCAGGGTGGTCTTGCCCGAGGACTCCGGGCCGTAGATCTCCACCACGCGGCCGCGCGGCAGGCCGCCGATGCCCAGGGCCACGTCCATGGCCACCGAGCCCGTGGGGATGACCTCGACGGGTGCCTGGGTCTGGTCCCCCAGCCGCATGACGGAACCCTTGCCGAACTGCTTGTCGATCTGGGCGAGAGCGGCCTCGAGGGCCTTCTCGCGATCCGTCACCTTGCTCATCCTTCACCCCTAGCTCTGGTGGTGCTGCCGCGGACGCTGGAGCGCCCGCCTCGGTCATGTCCGTGAATCTACGGGGGGCGGCGGACACGATAAGCGTGGCCGGCCCCGCCTGTGCACGAGATCACCCCGTCGCACTGCTGTGCAGGACTCTACCGCATTCTTCGAACACGTGTTCGAACAGGGGCAGTGCCCCGCCAGCGCGTCGCGGCGTCAGCGTTTCGGCGGCACGTCCCGACCGAGACGCCGCTCCTGCGGGATCTCATGCAGGTCGCAGACCGCCAGCCAGACCCGCCGCGGGTCCACGCCGGCGGCGAGCGCCGCCGTCGCGGTGGTGTCCAGGCCGGGCAGGTGCAGGGAGTCGGCCACGAGGCCGGCCCGGGCGGGGCCGAACTCCTCGTCCATCAGCCGGCGGAACTCGCTCTCGCGCACGGGCGGTCCTCTCTGTGGTCGGTCGCGGGGTCAGGGACGGGGACGCAGACGGCGCGGGCGCCCCGAGACGGGGCGCCCGCGCCGTGGGTGTGGCGGGGTCAGCGGCCGGCCAGCGAGCCCAGGCTGGGGTCCGTGAGGTCGTCCGGCAGGGTGTCCGGGACGACCATGCCCTCCTGCTCCACGAGCCGGTCCGAGACCTCCCGCAGCAGGTAGGACAGCGGGATGTCCAGCGCCTGGCAGATCGAGGCCAGCAGCTCGGAGGAGGCCTCCTTCTGGCCGCGCTCCACCTCCGACAGGTAGCCGAGCGAGACACGGGCATCGTGCGAGACCTCGCGCAGGGTGCGGCCCTGGAGCTGCCGGACGTCGCGCAGGACGTCGCCGATCTCGTGGCGGAGGAGGGGCATGCTGCGCTCCTTGATGTCGGGGGCGGCCGCGCGGGGACGGGGCTGGTCATCGACCCAGCGCGTGATTCCGTGGGAATGGACGGGATGTCGCATCATGTCTATCGCCTGCTCCTGGACTTTTCCTGAAGGCACCGGGCCGCGGGCCTGATCCCGCGAGGCACTCTTCTTGACTCATTACATTCAACGTCGGGCGGGGTCGCGTTCATTCCCGAGGCACGGCCTCCCCCTCCCTCGGGCGTTCCGCGGCCCCGTCGCCCCCGTGCCGCTCCGAGCGCCGATGCCGTTCCCGCAGGGAGTACGTGGCGTTCCGGATGCGGTCGGAGTCGTCCAGGCTCGAGCCGACGGCCCCGGCCATCGTGCCCATCGACGCCGCGAGCCACACGAGCCGGACGTAGTCGCCCACGCCGCTGGGCTGGTCGAGCTCCTCCCCCAGATACTCCACGGGGATGATCATGAGCGCGACCAGCAGCAGCGTCACGAAGAGCAGCACGTAGACGACGGTGCAGGCCAGGCCCACGGTGAGCACGGTGGAGAGGTTGTCCAGCCGCGAGCTGTGCCGGTGGGCCGCACCATGCGTCCACAGACCGTTCGTGGTGACCAGCCACGCCACCAGCAGCACGACGGACAGCACGCTGACCGCCGCGAGCCGCCCCGGGGACATCACGCTGGAGAGCACCCAGATGGAGCCGAAGAACACGCCGTAGGCACCGGCCGCGCTGGCCGAGGCGATCGTGAACGTCATGTCCCGCGGCATGAGCAGCGGCCGGTTGGCCATCACCATCCCGGCCAGCAGACGCAGCGTGCCCGTCCAGCCCTTCACGTACACCGTGGACGTGCGCCGGGACCCGCCGCCCATCCGGGTGGTCGTGGTCACGTCCGCGTCGACGTCGACCAGGGGGGCGATGCCCCGCAGTGCGTCCGTGTCGGGCTCAGGGGGCTCGTCCGTCGGGGACCGGTCGTCGTCCTCCTCCACCTCGCCGGACTCGTCGGAGGACTGCACGTCCAGCTCCCCGTCCGGCGGGTCCACGTGGGGGGCGGTGTCGATGTGCTCGACGATCCGCAGCACCGTCTCCCGCAGCCGGCGGGCCGGGGTGATGACCCCCAGCGCCGGGACGCACACGACGCCGACCCGCAGCTGCGGCACGACGTCCGCCACCACGCCGCGCCGGTCGTCGAACCGGGGCAGGTCGACGACGGCGACCACCGTGTCCCATCCCTGCCCGTCCGCGAGTGAGCGGACCGGCTCCTCCAGGACCATGCCCCCGGTCGCACCGACCGGCAGCGACTCCTGCCGTGTCTCGACCCGCCAGCCGCCGGGCTGCGGCAGGCGTTCGTCGAGCCGGTCCTCGACGTCCCCGGCGATGCGGCGCACGAGGGCCCACGGGGTGCCCGGGTCGGCCACGAGGCCGATGACGCGGGGGCCCGGGGCGTCGTCGCCGTCCTGCGGTGCATGCTCGGGCGGGGTGGGAGGCGATGCGGTCTCCATCGCGCCGAACCTACGCGCCGGGTCGGGCCGGCACCAGGGACGGGGCGCCGAGTCGGGTCGGTCGGCGCCCCCATGCAGCCTCAGTGGCCGGGGCCGGCGAGCAGGTGCGTCAGGGCCTGCAGCGCCGCGGCGACGGTGGCCTCCCGGATCGCGGCCCGGTCGCCGTCGAGCCGGAGGAGGATCGCGGTGGCCGCGCCGTCGCGCTCGCCGCCGAGCACGTCCAACGCGTTCGCGTCCGCGTCGGGCACGGCCAGGCCGAGCCACACGGTGCCCACCGGCCGGCCCTGGTGGGGCTCGGGCCCGGCGACGCCCGTGGTGGCCACGCCGACGTCGGCGCCCAGGGCCGCGCGGGCGCCGAGGGCCATCCGTCGGGCCACGTCCGCGTCCACCGCCCCGACCCGCGTGAGCAGGTCCTCGGGCACACCCAGCAGGCCGGTCTTCACGGCGTTCTGGTAGGCCACCACGCCACCGTGCAGCACGGCCGACGCCCCGGGGACGTCGGCCAGGCGCGCGGCCAGCAGGCCGGCGGTGAGGGACTCCCCCGTCGCCACCGTGCGGCCCGCGTGCGCGAGCGCGTGCACCACGTCCTGGGCGCCTGCCATGGTCATCGCCTCAGGCCCCCCGCTGGGCGGCGAGGGCGTCCCGCCGCAGGACCCACGCGTCCTTGACGTACTCCAGACCGGTCAGCACCGTCAGCACGGTGGCGGCCCCGATGACCACCCAGCCGGCCCACGGCCACCAGCCGCCCACGACCGGGGCCAAGGGCAGGAGCAGCAGGCCGATGCCCACGGTCTGCAGCACGGTCTTGAGCTTGCCGCCGCGGCCGGCCGGCATCACGCCGTAGCGGATCACCACGAAGCGCATCAGGGTGATGCCCCATTCGCGCACCAGGATCACGATGGTCACCCACCACCACAGCTCCCCCAGCAGGGAGAACAGCACGAGGGCCGTGCCCGTGAGCAGCTTGTCCGCGATGGGGTCCGCGATCTTGCCGAAGTCGGTGATCAACCCGCGGGCGCGGGCGATGTCCCCGTCGAGCTTGTCGGTGTACATGGCCGCCGCGAACAGCGCCAGCGCGAGCCACCGGGCGACGAGCGAGTCGCCGCCCCACGGCCCGCCGACCCACAGCGCCCAGGCGAAGAAGGGCACCATCAGGATGCGCACCGAGGTCAGGATGTTCGGCAGGTTCCAGGCGGACACGCGCTGCGCCCCGCCAGCCGCGCTCATCTGCCCGTCAGCTGCCACGCGTCCTCCGATCCCTCATCATCGTCCTCGTCGTTCCAGTCCACGGCGGCCGGGCGCGAGTCCAGGTCCTCCTGCACCAGGTCGCGCGGACCGGCGGACGCCGAGGCGGCATCGTCACCGGTTCCGGTCGAGGGCGGGGTGTCTCCGGAGATGGTGGCGAGCACGTCCGCGAGGTCGTCGGGCTTGACCAGCACGTCGCGGGCCTTGGAGCCCTCGGAGGGGCCCACGACGCCGCGGGACTCCATGAGGTCCATGAGGCGGCCGGCCTTCGCGAAGCCCACCCGCAGCTTGCGCTGCAGCATGGACGTGGAGCCGAACTGCGTGGTGACCACGAGTTCGACGGCCTGCAGGAGCAGGTCCAGATCGTCGCCGATGTCCTCGTCGATGACCTTCTCGGTCTTCTCGGGGATCACGTCCTCGCGGTACTGGACCTGCATCTGCGACTTCACGTGCTCCACGACGGCGTGGATCTCGGACTCGTTGACCCACGCCCCCTGCACGCGCATGGGCTTGGACTTGCCCATCGGCAGGAACAGGGCGTCGCCCTGGCCGAGCAGCTTCTCCGCGCCGGGCTGGTCCAGGACCACGCGCGAGTCCGTGACCGACGACGTCGCGAACGCCATGCGCGAGGGCACGTTGGCCTTGATCAGGCCCGTGACCACGTCCACGGACGGCCGCTGCGTGGCGAGCACGAGGTGGATGCCGGCCGCCCGGGCCAGCTGGGTGATGCGCACGATCGCGTCCTCGACGTCGCGCGGGGCGACCATCATCAGGTCCGCGAGCTCATCCACGATGACCAGCAGGTACGGGTACGGGCGCAGCACGCGCTTGGAGTCCGGCGGCAGCTTCACCTGGCCGGCCCGGACGGCCTTGTTGAAGTCGTCCACGTGCTTGTAGCCGAACGCCGCGAGGTCGTCGTAGCGGGTGTCCATCTCCTTGACGACCCACTGCAGCGCCTCGGCCGCCTTCTTCGGGCTCGTGATGATCGGGGTGACCAGGTGGGGCACGCCCTCGTACGCGGTGAGCTCGACGCGCTTGGGGTCCACCATCACCATGCGCACCTCGTCCGGGGTGGAGCGCATGAGGATCGAGGTGATCATCGAGTTCACGAACGAGGACTTGCCGGCGCCGGTGGCGCCCGCCACGAGCATGTGGGGCATCTTCGCGAGGTTGGCCACCACGTAGCCGCCCTCCACGTCCTTGCCGACGCCCATCACCATCGGGTGGTCGGTGCGCTGGGCGGCCTGCGAGCGCAGGACGTCGCCGAGGGCCACGACCTCCTTGTCCGTGTTGGGGATCTCGATGCCGATCGCGCGCTTGCCCGGGATGGGGCTGAGGATCCGCACGTCCGAGGAGGCCACCGCGTACGCGATGTTCTTCTCCAGCGCCGTCACCTTCTCCACCTTGGTGCCGGGGGCGACCTCGACCTCGTACCGCGTCACCGTCGGCCCGCGGGAGAACCCGGTGACCTGGGCGTCCACCTTGAACTCGGTGAACGTGGTGGTCAGCGCGGCGACGACCCGGTCGTTGGCCTCGGAGCGCTCCTTCGGCTGGGGCCCGGCGGGGAGCAGGGCAGACTGCGGCAGCGTGTAGGACACGTCCCCGCCCAGCTCGGACTGGGTGCCGCGGGCCGGCTCGGCGGTCACCGGCGGCACCGGCGCGGGGGTGCTGGCGGGCACGGCGGAGGACGACGACGACGCGGCGGTCCCGGAGCCCTGACCTGGGGCGTCGTCCAGGGCGAACGGGGTGTCCTCCCCCGCGTCCTCCTCCAGGGATGCGGCGGCCGGGGCGGCGGCCTCACGCTGGGCGCGGGCGTGTTCGCGCACCTGCTCGAGGGCACGGTCCGCGGCCGTGGGCCGGCGCACTCCGGCGGGTGGCTGCGGCTCGGCGTCCGCGTCCTCGGGCGCGTCGTCCTCGTCCACCCACGGGTCGAAGTCGTCCGAGGCGTCCTGGTCCGCGTCCCGCGGGTCACGCGCGTCTGCGGCGGCCTGCTCGGCGTCGAACACGCCCTGCTCCCCGCGAGCGGCTCGCCGGGGGGCGGGCCGGGGCAGGACCTGGGTGGTCTCCGCCTCGGGGGCGGCGTGGGAGCCGGCCTCGGCCTCGTGGATCACCGGGGAGTCGTAGGCGGTGCTGGCGGTGTGCTCCGGGGCGGCGTCGGCGGCCTGCTCCTCGCGTGCCCGGCGCCCGCCGAACAGGCGCGCGAACAGGCCGGGGCGGGAGGCCCCGGCGGCGTGGGCGCCGGCGGCCGGGCCGTCCAGGTAGGACTGGTCGTGGTCCGGGTGGGTGCGCCCGGTCTCCGCATCCACGGAGAGCGGGGTGGCGAGGTCCTCGGCCTCGCGGCGCTCCTCCCGGGCCCGGCGCCGCTCGGCACGGCGGGCGGCCCGCTGCTCGGAGGCACCCTCGGGGTCCTGGCCCGTGAGCCAGTCGTAGCCGCCCGCGATCCGCTGCGGGATCGAGCCGACGGGCGTCGCGGTGAGCACGAGCACCGAGAAGAAGGCCAGCAGGATCATGAGGACCCAGACGGGCACGGGTGTCAGCAGGGAGGCCAGCGGCGCCGTCGCCAGGTAGCCGACCATGCCCCCGGCGCCGAGCATGTCCTCGAAGGCCTCGGCGGCCGAGGGCACGCCGCCCACGAGGTGGGCGATGCCGGAGCCGGCGACCGTGGCCATGAGCAGGCCGATGATGATGCGCCCGTTGGCGCGATGGTCCGTGGCGTGGCGGAAGCAGCGCACGGCCACGACGAGCAGGGCGATCGGCACCAGGAGGGCGAACCACCCGACGGTGCCGCCCACCACCCCGTGCACCACGCGGCCGACGGCGGTGCCGCGCAGGCCCCACCACTCCACGGCCGCGATCAGCGCGGCGAGCAGCAGCAGGAGCAGGCCGGTGCCGTCACGGCGTTCCTCGCGGTCGATGCGCACGTCCGGGCCGAGCTTGCGGAAGCCCGCGCCGACCGGTGTGGCCAACCCCATCCACAGGGTGTGCAGGGCGCGCAGGGGCGCGGCGGGCCGGTCGGCCTCGGGGACGGTCGCGGTCGACCCCTTCCGTCCGGAGCCTCGGCGTCCGGCGGAGCCGGAGCGGGACGTGGCGGAGGAGGACGACGAACGCGTGGGGGAAGTACGGGTCGCCATGCCCACCAAACTACCGCGAACCGCGGACACGGCAGGCATGGCGACCCGGAGGGGTCAGGCCTCCAGGACCACCGGGATGATCATCGGGCGGCGGCGCAGCTTGCGGTTGACCCACGTGCCGACGGTCCGGCGGACCACCTGCTGGAGCTGGTGGGCGGTGTGGTCCTTGCTGGACTGCACGGCCTCCTCGAGCGCCCGGACGATCTTCGGCTTGATCTCCTCGAACACCTTCTCGTCCTCGGCGACGCCGCGGGCGTGGACGTCCGGGCCGGACACGATCGTGCCGGTCTGCCGGTTGACCACGGTGATGATCGAGATGAAGCCCTCCTCGCCCAGGACACGGCGGTCCTTGAGGTCCGAGTCGGAGATCTCGCCCACGGAGGAGCCGTCCACGTACACGTAGCCGCACTCCACCTCGCCGACGACCTTCACGAGGCCGTCGGTCATGTCCACCACGGTGCCGTTGCCGGCCAGGATGACGTTCTCGGCCGGCACGCCGGTCTTCTCCGCGATCCGGCCGTTGGCGATCAGGTGGCGGGTCTCGCCGTGCACCGGCATCACGAACTCGGGCTCGACGATGTTGTAGCAGTACAGCAGCTCGCCCTCGGAGGCGTGGCCGGAGACGTGCACCTTGGCCATGCCCTTGTGCACCACGGTCGCGCCGAGCTTCATGAGCCCGTTGATCACGCGGAACACGGAGTTCTCGTTGCCCGGGATCAGGGAGGAGGCCAGCACGACGAGGTCGCCCTCCTCCAGCTGCACCTGGTGGTCCCCGTTGGCCATGCGGGACAGGGCCGCCATCGGCTCGCCCTGGGAGCCGGTGACCATGAGCACGATCTCGTCGTCGCGGTACTTGTCCACCTTGCGGATGTCCACGAGGATCCCGTTCGGCACGTTGAGGTAGCCGAGCTTCGCCGCGATGGTCATGTTGCGGATCATGGAGCGCCCGCCGAAGGCCACCTTGCGACCGTGCTTGTGGGCGGCGTCGAGGACCTGCTGGACGCGGTGCACGTGGGAGGAGAACGAGGCCACCACGATGCGGCGCTTCGCCGTGGCGAAGTAGCGCTCGAGGGTGGGGCCGATCTCCGCCTCCGTGGTGGTGAACCCCGGGACCTCGGCGTTCGTGGAGTCGGTCATGAACAGGTCCACGCCCTCCTCGCCGAGACGGGCGAAGGCGCGCAGGTCCGTGATGCGGCCGTCGAGCGGCAGCTGGTCCATCTTGAAGTCGCCGGTGTGCAGGATGGTGCCGGCGTCCGTGTGGATGGCGACGGCGAGCGCGTCCGGGATCGAGTGGTTCACGGCCACGAACTCGCACTCGAACGGGCCGAACTCGACGATGTCGTCTTCCTTGACCACGCGGGTGCGCGGCTTGATCCGGTGCTCCTCGAGCTTGGCCTCGATCAGGGCGAGGGTCAGCTTGGAGCCGATCACGGGGATGTCGTCGCGCAGGCGCAGCAGGTACGGCACGGCACCGATGTGGTCCTCGTGGCCGTGGGTCAGGACGATGCCGACGACGTCGTCCACGCGGTCCCGGATGTAGTCGAAGTCCGGCAGGATCAGGTCGACGCCGGGCTGGTGCTCCTCGGGGAAGAGGACGCCGCAGTCGACGATGAGGATCTTGCCGTCGATCTCGAAGGTGACCATGTTGCGGCCGACCTCCTCGAGGCCGCCCAGCTGGACGATGCGGCAGGTGCCCCGCTTGAGCTTGGGCGGGGTGGACAGGCGGGTGCCTGCGGTCATGGAACGGGTCCCTTCTAGAAGGTGATGCCGGCCTCCGCGAGGTCGGCTCGGATGACGGAGAGCTCGTCCGGCGTGGCCTGGACGAGGGGCAGCCGCACGGCTGCGGACGGGATGACGCCCTGGGCGGCGAGGACGGCCTTCGCGGCCACCGCGCCCTGGACGTGGGTCATGATGCCGCGCTGGACGGGGTCCAGCGCGAAGTGGTGATCACGGGCACCGGCCAGGTCGCCGGCGTGGACGGCGTCCACGAGCTGGCGGTACAGCTCGGGGGCCGCGTGCGCGGCCACCGAGACGACCCCGACGGCGCCGAGCGCCATGAGCGGCAGGGTCGCGCCGTCGTCGCCGGAGTAGAGGTCGAGGTCTGTGTGCGCCAGGACGGTGGTGGTGGACTGCAGGTCCCCCTTCGCGTCCTTGAGCGCACGGATGTTGGGGTGCTGCGCGAGCGCGATGATCGTCTCGGGCTCGATCGGCATCACGGAGCGGCCCGGGATGTCGTAGAGCATGATCGGCAGGTCCACGCCGTCGGCCACGGCCTCGAAGTGCGCGCGGATGCCGGCCTGGTTGGGCTTGTTGTAGTACGGGGTGACGAGCAGCAGCCCGTCCACGCCCGTCTCGGCCGCGCGGCGGGACAGCTCGAGGGTGTGCGCCGTGTCGTTGGTGCCGGTGCCGGCCACGACCCTGGCGCGGTCCCCCACGGCCTCGACGACGGTGCGGAACATCGCCACGTTCTCGTCGTCCGTGAGCGTGGAGGTCTCGCCGGTGGTGCCGGTGACCACGAGGCCGTCGGCCCCGCGGTCCACCAGGTGCTCGGCCAGCGCGGCGGCCGCCTCGAGGTCCACGGCGCCCTCGTCCGTCATGGGGGTGACCATGGCGGGCACGACCGTGCCGAAGAGCAGCTCGGAGGGGATGACGGCGGAACGGACGGCACTCATGGGCCCCACCCTACCTGCGAGACTGGGGGCCCGCGCCGTCCGTGGCCCCTCCGCGACGCGCGGCGACTCGAGAGGAGCCCGCCCGCCCCCCGCCGCCGTCCGCCCGGACCGGCCCGCGCGTCGCCGGCTGCCCGGCGTCGACGCGGCCCGCGGAATCGCCCTGCTCGGCATGATCACCGTCCACGTCCTCGACCCGGCGACGGCGGACGGGGCGCCGCACCCGGCGTTCCTGTCCTTCGCCGGACGCGCCTCGGTGCTGTTCGTCCTGCTGGCCGGCGTCGGGCTGGCCCTGTCCACGGGGGGCGCGACGCCGGCCACGGGGGCCCGGCGCGCGACGCTGCGCCGCCGGATCGCCCGACGCGCGGGCCTGCTGTTCGTGCTCGGGCTCGCGTGCGGGACGCTCGGGGTCCCCGTGGCCGTCATCCTGTGCCACTACGCCCTGCTCTTCCTGCTCGCGCTGCCCCTGCTGGGCCTGCGTGCCCGCACCCTGGGGGTGATCGCGGGGGCGTGGCTCGTGCTCGGGCCGGTGCTGGTGTTCGCGGTGGTCGCGGCCGTGCAGGCCGTCGTGGGGCGCCAGGAGTTCTTCGTGGGCGGGCGGCTCTGGCTCTCCCCCGGCCCCGCGGACCTGCTGCGTCCCGGGCTGCTGCTGGCCGATCTGACGCTCACGGGCTACTACCCCGTCCTGTCCTGGGGCGCGTTCCTCGTGCTGGGGCTGGCCCTGGGGCGGCTGCCGCTGGACCGGCCCCGCGTGGCCGCCGGGATCCTCGGCGGCGGGGCCGCGGCGTGGGCGGCGGCCGGCGTCGTCGGTGCGGCGGTGCTGCGGGCTCGGGGCACGGTCGGGCGGGTCGCCGCGGCGATCGGCACGGACCCGGTCGAGACGGCGCTCACGCTGCGCACGGGCGAGCCGCGGCTCGCGCTGCTGATCCCGGATCCGCTGTGGCTCGCCCTGCCGACCCCGCACTCCGGGTCCGTGGTGGCCGCCGTGTTTGCGGCGGGCTGGGCCTGCGCCGTGCTGGGCGCCTGCCTGCTGGCCCGGCCGCTGGTCGGGCACGCCGCGCTGCGCCCGCTCGTGGGTGCGGGGCGCATCCCGCTCACGCTCTACGTGGGGCACCTCGTGGTGCTCGCGCTCGTGGACGCGACCGGACTCGACCCGGCCGACGGGGCACTGCTCGCCGCCCTCGTCGTGCTGAGCCTCGCGGCCGGGCTGGCCGCCGAGCTCAGCGGCCGACGGGGTCCGCTCGAAGCCGTGATGGCCCGGCTCTCCCGGGCGGGTGGGGAACGGGCCGTCGCAGGGCGTTGAGCGAGGCGTGGGCCGCGTCAGCCGGCGCGGTGCAGGCGGACGGCCTCCCGGGCCGCCTCGCGGGCGCGGCGGCGGTCGCCCGAGGCGTCGTAGGCCAGGGCGAGGCGGTAGCGGGCGCGCCAGTCGCGCGGTGCGGCCTCGGCCTCCACGCGGTACAGGTCGAACTGGGCGTCGGCGGCCTCCCGGTCGATCCGGCCGCCGGGCGAGCGCGGCAGGTCGTCCTCCGGCAGCCCGCCCTCGGCCTCGAGCTGGTCGGCCAGGCGTTCGGTCTGGCGCCCGAACCACACCTCGCGGGCCAGGACGGCCACGGTCACCAGCACCACGAGGATGACGCCCGCGCCGATCGCCTTGGCCAGCGGCTGCGGGGCGCGCACCAGCGCGACGGACGCGTTGAGGGCGAACCCGGCGAACAGCAGCACGAGCAGGGACACGAAGCCGACCCACACCTTGCTCATCACGGTCGAGCGGCGGGCACGGGCGGCGTGCTCGGTCGGGCCCACGGCGCCGTCGTCGGGGATGCGGGAGGGCTCAGCCAAGGTCCAGGTATCCATCCAGTCCGTAGGTCAGACCCGGGCGGGAGGCCACGGTCCGCAGGCCGAGGACGACGCCGGGCATGTAGGCGCCGCGGTCGAATGCGTCGTGCCGGACCACGAGCTGCTCACCCGGCCCGCCCAGCAGCACCTCCTGGTGCGCCTCCAGGCCACGCAGGCGCACCGCGTGCACGTGCACGCCGTGGACGACGGCACCGCGCGCGCCGTCCGGGTCGTGCTCGGTGGCGTCCGGGGAGACGGGCACGCCGGCCGCCTCCCGGGCCGCGCCGATGAGCTCGGCGGTCCGCACGGCCGTGCCCGACGGGGCGTCCACCTTGTCCGGGTGGTGCAGCTCGACGAGCTCGACGGACTCGAAGTACCGCGCCGCCTGCGCGGCGAACGCCGAGGCCAGCACCGAGCCGACCGAGAAGTTCGGGGCGATCAGCACGCCCACCCCCGGGTGCTCCGCCAGCTGCGCCTCGAGGCGCGCGCGGCGCTCGGGCACCCAGCCCGACGTGCCCACGACCGTGTGCAGCCCGTGCTCCACGGCGAAGGCCACGTTCTCGGGCGAGGCGTCCGGCACCGTGAGGTCCAGGACGTGCGTGGCGCCGGCGTCGAGCACCGCGTCCAGGCGGTCCTGCGAGCCGAGCTCGGCCACGAGCTCCAGCCCCTCGGCCGCTCGCACCGCGGGCACCGCGTGGCGGCCCATGCGGCCACGGGCGCCCAGGATCGCGACGCGCGGGACGTCGTCGGGAGCGGACACGGCGGAGGGGGTGCGGGTCTCGGTCATGGCCTCCAGCCTACGCGGCCCGCCCCGGCGGCCGTGGCCGAGGTCAGGCCGGGGCGACGACGACGCGCGCCCGGTCCCCCGCGGCCAGGCGCGCGGCCACGGCCCGGACCTGGCCGGCGTCGACCTCGCGGACCCGGGCGAGGGAGGCCGCCAGGTCCACGTACTCCCCCGTGACCAGCTCGGCCCGTCCCAGCCGGGACATGCGGGCGCCCGTGGACTCCATGCCCAGCACGGTGCCGCCGCAGATCTGCCCGTGGGCGCGCGCGAGCTCCTCCCCGGTGACGTCGGCCTCGGCCATCCGGTCCAGCTCGGCCTCCATCAGCGCGGCCACCTCGTCCACCCGGTCCGGCTGGCAGCCCGCGTACAGGCCCCAGTAGCCGGCGTCGGAGTACCCGGCGGAGAACGAGTAGGTGTTGTAGGCCAGGCCGCGGCGCTCGCGGATCTCCTGGAACAGCCGCGAGGACATGCCCCCGCCCAGGACGGACTGCATGACGCCCAGGGCGAAGCGGTCCGGGTCCGTGGTGGACAGCGAGCGGCCGCCGACGAGGACGTTGGCCTGCTCGACCGCCTTGGTGACGGTGTGCGTGCCGGTCCGCACCCGCGAGGCCGCGGCCCCGGCGGTGTCCACGGCACGACGCGGGGCGGGCAGGGCCCCCTGGGTGAGCTCCCAGCCCGAGGCGCGCAGGGCGGCGAGGACGAGGCGGCAGACCTCGTCGTGGTCGAGGTGGCCGGCGGCGGTGACGACGAGCTCGTCCGGGCGGTACCAGTGCGTGTAGTGCCCCACCACATGGTCGCGGGTGACGGCCCGGATCGTCTCGGGCGTGCCGCCGATCGGCCGGCCGAGGGGGTGGCCGTCCAGCATGACCTCGGCGAGCTTCTCGTGGGCCACGTCCACGGGGTCGTCCGCGTCCATGGCGAGCTCCTCGAGGATCACGCCGCGCTCGGTCTCGAGCTCGTCCGGGTCGATCAGGGAGGAGGTGAGCATGTCCGTGAGGACCTCCACGGCCATCGGCAGGTCCTCGTCCAGCACGCGGGCGTGGTAGACGGTGGACTCCTTGGCCGTGCCGGCGTTGGACTCCCCGCCCACGCGGTCGAAGGCGGCCGCGATGTCCATCGCGGTGCGCGTGGGAGTGCCCTTGAAGAGCAGGTGCTCGAGGAAGTGCGTGGCGCCGTAGCCCTCGGGCGACTCGTCACGGGACCCGACGGCCACCCAGTAGCCGATGGTCACCGAGCGCTGGTCCGGCATGGCCTCGGTGAGCACGCGGACGCCGCCGGGCAGCACGGAGCGGCGCACCACGGAACCGTTGCCCTCGTCCGCCAGCACGCCGTCGAAGTCCAGGGGGATCTCACGGTGAACACTCATGACGGCCATTCTCGCCCATGCGCGACGACGGCGCCGCACCACTCGCGGGGAGGGTGCGGCGCCGTCGTGGTCACCGGGCCGGGCGGGGCGGATCAGGCCTCGATCTGCGAGGACTCGATCGCGTCCGCGGTCTCGGCCAGGGCGTCGGACTCCGCCACCACCGGGGAGAGGGACAGCTTGCCGCGGTCGTCGATCTTGGTGATCTCGACCTGGACCTTCTGGCCCACGCCGAGCACGTCCTCGACGTCGTCCACGCGCTTGCCCTCGTTGAGCTTGCGCAGCTCGGAGATGTGCAGCAGGCCGTCCTTGCCCGGGGTGAGCGAGACGAACCCGCCGAACGTGGTCAGCTTCACCACGGTGCCGAGGTAGCGCTCACCGACCTCGGGGACCTGCGGGTTGGCGATCGCGTTCACCGCGGAGCGCGCGGCCTCGGCCGAGGCGCCGTCGGTGGCGCCGATCAGCACGGTGCCGTCGTCCTCGATGGTGATGTCCGCGCCCGTGTCGTCCTGGATCTGGTTGATCATGGCGCCCTTGGGGCCGATGACCGCGCCGATCTTGTCCACCGGGATGCGCACGGAGATGATCCGCGGGGCGGTGGGGGCCATCTCGTCCGGGGCGTCGATGGCGGCGTTCAGCACGGACAGGATGTGCAGGCGCGCCTCGCGGGCCTGCGTCAGGGCGGCGGCCAGCACGGAGGCCGGGATGCCGTCCAGCTTGGTGTCCAGCTGGATCGCGGTGACGAACTCCGCGGTGCCGGCCACCTTGAAGTCCATGTCGCCGAACGCGTCCTCGGCGCCGAGGATGTCGGTCAGGGCCGCGTACTGGGTCTGGCCGTCCACCTCGGCGGAGACCAGGCCCATGGCGATGCCGGCCACGGGCGCACGCAGCGGCACGCCCGCGTTCAGCAGGGACAGGGTGGAGGCGCAGACGGAGCCCATCGACGTCGAGCCGTTGGAGCCGAGGGCCTCGGAGACCTGGCGGATCGCGTAGGGGAACTCCTCGCGGGCCGGCAGCACGGGCACGAGGGCGCGCTCGGCGAGGGCGCCGTGGCCGATCTCGCGGCGCTTCGGGGAGCCCACGCGGCCGGTCTCGCCGGTGGAGTACGGCGGGAAGTTGTAGTGGTGCATGTACCGCTTGGCCGTCTCCGGCGCCAACGAGTCGATCTGCTGCTCCATCTTGAGCATGTTCAGCGTGGTGACGCCCATGATCTGGGTCTCGCCGCGCTCGAAGATGGCGGAGCCGTGCACGCGGGGCAGGACCTCCACCTCCGCGGTCAGCTTGCGGATGTCCGTCAGGCCGCGGCCGTCGATGCGCACCTGGTCGGTGAGGATGCGGCGGCGCACGATCTGCTTGGTGAGGGAGCCGTAGGCCTTGGCGATCTCGCCCTTGCGCTCGGCGAAGTCCTTGCCCTCGCCGGCGAGCTCCTCGAGCACCTCGAGCAGGTAGGCGTCCGAGGCCGACTCGCGCTCCTGCTTGTCGCCGATGGAGAAGATCTCGGTCAGGCGGTCCGTGGCGAGCTTCTCGACGGCGGCGTAGGCGTCGTCCTGGTAGTCCTGGAACACGGGGACGTCCACCGGGTCCTTGCCGGCGCGCTTGACCAGGTCGGCCTGGGCCTCGCACAGGGCGCGGATGAAGGGCTTGGCGGCCTCGAGGCCCTCGGCCACGATCTCCTCGGTGGGCGCCTGCGCGCCGCGCTCCTTGACCAGGGTCCAGGAGTCCGGGGTCGCCTCGGCCTCGACCATCATGATGGCGACGTCGTCGCCCACCACACGGCCGGCCACGGCCATGTTGAACACGGCGCCCTCGAGCTGGGAGTGCTTCGGGAACGCGACCCACTGGCGCGTGCCGGAGCCGTCGTCCATGAGGGCCATGCGCACGCCGCCGATGGGACCGGAGAACGGCAGGCCGGACAGCTGCGTGGACAGGGAGGCGGCGTTGATGGCCACCGTGTCGTAGATCTCGTCCGGGGCGATCGAGGTGACGGTCACGACGACCTGGACCTCGTTGCGGATGCCCTTGACGAACGCCGGGCGCAGCGGGCGGTCGATCAGGCGGCAGGTGAGGATCGCGTCCGTGGACGGGCGGCCCTCGCGGCGGAAGAACGAGCCGGGGATGCGGCCCGCGGCGTACATGCGCTCCTCGACGTCCACGGTCAGCGGGAAGAAGTCGAAGCCCTCGCGGGGCGACTTGCCGACGGTGGTGGCGGACAGCATCGACGTCTCCTCGTCGATGTAGACCATGGCGGCGCCGGCGGCCTGCTGGGCGAGGCGCCCGGTCTCGAAGCGGACGGTGCGCTTGCCGTACGAGCCGTTGTCGATGACGGCCTCGGCGAAGGTGATCTCAGGACCCTCCATGAGGGCCTCCTTTCAGGTGGACGGCGCCGCAGGCGTCCCTGTCCCCCTGGTCTTCGATCGAGGCCCTCGGCATCCCGCCGTGCGGCGGGGTCCGGGAGCCACTGTCGAGGACCGCGGGCGATGGGCGCGGAACCGTCGGGTGTGTCGATGATGCGGGGATGCGCGCCATGGCGCGCCGGAGTGCCGCAGGCTGCGGCGGTCTCCCCCCGGGACACACTACGTGCGTCCGGGGGCAGACGAAAGGCGGCGCCGGCGCTCGCGGGTCCCCGCGGGCTCCGGCGCCGCCTCCTCAGGTCACTTGCGCAGGCCGAGGCGCTCGATCAGCGCACGGTAGCGCTCGATGTCGACCTTCTGCAGGTAGCCGAGCATGCGACGACGGCGACCCACCAGGGCCATCAGGCCGCGACGGGTGTGGTGGTCGTGCTTGTGCTCCTTGAGGTGCTCGGTCAGGTCCTTGATGCGGCGGGACAGGACCGCGATCTGCACCTCGGGGGAACCGGTGTCGCCCTCGTGGGTGGCGTACTCCTTGATGATCTGCTGCTTGACAGCGGGATCCAGGGCCATGGTGGGCCTCCTTCACTTCGGTACCGCGAACACGGGCCGCGCCCCGCCGGGGCGGACGACGCGGGGCCCACCCCACCGCGGACTGCAGGGAGGCCGAGGGTCGAGTCTACCGCATCGCCTACCCTGGCCCGGTGAGCACCCCACCGGGCCCCGTCGTCGTTCCCCCTCCGGCCGCCCGCGCCGCCCCTGGATCTGCCGCTGATCGGCCACGGCTACCCCGCGCTGCTGCGCACGCCGCGGGCCCGATGGTGGAACCCGCTCGCGTCCTTCGGCCTCGTGCTGGCCGGCCTGGTGGGCCTCCTCGTGCTGGGGGGCGTGCTGGGCGCTCTCGCCCTGATCGCCACGTCCGGGCCCGCGCTGCTCGGCGCGGCCGACCCGACGGACGTGACCGACCTCGACCTGTACTCCGCGCCCATGGTGCTGCTGAACAACCTCCTGCTCGCCGCGCTGATCGGGGTCGCGCTGCTGGCCGTGGCGCTGGGCCACCCCGTCGCCGCCCGCTTCGTCCACTCGGTCGAGGGCCGCGTGCGCTGGCGCTGGCTGGCGCGCTGCGTCGTCGTGCTGACGCCGCTGTTCCTCGCCTACGTGCTGGGCGCGTGGGCCCTCGACGGCGCCCCCACGGCCCCGCGCGCGCAGGACTGGGTCTGGCTGCTCGTCATGGCGTTCGTGCTCACCCCGTTCCAGGCCGCGGGCGAGGAGTACCTGTTCCGCGGGTGGCTGCTGCTGGCCGTCGGCACGTGGATCCGCCGGCCGGTCGTGGCCGCCGCGGTCACCGCGGTGCTCTCGGCGGCGACCTTCTCGCTCGCCCACGGCTCGCTCGACCCGTGGATCCTGCTGGACCTCGCCGCGTTCGCCGTCGCCGCCGTCCTGCTCACGTGGCGCACGGGCGGGCTCGAGGCCGCCGTCGCCCTCCACGTGGTCAACAACGTGGTGATCATCGCCGTCGGCACGCTCGTGGGCACCGTCGAGGACAGCTACGTGGGCGCGGAGACCGCCGGCTCCCCGGCGGCCACGCTGCTCTCGGTGGCGGTGGTCGCGGTGGCCACGGCGCTGCTGCTCTGGCAGGCGCGGCGGGCCGGGATCGCCCGGACGGTCCCGGTCACCGTGGGCGCCCGCCCCTGACCGGCGCCGCCCACCAGGCCACCGTCACGTAGGGCACCTGCAGGACCGCGTCCGCCGCATGGCCCAGGTGCTCGTGCAGGTACCAGTCGAGGTTGGCCGTCATCCGGGACCGGATCCGCTCGTCCGCGCGCAGCCAGTACGAGCGCGAGGCCATGAGTCCGTGCAGCCCCGCCGCGGTCATGGGCTGCGTCCACGCCCAGCGCGCGTGCTCCTCCGCCCCGAACGGGGCGGCGAACCGGCGCTGCTCCGGCCGGGCGGCGTGCACGTCCCCGGCGTGCATGATCCGGGTGAGACGGTGCACCCACGGCACCGCCGTGTCGAGCTGGTTCCACACCGCGGCCAGGCGCCCACCCGGGCGCAGCACCCGTGCGGCCTCCGCGCTCGCCGCGGCCGGGTCCATCCAGTGCCATGCCTGGGCCGCCACCACGGCGTCGGCGCTCGCCGCCGGCAGGCCCGTGGCCTCGCCCGTGCCCGGCACGGCGCGCACCCGCCCGCCCGTGCCGGCCGCGACCTCGCGTTCCAGGACGGCGCGCATCGACGCCGACGGCTCGAGGGCCGTCACCGTCCGCACCCGGTCCGCCGGGCGGGCCGCGAGCAGCCGGGTGAACAGTCCCGTCCCGGCCCCGAGCTCCACCACCTCCGCGCCGTCGGCGATGCCCGCCAGGACGCGGTCCACCACGGCGGCCGGGTAGGAGGGGCGGACGGCGTCGTAGTGCTCCCCGCCGGTCTCGAAGGGGTTGGGCCCGGCCCGACGGGCCCGGGCCGGGCGCCCCGGCAGGTTCGGCACAGCGGGGGGAGCGCCCGGCTCCGGGGCGCTCACCGGTCGGAGGGGGTCGTGGCCAGGATCGCCCGGGCCTCGTCCACGTCCTGCGTGATCTGCGCCACGAGCTTCTCGACGCCCTCGTAGGCGACCATCCCGCGCAGCCGGGCCACGAACTCCACCTCGATGTGCTGGCCGTACAGGTCGAAGTCCTCCACCCGCTCGTCGTGGCGGTCGATCACGTGTGCCTCCACCACGCGGGAGACGTCCTCGAACGTGGGGTTCGAGCCGATGGAGATCGCGGCCGGCCACACCCCGCCGTGCGCGTCGTGCACCCAGCCGGCGTAGACGCCGTCGGCCGGGATCATGCCCTGCACATCCGTCTCGAGGTTCGCCGTGGGGAAGCCGAGCTCGCGGCCGCGCGCGAACCCGTGCACCACCTCGCCGGCGAGCACGTGGTGCCGGCCGAGCACGGCCGCGGCCTGGGCGACGTCGCCCGCGGCCAGGGCCTCCCGCACCCAGGTCGAGGAGCAGCGGCGCTCCGGCTCGGCCCCGTGTTCGGCGGGGAACTCCTCGACGGCCTCGACCTCGAAGCCGTAGCGGGCCCCCAGGCGCACCATCTCCGCGACGTCGCCGGTGTTGCCCCGGCCGAAGCGCACGTCGTGCCCCACGACCACGACGGCGGCGTGCAGCCCGTGCACGAGCATGCCGCGGACGAACTCCTCCGGGGACTGGTCCGCGAACTCGAGGGTGTAGCGCTGCAGGAGCACCGCGTCCAGACCCGCCTCGTCCAGGAGGACGACCCGCTGCTCGGGGCTGATGATGTCCACGTGGGGCACCTCGGGATGGTGCACGGCGCGCGGGTGCGGGGTGAAGGTCACGGCCACGGCCAGGGCGTCGCGGGCCCGCGCCAGCTCGACGACCCGGCGCAGCACCTCCCGGTGGCCGCGGTGCACGCCGTCGAAGTTGCCCAGGGTGACCACGGTGCGCGGCAGGTCCGTGGGGACCTCGTCCAGGCTGTTCCAGACCCGCATCAGAGCGCCCCCGCCTCGGCCGGGCGGGCGGGGCGGTGCGTCAGCAGCCAGATCAGGCCGACCACCGGCAGCACGAGCGGCACGTAGCCGTAGCCCGCGCCGAACCGGGACCACACGGTGTCGTGGGCGAACATCCCCGGATCCAGGACGGTCCACAGGCCCACGCCCACCACGCCGGCCAGCTCCACGAGCACGGCGCCCAGCGCCACGGCCCAGGCGCGCGCGCCGGAGCGGGCGAGCGCGAACGTCGCCACGATGTACACGACCGCCGCGACCGCGGAGAGCGTGTACGCCACGGGGGCGGCGTCGAACTGCGTGAGGATCTGGAAGAGGCTGCGCGCGCTCGCCGAGAGGGCGAACACCGCGTAGACCATGACGATGATCCGGCCGAGACCCTGGTTGCGCGCGGGGGCGCCGTCGCTGGGTGCCATGTCCATCCTCCTCACCACTGCCCGAACCAGATGACCTGCATGCGGTGCAGCATCACGGCGATCGTGGGCCCGACCACGGCCAGCACGAGGTTGGACCACCGGGTCTTGTCCGTGACGGCCCAGCCCACGGCGATCACCGGCACGATCAGGGCGGTGAGGATGTAGCCCCAGAACTCCCAGCCGGGGCCGTTCAGGGTGTCCCCGCCGAGCTGGCGGACGGCGGCGGCCGCCGCATAGACGAGCGTGAACAGCTCGACGGCGGCCACCGAGAGGATCGAGGCGTCCGCGGGGTGGCGGCGGATCGCCGTCATCACCACGCAGACGACGAACGAGACGGCACCGATCACCAGTCCCGTCCAGAACCAGGCGTCGAGGATCATGCGGTCCTTCCCTGTCCCGGCCCCTCGGCCGGGGCGAACACGAGCTGGGGCTTGGCGACGTCGGCGCCGCGGCGGCGCACGTCGGAGACGAGGGCGATGACGCGGCCGTCCGGCGCGCGCCCGGCGACGAGCGTCTCACCCGTGCCGGTGGGCGCCACGACCCGCCCGAAGGCGAGCTCGTGGGCCTCGTGCTCCGTCAGCTCGCGCACCGGGAAGAGCCCGGCGGCGGCCTCGGAGAGCTCGGTCATCGCGAACCGCTCCGCGAGGGCCTCGAGCGAGAGCGCGTCGGCCACGTCGAACGGGCCGACGGCGGTGCGGCGCAGCGCCGTGAGGTGCCCGCCGGTCTCGAGGGCCTCGCCCAGGTCGCGGGCGAGCGCCCGGATGTAGGTCCCGGACGAGCAGCGCACGGTGACGTCGAGGTCGACCAGCCGGCCGCCGTCGAGCCGGCGCAGCTCGTGCACCGTGAACTCGTGCACGGTGACGGGGCGGGCGTCGAGGGTGACGTCCTCTCCCGCGCGGACGCGATCGTAGGCGCGCCGGCCCGCCACCTTGACGGCGGAGACGGCCGAGGGCGCCTGCAGGATCTCGCCCGTGAGGGCGGCGACCTGCTCGGCCACGCGCTCGGGCGTGACGGCGTTGGCCAGCCGGGTCTGCACGACCTCGCCCTCCGCGTCGTCCGTGACGGTCGACTGCCCGAGCCGGATCGTGGCCGTGTACGTCTTGTCCGTGCCCGTGATGGCGGTCAGCAGGCGCGTGGCCTTGTTGACGCCGACCACGAGCAGGCCCGTGGCCATGGGGTCCAGGGTGCCGGCGTGGCCCACCTTGCGGGTGCCCGCCAGCCGGCGGACCCGCCCGACGACGTCGTGCGAGGTCCACCCCTGCGGCTTGTCCACGAGGACGACCCCCGACGCCTCCGTTCCCGGCGCGTCGGGGGCCTGTCCCCCGGTGCTGCGTGCGCTCACCGTGCCGCGGGCCTCAGGCGCGCGGGGCGTCGTCGGCGTCGGCGTCCGGCTCCGCGGTGCGGTACGGGTCCGCGTCACCGGCGTACGACGCGCCCTCGCGCGCCTTCGCCAGCTCGGCGTCCCGCTCCTTGGCCGCGCGGAGGACGTCCTCCAGGTGTGCGGCCGCCTCGGGGACGGTGTCCGCCACGAACTCGAGGGTGGGCACCAGGCGGATGGTGAGCCCGCGGCCCACCTCGCGGCGCAGGATGCCGCGGTTGTCCTGGATGCCCTCGTGGGCGGCGGCCACCGTGGCCTCGTCGCCCAGGACGGTGTAGTAGACGGTGGCGTGCTGCAGGTCGTTGGTCACGCGGACCTCCGTCACGGTGACGGGCTCCACGCGATCGTCCTTGACGCCGCGGCGCAGCGCCTCGGCCACGAGGACCTTGATGCGCTGGGCCAGGCGGCCGGCGCGTGCCGGATCGGCCATGGTGCGGTTCCTTCCGGTGGTGATGGTTCAGAGGGTGGGACGCGGAAGGCGGGGGCCCGTGCGGGCCCCCGCCCCGGCCGTCAGACGCGCGGCTTCTCCTGCATCTCGAAGGTCTCGATCACGTCGCCCTCCTTGATGTCGTTGAAGCTGCCCAGGCCGATGCCGCACTCGTAGCCCTCGCGGACCTCCGTGGCGTCGTCTTTGAAGCGGCGCAGCGACTCGATCTTGAGGTGATCGGAGACCACCACGCCGTCGCGCACCAGGCGGGCCTGGGCGTTGCGGCGGATGAGGCCCGAGCGCACGAGCGAACCGGCGATGTTGCCCCACTTGGAGGAGCGGAACACCTCGCGGACC
Source organism: Micrococcus sp. KRD012 (assembly GCF_017168555.1). Lineage (NCBI taxonomy): Bacteria > Bacillati > Actinomycetota > Actinomycetes > Micrococcales > Micrococcaceae > Micrococcus > Micrococcus sp. KRD012. Next base: position 408,763 of record NZ_JABFBB010000003.1, read on the forward strand.
TCGGCCGAGCCGAGCTCGACCTCCTCGTACTCCGGCTTCAGCATGCCCTTGAGCGCGTTCTCGATGTCGTCGATCGCGTCGTAGATCACGCTGTAGAAGCGCATGTCCACGCCCTCGCGGTCGGCCAGGTCGGCGACCCGCTCGGCGGGGCGCACGTTGAAGCCGATGATGATGGCGTTGTCCACGGTCGCCAGGTTCACGTCATTCTGCGTGATGGCGCCGACGCCGCGGTGGATGACGCGCAGCTGCACCTCGTCCTCGCCGACCTCGATCTTGAGCAGCGAGTCCTCGAGCGCCTCGACGGCACCGGACGCGTCGCCCTTGATGATGAGGTTGAGCGTGTCCAGCTTGCCCTCGGCCACGGCCTGGTCGAAGTCCTCCAGGGTGATGCGCTTGCGGCGCTTGGCCAGCTGGGCGTTGCGGTCCGCGGCCTCGCGCTTCTCCGCGATCTGGCGGGCGGTGCGCTCGTCGTCGGTGACGAGGAACGAGTCGCCGGCACGCGGCACCGTGGACAGGCCGAGCACCTGGACGGGACGCGACGGATCGGCCGCCTCCACGGCGTTGCCGTTCTCGTCGAACATGGCGCGCACACGGCCGTGGGCGGAGCCCACCACCATGGTGTCGCCCACGCGCAGCGTGCCGGTCTGCACCAGCACGGTGACGACGGCGCCGCGGCCCTTGTCGAGGTTGGCCTCGATGGCCACGCCGCGGGCGGCCTTGTGCGGGTTCGCCGTGAGCTCGAGGGCGGCGTCCGCGGTGAGCAGGATCGCCTCGAGCAGCTGGTCGATGTTGATGTTGTTGCGCGCGGAGACGTCCACGAACATCGTGTCGCCGCCGTACTCCTCGGGCACGAGGCCGTACTCGGTGAGCTGACCGCGGATCTTGTCCGGGGCGGCGGTGTCCTTGTCGATCTTGTTGACCGCCACCACGATCGGCACGCCGGCCGACTGGGCGTGGTTGAGCGCCTCGACGGTCTGCGGCATGACGCCGTCGTCGGCCGCCACCACCAGCACGGCGATGTCGGTGACCTTCGCACCGCGGGCACGCATGGCGGTGAACGCCTCGTGACCCGGGGTGTCGATGAAGGTGAGGCGACGCTGCTCGCCCTCGTGCTCCACGGGCACCTGGTAGGCGCCGATGTGCTGCGTGATGCCGCCGGCCTCGCCCTCGATGACGTTCGAGGAGCGGATGGCGTCCAGCAGACGCGTCTTGCCGTGGTCCACGTGGCCCATGACGGTGACGACCGCGGGGCGCGGCTCGAGGTCGGCCTCGTCCTCGTTGGCCGCCTCGGCCTCGAGGTCGATGTCGAAGGCCTCCAGCAGCTCCTTGTCCTCGTCCTCCGGGGACACGATCTGGACCTTGTAGCCCAGCTCGTCGCCGAGCAGCTGGAAGGTCTCCTCGTCGAGGGACTGGTTGGCCGAGGCCATCTCGCCGAGGGTGAAGAGCACCTTCACCAGGTCGGCGACGTCGGCGCGGATCTTCTCGGCGAAGTCGGCCAGGGACGCGCCGCGGCGCAGACGCAGGACGGTGGTGCCGTCACCCTTGGGGACCTTGACGCCGCCGATCTCACGCGTGTGCTGCTGCTCGAACTCCTGGCGCTTCGCGCGCTTCGACTTGCGTCCCTTGCGCGGGCCGCCGCCGCGCCCGAAGGCGCCCTGGGCGTTGCCGCGACCGCCACGGCCGCCCGGGCCGCCGGGACGACCCGGACCGCCACCGGGGCCGCCGCCCGGACGGCCACGGCCGCGGGCCGGCTGCGGGGCCGGGGTGATCTGCTTGGGCATCATGCCCGGGTTCGGACGCGGCCCACCGGGGCGGGGACCGCCGGCGCCCGCGGCCGGGCGCGGACCGCCCGGACGGGGACCGCCGGCACCGGCCGGCGGACGGGGGCCGCCCGGACGAGGCGCGCGGTCCTCACGACCGGAGCGCATGCCCTGCGAGGGGGCGAACGGGTTGTTGCCCGGACGCGGAGCACCGACACGGCCGCCCGGGCGGGCGCCCGGGCGAGGCCCGGCGGAGCCGCCCTTGGGGCTGAACGGGTTGTTGCCGGGACGCGGGGCGCCCGGCTTGGGCGCGGAGGCACCCGGCTTGGGCGCGGCGGCGCCCGGCTTCGGCGCGGCCGACCCCGGCGTGGCCGGCGGCTGCGGGGCCTTCGGCTCGGCCGGGGCGGCCGGCGTCGGTGCGGCGG
>NZ_JABFBB010000003.1:411047-438141 GCF_017168555.1 Micrococcus sp. KRD012
CCGCGGCCCCCACGTCGAATGCCGGCGCCCCGGCGCCCGGCTTGGGCGCGGCGGTGCGGCCCGCGGCGGGACCGGGCGCCGGGGCGCCGGCATTCGACGTGGGGGCCGCGGCGCGCGGCGACGGGGCGGCCGCCGGCTTCGGCGCGGCGGAACGGCCCGGGGCGGCGGGCGTGGAACCGGGCTTGGCGGCGGACTTGCCGGCACCCGGGTAGGCGTTGCGCAGCTTCTTGACCACCGGGGGCTCGATGGTGGACGAAGCCGAGCTGACGAACTCGCCGAGGTCCTTGAGCGTGCTCAAGGCCTCCTTCGAGGTGATGCCGAGCTCCTTGGCGAGCTCATGGACGCGGACCTTGGCCACGGTTCTCCTGTTCTGGCCCCACGGGCCGGAACGGAGCCGCTCGGGCTGTCCGTCTCAGCGCGTCCTGGGACCGTTGACGTTGCTCCAGGCCGTCGCGCGCGCCACCAGGGCACGCGCACCACGGCCTGCCTGATAGCAGGGGGTGAAGTTCATCGCTGGGCACTCATGCTTCAGTGCTCATCGGGTACGCATCAGATCTCTGACCCGCCTTCATCTGTCGGTCTGTCAGCCGGTGCCTCCGCGGTGCGGCCCAGCGCGTCGGCGTCGACGGCGGACCGGAAGGCCCGCCCGAACGCGCGGCGGCGCAGGGCGAGGAGGAGGCAGTCCTCGCCGGGATGCAGCCACGCACCCCGGCCGGGACGGCGTCGTTCCGGGTCCCAGACGACGGATGGGGGTTCCGTCGAGGAGTCCAGGGCGACGCGCACCAGCTCTTGCCGGTCCGCCCTCGATCGGCATCCGATGCAGGTGCGCACGACCGTCCGAGACGTCATGCGTTCACCCCTCACGGGCGTCGGATCGAGAAAGGACCTCATCCATCCTAGCGCGTCCGGGCCCGGATCTGTTCCCGGGGACGGTCAGCGGCCCGGGGCGGAGGTGGTGACCCCGTCGCCGACGATGTCGATCCGCCAGCCCGTGAGCTTGGCCGCGAGGCGGGCGTTCTGGCCCTCCTTGCCGATGGCCAGGGACAGCTGGTACTCCGGCACCACGGCGCGGGCCGAGTGCTGGTCCGCGTCGAGGATCTCCACCGAGACGGTCGTGGCGGGCGAGAGGGCGTTGGCGATCATCGCGGCGGGGTCGTCCACGTGGTCGACGATGTCGATCTTCTCGTCGTTGAGCTCCGTCATGACGGCGCGCACGCGGCTGCCCATCTCCCCGATGGAGGCGCCCTTGGCGTTCACCCCGGGGCGGGTGGCGCGCACGGCCATCTTGGTGCGGTGGCCGGCCTCGCGGGCCAGCGCCGTGATCTCGACCGAGCCGTCCGCGATCTCTGGGACCTCGAGCTCGAAGAGCTTGCGCACGAGGCCGGGGTGCGAGCGGGACACCGTGACGGACGGGCCCTTGGCGCCGCGCGTCGCGGAGACCACGTAGGCGCGGATCCGGCGGCCGTGGGCGTAGTCCTCGCCGGGCACCTGCTCGGGCGGCGGGAGGACGGCCTCGAGGGTGCCGAGGTTCACCTGGACCATGTGGCGGTTCAGGCCCTGCTGGATGACGCCGGAGACGAGCTCGCCCTCCTTGTCCTTGAACTCGCCGAGGACCTTGTCGTCGTCCTCCTCGCGCATGCGCTGGATCATCACCTGGCGCGCCGTGGAGGCGGCCACCCGGCCGAAGCCGTTCGGGGTGTCGTCGAACTCGCCGATGGGCGTGTCGTCCTCGTCCAGCTCCGTGGCCCACACGGTGACGTGGCCGGTCGCGCGGTCGATCTCCACGCGGGCGCGCTTCAGGGCCCCCGGGGTGCGGTGGTACGCCATGAGCAGGGCCTGCTCGATGGTGGGGATGAGGCGGTCCATCGGGATCTCCCGCTCCGCCTCCAGCATGCGCAGCGCGCTCATGTCGATGTCCAACTCATGCCTCCGTGTGCTCGGCCGTGTCCTCGCCCGCGGCGGCGTCGGCGTCGCCGGCCTGCTGAGCGGGGCTCCACTCTACCTGCACGATCGCCGGACCGAGGCGGTCGAGGGCGACCCGCTCGGCGGGCAGCTCCTTGGCCTTCATGCCCTTCTTCGCGGGCGGGCGCACCACGGCCAGCTCGACGTCGTCGTCCGTCACGTCCTTCAGGCGGGCGGTCACGGGCGCGGCGCCGTCGACCGAGACCTCGACGAGACGGCCGACGTTGCGGGCGAAGTGGCGGGGCTCGGTGAGCGGGCGGTCCACGCCCGCGGTGGTGACCTCCAGCAGGTACTCCCCCGCACCGACGCCGGGCACGTGGTCGCCCAGGGCGTCGAGGGCGGCGGAGACCCGGCCGGAGAGGCGGGCGACGTCGTCCAGGCTCAGGCCCTGGGTGCCCGAGGCGCGGTCGAGGACCACCTCGACGGTGCGGTGCTCGGCGGTGCCCGTGGCGCGCACCTGCTCCACCACCACGTCGTCGGCCGCCAGGGCCTCCTCGACGCGGGTGCGCAGCTCGGCGAGGTCGTCGCGGCGGTCGGTGCTGTCCATGGGGTGCCTCACTCGTCGGGTCGGGGCCGCCGCGCCACGCGGGCGGGGGCCGGGGTCGGGATCCGGGGCCGAGCCTACCGGCGGCCCACGGCGGGGCCGAGTGCTCCCGACCGGGTCGGACGGGGCGGGCTCAGCGCAGCAGCGGGGCGAGGGTGTCCGCGCCGACCTTGACGATGAGCGCGGCCACCACCATGAGGTACACCACGCGGATGAAGCCGGTGCCGCGGGCGATCGCCATGCGGGCCCCCACGTAGCCGCCCACGAGGTTGGCCGCGCCGAGCAGCAGCCCCAGGCCCAGCACCGCGTGCCCCGAGGGCACGAAGTACGAGAGCGCGCCGAGGTTGGTCGCGAGGTTGACCACCTTCGCCTGTGCCGAGGCGTGCAGGAAGTCGAACTTGAGCAGCAGCACCAGCCCCAGGATGAGGAACGTGCCCGTGCCGGGGCCGAGGACGCCGTCGTAGAAGCCCACCGCCGCGCCGAGCGCCACGGCCCGGGCCAGCGCGGTGCTCCGCCGCGGTCCCACGCCGGCGACCTGTCCGAGGCCCGGGCGCACGGCCGTGAACACGGCGACGGCGATCAGCGCCACCAGGATCACGGGCCGGATCACGCCGGCCGGCAGATGCGCGGCGACCACGGCCCCGCCCAGGGCCGCCGCGAAGGCGACGGCGGCCATCGGCAGTGCGGTGGACAGGTCCTGCCGCAGGCGCCGCCGGTAGGTGAGCGCCGACGTCGCCGTGCCGAACACCGAGCCGAGCTTGTTGGTGGCCAACGCCTGGATCGGGCTCAGCCCGGGCACGAGCAGCAGGGCCGGCAGCTGCAGGAGCCCGCCCCCGCCCACGACGGCGTCGATCCAGCCCGCCGCGAAGCCCGCGGCGAGCACGAGGACGAGCAGTCCGGCGGTCAGCTCGACGGCGCCGAACCACTCAGCGCCCGTGGCGCACCTCCGCGAGCACCGCCGCGACGGCCCCGTCCACGGGCACGGGGCGCGCCTCACCGGTGGCCCGGTCCTTGAGCTCGAGCTCACCGTCGGCCAGGCCGCGGCCGATCACCACGGTGGTGGGCACGCCGATGAGCTCGGCGTCCTTGAACTTCACGCCGGGGCTGACCTTCGGACGGTCGTCCACGAGCACGGTCAGGCCCTCGGCCTCGAGGCCCGCGGCGAGGGTCTCGGCGGCGGCGAGGCCGTCCTCGCCCTTCGTGGCGACGACGACGTGCACGTCCGCCGGGGCCACCGCGCGCGGCCACGCCAGGCCCTTGTCGTCGTGGTAGCGCTCGGCGATCGCGGCGACGGCGCGCGTGATGCCGATGCCGTAGGAGCCCATGGTCACCACGACCTGCTTGCCGTGGACGTCGAGGACCTTCAGGTCGAGGGCCTCGGCGTACTTGCGGCCGAGCTGGAAGATGTGGCCCATCTCCATGCCGCGGCGGGTGTGCAGCGGGCCGGAGCCGTCGGGGGCCTGGTCGCCCTCGCGCACCGCGGTGGCCTCGAGCACGCCGTCCCACATGAAGTCGCGGCCGGCCACGAGGCCGAACACGTGGCGCTGGTCCGCGTTCGCGCCGGTGATCCACGCGGTGCCGGGGGCGATGCGCGGGTCCACGAAGAAGGGCAGGCCCGAGACGGAGCCCTCCGCGCCGAGCACCGGGGTGCCCTCGACCGCATCGGCCGCCGCGGGGCCGATGTAGCCCTTGACCAGGGCGGGGTGCGCGGCCAGGTCCGCGGCGGTCGCGGCCTCGAGCGTGGGCTCGCCGACCACGCCGAGCGCCGGGCCCACGGAGGCCTCGAGACGCTTGAGGTCCACCTCACGGTCGCCGGGCACGCCCACGACGAACGGGCGACGCTCACCGCCGTCCACCACCGCGGTGACCACGACGCACTTGAGCGTGTCCGCGGCGGTCCACGGCTCGCCGTCGCGCGGGGCCAGCCGGTTGGCGACGTCCACGAGCGCGGCGATGGTGGTGGAGACCGGGGTGTCCTTGACCTCGGCGGCGGGCAGGGCCGCCATGGCCGCCTCGTCCAGCGGGGCGGGGGCCACTGTGGTGACGGCCTCGACGTTGGCGCGGTAGCCGCCGTCGGACTCGACGAAGGTGTCCTCGCCCACCTCGGTGGGGTGCAGGAACTCCTCGGAGCGGGAGCCGCCCATCGCACCGGAGGTGGCCCGCACCGGCACGACCTCGAGGCCGAGACGGTCGAAGATCCGCAGGTAGGCGGCCCGATGGGCCTCGTACGCGGCGTCCAGGCCGGCGTCGTCCACCGTGAAGGAGTAGGAGTCCTTCATGATGAACTCGCGCCCGCGCAGCAGGCCGGCGCGCGGGCGGGCCTCGTCCCGGTACTTGGTCTGGATCTGGTACAGGTACGCGGGCAGGTCCTTGTACGAGGAGTACAGGTCCTTCACCAGGAGCGTGAACATCTCCTCGTGCGTGGGGGCCAGGAGGTAGTCGTTGCCCCGGCGGTCCTGCAGGCGGAACAGCCCGTCGCCGTACTCCTCCCAGCGGCCCGTGGCCTCGTAGGGCTCCCGCGGCAGCAGCGCCGGGAAGTGCACCTCCTGGGCGCCGATCGCGTCCATCTCCTCGCGCACGATCCGCTCCACCTTGGCCAGCACCTTCAGGCCCAGCGGCAGCCACGAGTAGATGCCCGGGGCCGCGCGACGGATGTAGCCGGCACGGACGAGGAGCCTGTGGCTCGCCACCTCGGCCTCCGCCGGGTCGTCGCGCAGGGTGCGCAGGAACAGGGTGGACATGCGCAGGGGCATGACGGGGCCTCCTCGGACGGGCTCGCGCGGTCGGGGGCGGCGCGCGGGACGGGACGACGCCGGCACGGGGGTGCCCGGCGTCCTGACCGCCGATCCTATCGCCCGCGCAGGGTCCGCCGGGTCAGTACAGGACGGTCGCGAACGTGCCGCGCCGCTCGAACCCCACGCGTTCATAGGTGCGCAGCGCGGGGGTGTTGTACGCATTGACGTAGAGGCTCACCACGGGCGCCTGGAGGCGCACGTAGCCCACGACGGCGGCCATCGCCGACGCCGCCAGCCCTCGGCCCCGCGCGGCGGGGGCCATCCACACGCCCTGGATCTGGGCGCACCGGGAGGAGAGCAGCCCGATGTCCGCCTTGAAGCGCAGCGGGCCGCCCGCGTCGCGCGGGCCCGGGTCGATGAAGACGCGCCCGGCCTGGATCAGCCGCTCGACGCGGTCCCGGTACTGGGCCGCGCCGCCGGCGAACGGGGAGAAGCCGAGCTCCTCCTCGAACATCGCCGCGCTGGCCGGCAGGACGCGCGCGAAGTCGCGTGGCTGCGCCTGCACCACGGACGGGTTCGGGTCGATCCCCCCGGCCGTGCCCAGCACGAGCAGCGGCTGGTCGGGGCGCACGGACCGGGACCGGTGGCCCGCGGCGGCGAGGGCCTGACCGGCGGCCAGCACGGGACCGGCCGGGCCGTAGATCGACCCGTACCGGCGGCGCAGCGCGGCGGCCGCCGCGCCGAGCGCCTCCGCGTCGCCCGGCGCCCATCCCGCGTCCGGGGCCTCGGACGCGGCGACCGGCACCACGTTCGAGCCGATCCAGACGGCCGCGCGCAGCCTCCCGGCGCCCGGGGCGTCGTCGTCGATCCCGAGGAACAGGGTGCCCGCCGCTCCCCCGCGCGGGCCGGCCAGGCGGCCCGCCTCCAGCAGGGAGTCCACGAACACGTTGGACACGGGGGCGCGGGCGGACAGGGCCGCGAGCGCGGCAGTGTCCGCGTCGGTCAGCAGGCGGACGCGGTCTCCCGTGGCGGCCCGGACCTCCCGGTCAGTGGACGGAGACCACCGGGGCACCGGCGGCAGCCTGGTCACCGCCGTCCTCCCCCAGGTCCATCTCACCGGCGATCCGGTTGGCCTCCTCGATGAGGGTCTCCACGATCTGATCCTCGGGCACGGTGCGGATGACCTCGCCCTTGACGAAGATCTGGCCCTTGCCGTTGCCGGAGGCGACGCCGAGGTCGGCCTCGCGGGCCTCGCCCGGCCCGTTGACGACGCAGCCCATGACGGCCACCCGCAGCGGGACCTCGAGGTCCTGGAGGCCCTCGGTGACCTGCTCGGCCAGCGTGTACACGTCCACCTGGGCGCGGCCGCACGAGGGGCAGGAGACGATCTCGAGCTTGCGCTCACGCAGATTCAGGGACTGCAGGATCTGCAGGCCCACCTTGACCTCCTCGACCGGCGGCGCGGAGAGGGAGACGCGGATGGTGTCGCCGATGCCCTGGCCGAGCAGGTAGCCGAAGGCGGTGGCGGACTTGATGGTGCCCTGGAAGGCCGGGCCGGCCTCGGTGACCCCGAGGTGCAGCGGCCAGTCACCCTGCTCGGCGAGCAGCTCGTAGGCGCGGGCCATGATCACCGGGTCGTTGTGCTTGACGGAGATCTTGAAGTCCTTGAAGCCGTGCTCCTCGAAGAGGGAGGCCTCCCAGACGGCGGACTCGACGAGGGCCTCCGGGGTGGCCTTGCCGTACTTCTGCAGCAGGCGCGGGTCCAGGGAGCCGGCGTTGACGCCGATGCGGAGGGAGGTGCCGTGGTCCGAGGCGGCCTGAGCGATCTCCTTGACCTTGTCGTCGAACTTCTTGATGTTGCCCGGGTTCACGCGCACGGCGCCGCAGCCGGCCTCGATCGCCGCGAACACGTACTTCGGCTGGAAGTGGATGTCCGCGATCACGGGGATGGTGGACTGCTGGGCGATGACCTTGAGGGCCTCGGCGTCCTTGTCCGTGGGGCAGGCCACGCGGACGATGTCGCAGCCGGCGGCCGTGAGCTCGGCGATCTGCTGCAGGGTCGCGCCGATGTCGTGCGTTTTGGTGGTGGTCATCGACTGCACCGAGACGGGGTGCTGCGAGCCGACGCCCACCGAGCCCACCTGGATCTGCCGGGTGGTGCGGCGCGGGGCCAGCACGGGCGGCGGGGCGGACGGCATTCCAAGGCTGACGGGCACGGGGGCGCTCCTCATGGGTTCTCGGGGTCGACGGCGCGGGGCCGCCGGGTTCTCCGGTCCATCCTAGGCGCGCGGGCGCCCCGGGGCGCGGGGCGACCGCCCACGGCGAACGGCCCGGGCTCAGAACAGCCGGACGGGCTCCACGATGTCCGCCACGATCAGGATGACGCCCATGAGCAGCATCGCCGCGCCCACCGCGTAGGTCAGCGGCAGCATGCGGGCCAGGTCGAACGGCCCCGGGTCGGGGCGGCCCGTGAGCCGGGCCCAGCCTCGGCGGACCGCCTCCCACAGGGCGCCGGCCACGTGGCCGCCGTCGAGCGGGAGCAGCGGGATGAGGTTGAACACCATGAGCGCCACGTTCACGCCCGCCAGCAGGGACAGCAGCAGGGCGGCCTTGTCCGTCAGCGTGGCCTGCTCGAGCGCCGCCGCCTCCCCGGCGATCCGGCCGACGCCCACCACGGACATCGGTCCGTCCGGGTCGCGCTCGGCCGGGGTCACCACGGCGACGGCGGTGTCCCACAGCCGCTGCGGCAGCACGAGGACGACGTCGACGACGCCCCGCACCTGCTGGGCGACGAGCGGGCCGGCGTCGAGCGGGGTGCCGCGAACCGTCTCGAGCTGCGCGCCCATGCCGATGAACCCGACCTCGTGGGTCGTAACGGTCCCGTCCGGGGCCCGCTCGGGCCGGCCCAGCGCGTCCGTCACGGGCCGTTCCGTCAGGCGCGGGGTCAGGGTGGCGCTCATCCGCTCGCCGTCGCGCTCCCATTCGATCCGGGTGGGCTGTCCGGCGCGGTCCCGGATCGCGGCGGAGAGGGCGTCCCAGTCGGAGACCGGCCGCCCGTCGAAGGCGAGCACGGTGTCCCCGGGGCGCAGTCCCGCCTCGTGGGCGGGCCCGGCGGGATCGCCCGGGCGGCAGTCCTCGGTCCCGCCCGAGGCGGCGCGAGCCTGCTGCTCCTGCGTCGTGACCACGCACCGGTAGACCTCGGCGACGGTGGTGCTCGGCTGCGAGGTGCCCACCGTCGTGACCAGCAGGGCGGTGACGCCCAGCGCGATGAGCAGGTTCATGAACGGCCCGCCGAGCATGATCACCACGCGCTTCCACACCGGCAGGGCGAGGAAGCGGCGGTGCTCGTCGCCGGGGCGGACCTCCTCGGCGGCCTGGGCTCGCGCGTCGTCGGCCATGCGGCCCAGCTGCTGGGCGAAGCCCGTGGACGCCGTGCGGGGCGTCTGCCCGGGCCGCGGCGGGGGCAGCATCCCGATCATCGCGACGTAGCCGCCCAACGGGACGGCCTTGAACCCGTACTCCGTCTCGCCGCGGCGCCACGAGACGAGCGTCGGGCCGAAGCCGATCATGTACTGCGTGACGCGCACGCCGAAGAGCTTGGCCGGGACGAGGTGGCCGATCTCGTGCAGGGCGATCGAGACCGCCAGGCCCAGCGCGACCGCGAGGACGCCCGCGACGTACCAGAGGATCTCCACGACGGTCACCAGCGGGCCCGCGCCGCACGGCGCGCCCAGGCCTCGGCGGCGAGCACGGCATCCACGGTGAGCCCCGTCGGCGCGGGGTCGTGGCCGGCCGCGGCGAGCACGTGCTCGGGGGCATAGTCGGCGACGACGGCGCGGACCGTGTCCACGATCCCGTCGAAGGGCAGGGCGCCGGCGTGGAAGGCGTCCACGGACTCCTCGTTGGCGGCGTTGAACACGGCCATGTGGGTGGGCGAGGCGGCCGCCGCCTCCTTCGCGGCCCGTACCGCGGGGAAGGCCTCCTCGTCGAGGGGCTCGAACGTCCAGGTGGCCGCCCGCGTCCAGTCGCAGGCCGGGGCCGCGCCCGGGAGACGGCGCGGCCAGCACAGCCCCAGGGCGATGGGCAGGCGCATGTCCGGCGGGGAGGCCTGGGCGAGCGTGGACCCGTCGACGAACTCGACCATCGAGTGGACCACGGACTGCGGGTGGACCACGACGTCGATCCGGTCCAGGGGCACGTCGAACAGCAGGTGGGCCTCGATCACCTCGAGGGCCTTGTTCACGAGGGAGGCGGAGTTGGTGGTGACGACGCGGCCCATGTCCCACGTGGGGTGTGCGAGGGCCTGGGCGGGCGTGACGGCGTGCAGGGCGGCGCGGTCCAGGCCGCGGAACGGCCCGCCCGAGGCCGTGAGCACGAGGCGGCGGACCTCGTCCGCCGTGCCCCCGCGCAGCGCCTGCGCGAGCGCGGAGTGCTCGGAGTCCACCGGCACGAGCTGGCCCGGCGCCGCGGCCGCCTTCACGAGGGCCCCGCCGACGATGAGCGACTCCTTGTTGGCCAGGGCCAGGCGGTGGCCGGCGTGCAGGGCGGCGAGGGTGGGCCGCAGGCCGATCGAGCCCGTGATCCCGTTGAGCACGGTGTCGGCGCCGGGCCACGCGGCGATCTGCTCGGCGGCGCACGGGCCGGTGAACAGCACGGGTCGGGGGGACGGGCGCCCGAGGCGGGCGGCGGCGTCGGCGAGGGCGGCGCGCAGCTCCTCCTCCCCCGCCGCGGCGGAGCCCACCGCCTCGACCTCGAAGCGCACGGCCTGCTCGGCCAGCAGGGTCGTGTTCGCCCCGCCCGCGAGCGCGACGGCCCGGAGCCGGGTGGGGTCCTGGGCGATCACGTCGAGGCCCTGGGTGCCGATCGAGCCCGTGGAGCCGATCAGGGCGACGGCGCGCGGGGCGCCGTCGTCGTCCGCCGGGGCGGGGGCGGGAAGCGTGTAGTCGGTGAGGGATCCGTGCGTCACCCCGCCATGATGCCAGTCGGGCCTGGACACGGACGGGGGGGCCGGCCGGACGGACGCCGCACCGCGACGTCCCGCCCCGCCGGCCCCCGTGGGACCGGGTCAGCCGCGGATCAGTGCTGCACCGGCTTTTCGGCGCCGATGCCGGTGAGGGAGCGGACCTCCATCTCGGCCTGCTTGTCCGGGTCCTCGGCGCGCGACGAGGTCACCGAGCCGAGCCAGCCGAGGAAGAAGGCCAGCGGGATGGAGACGATGCCCGGGTTCTTCAGCGGGAACACCGCGAAGTCCGCGCCCGGGATCATCGAGGTCGGCGTCCCGGACATCACCGGGGACAGGACGATCAGGATGATCGCGGAGAGCAGTCCGCCGTACATCGACCACACCGCGCCGCGGGTGGTGAAGCGCCGCCAGAACAGGGAGTAGAGGATGGTCGGCAGGTTCGCCGAGGCCGCCACCGCGAAGGCGAGCGCCACGAGGAACGCCACGTTCTGGCCCTGGGCGGCGATGCCGCCGACGATCGCCAGGACGCCGATCACCACCACGGTGATCTTGCCGATCCGCACCTCCTCCTGCGGGGTGAGCGGGTGCTTGGCGATCACGGAGCCGTACACGTCGTGGGCGAAGGACGCCGCCGCCGTGATGGCCAGGCCCGCGACCACCGCGAGGATGGTGGCGAACGCGACCGCCGAGATCAGGCCCAGCAGGATGGAGCCGCCGAGCTCGAACGCCAGCAGCGGGGCCGCGGAGTTCTGCCCGCCGGGCGCGGCCGTGATGCGCTCGGGGCCGATCAGCGCGCCGGCGCCGTAGCCCAGCACGAGGGTGAACAGGTAGAACGCGCCGATGAGGACGATGGCCCACACCACGGACTTGCGCGCCTCCTTGGCGGTGGGCACCGTGTAGAACCGCATGAGCACGTGCGGCAGGCCGGCGGTGCCGAGCACGAGCGCGATGCCCAGGGACACGAAGTCGAGGCGGGTCAGGGCGCTGGCGCCGTACTGCAGGCCCGGCTCGAGGATCGCCTCGCCCTTCGGGTTCATCTCGACGGCGGCCCCCAGCATGGCGTTGAAGTCGAAGCCGAACAGGGCCAGTGACCACACGGTCATGATCCCCGCGCCGGCGATCAGCAGGATCGCCTTGATGATCTGCACGTAGGTGGTGCCCTTCATGCCGCCGATCAGCACGTAGACGATCATCAGCACGCCCACGATCACGATCACGAGGGCCTGGCCGGCCCGGTCGTTGATGTTCAGCAGCAGGGACACCAGGCCGCCGGCGCCGGCCATCTGGGCCAGGAGGTAGAAGAGGCAGACGGCCATGGTGCCGAAGGCGGCGGCGATGCGCACGGGCTTCTGGCGCAGCCGGAAGGAGAGCACGTCCGCCATGGTGAACTTGCCGGTGTTGCGCAGCAGCTCGGCCACGAGCAGCAGGGCGACGAGCCAGGCGACGAGGAAGCCGATGGAGTAGAGGAATCCGTCGTAGCCGTAGAGGGCGATCGCGCCGACGATGCCCAGGAACGAGGCCGCGGAGAGGTAGTCACCCGCGATGGCCGTGCCGTTCTGGGTGCCGGAGAAGCCGCGGCCGCCGGCGTAGTAGTCGGCCGAGGACGCGTTCGTCTTGGACGCGCGGATCACGATCACGAGGGTGACCACCACGAAGGCGACGAAGATGCCGATGTTCACGGCGGGGTTGCCGACCGTCTGCGGGGCGGCCTGGAGCAGGGGGGTGAGCGCGCTCATCGCGTGGCCTCCGGGTTCTCGGGGGCGCCGGCGGCCTCGCGCTCGAGGCGCTCACGCAGCGCGGTGGCGCGGGGGTCCAGGGTCCGGTTGGAGAAACGGACGTAGGCGAAGGTGATCAGGAACGTGGTGACGAACTGGAGCAGGCCGAGGATCAGGCCGAGGGTGATGTTGCCGCCGAGGCGGATCGCCATGAACTCGGGGAAGAACGCGCCGACGATCACGAACACCAGGTACCAGACGAAGAACGCCACGGTCATGGGGAAGGCGAAGGATCGGTGGGTGCGCCGGAGCTCGATGAACTCCTCGGACTGCTGAGCGGCGCGGAACTGCGCGGCCGTGGGGACCGGCGCCGTGGGCTCGCTGGATGACATGGGCCCTCCGGGTACGTAGGACGGATCAGTGTGAGACAGATCACTGTGATGACACGCACACTCTGTCGGGCGGAGGGGTGCGCCGTCAAGCGCGCCCCTGGACCGTGCGCCCATGTGACAGCCCCGGTGCGCAGCCGCGCGGACGCGGCCGCGCCCCGACGGCACGGGGCCGCCGGGGCGCGGAGCCGCCCAGGAGCCGCTCAGGCGCCCGCCGGCCGGGGCGCGTCCGCGCGGCGCAGGAGCGCGCGGGCCTGGGCGAGGACCACCTCGTCGACCATCGCCCCGTCCAGCTCGAAGGCCCCGTGCCGGCCCTCGGCCGCGGCGAGGACGCGCCGGGCGCGCTCGAGGGCCTCCGGGGCGGGCGTGTAGGCGGAGCGCACGACGGGCACCTGGCGCGGGTGCAGGCACACGGTCGCGGTGCAGCCCAGGGCGACGGCGTCCTCGGCCTCGGCGGCCAGCCCGGCCTCGTCGCCGAGGTCCAGATGGACGGCGTCCCACGCGGCCACCCCGTGCGCGGCCGCCGCCAGCAGCACCGTCGCGCGGGCGTGCTGGACCACGGAGCGGTAGGCGCCCCCGGGGGTGCGGGAGGAGCTGCCGCCCATCGACGCCACGAGGTCCTCGGCGCCCCACATCAGCGCACCCACGTGCGGGTGGGCGGCCAGTTCGGCGGCGGCGAGGATCCCGGCCGCGGTCTCGCACAGGGCGACGACGCGGGTCTGCGGTCCGAGGGCGGCGACGACCCCGTCCACCTGCGCGGCGGACTCGGCCTTGGCGAGCATGAGCGTGCGCCAGCCCGTCCCGGCGAGCATGGCCAGGTCGGCGTCGTGGTCCGCGGTGCCCGCGGGGTTCACGCGGACCACCACGCGGTCCTCGTCCAGCGGGCCGCCGTCGACCCCGCCCGTCGCCCGCCCCGCCCAGGCCACCGCGACGGCGTCCCGCGCGGCGGGCCGGGCCTCCGGGGTGACGGCGTCCTCGAGGTCGAGGATCACCGCGTCCGCGCGCTCGAGCGCCGTGGCGTACCGCTCGGGGCGGTCCGCCGGAGTGAACATGACGGCCGGCCCGAGGGTCAGCGCGCTCATGCCCGCTCCCCCGTGCCTGCGGCGTCGGCGGCCTTCGCCTTGGCCTCCGCGTGTGCCCGCGCGGTCCACATCAGGCAGGTGCGCTGGGCGCGGACGACGACGTCGCCGTGCTGGTTCTCCCCCGTCATCGCGAACGTGACGATCCGCTGCCCCGGCCGCGAGGAGGACTCGCGGATCGCGGTGACCTCGGAGCGCCCGTAGAGCGTGTCCCCGTGGAAGACCGGCTTCGGGAACGCGATCTCCCCCAGGCCGAGCTGGGCCACGAGCGTGCCCTGCGTGGTCTGCCCGACGGCGAGGCCCACCAGGGTGGACAGCGTCAGCATCGAGTTGACCAGTGGCCGGCCGAACGGCTGGGCCGCCGCGTACGCGTGGTCCAGGTGCAGGGCCTGCGGGTTCATGGTGAGGGTGGTGAACAGGACGTTGTCCGCCTCGGTGAGCGTGCGGCCGGGCCGGTGCAGGTAGACCTGACCGACCGCCAGCTCGTCCGCGTAGCGGCCCCGCTGCTCGATCTCGACGCGCTCCGTCACGTCAGAGGCCCAGCTCGCGGGCGATCAGCATGAGCTGCACCTCGGTGGTGCCCTCGCCGACCTCGAGGATCTTGGAGTCGCGGTAGTGACGGGCCACGAGGGTCTCGTTCATGAAGCCGTAGCCGCCGAACACCTGGGTGGCGTCCCGGGCGTTGTCCATGGCGGCCTCGCCGGCGATCAGCTTGGCCATGGCGGCCTCGGTCTTGAACGGCTTGCCGGCCAGCATCTTCTGGGCGGCCTCGTAGTAGGCCAGGCGGGCGGCGTGCGCGCGGGCCTGCATGCGGGCGATCTTGAAGGACACGGCCTGGAACTGCCCGATCTTCTGGCCGAACGAGGTCCGCTGCTTGGCGTAGGCGACCGACTCGTCCACGCAGCCCTGGGCCGCTCCGGTGGCCAGGGCCGCGATGGCGATGCGGCCCTCGTCCAGGATCTCGAGGAAGTGGGCGAAGCCGCGGCCGCGGGCGCCCAGCAGGTTCTCCTCCGGCACGCGCGCGTCCGTGAAGTGCAGGGCGTGGGTGTCCGAGGAGTTCCAGCCGACCTTGTCGTAGGCCTTGGCCACGGAGAAGCCCTCGGTGCCGGCGGGCACGAGGATCGTGGAGATCTCCTTGGCGGGGCGGCCGTCGTGGCCGGTCCTGCCCTCCACCGTGCCGGTCACGGCGGTGACGGTGACGAGCGAGGTGATGTCCGTGCCGGAGTTGGTGATGAACTCCTTGGCGCCGTTGATGCGCCACTGGCCGTCCTCGAGCGCGGCGGTGGTCTGGGTGCCGCCGGCGTCGGAGCCCGCGCCCGGCTCGGTGAGGCCGAAGCCGGCCAGGTGCGTGCCGGCCACGAGGTCCGGCAGCCAGCGCAGCTTCTGCTCCTCGGTGCCGAACTTCAGCAGCGGCATGGCGCCCAGGGAGACGCCGGCCTCCAGGGTGATGGCCACGGACTGGTTGACGCGGCCGAGCTGCTCGAGCGCCAGGGCCAGGGCGAAGTAGTCGCCGCCCATGCCGCCGTACTCCTCGGGGAACGGGAGGCCGAACAGGCCCATCTCGCCCATCTGGGCCACGATCTCGTACGGGAACTCGTGCCTGGCGTCCAGCTCGGCGGAGACCGGGGCCACGACCTCGTCGGCGAACTCGCGGACGGTGTCGGAGAGGACCTGGTAGTCCTCCTCGAGGGCGGGCAGGGTGCGGTGCTTGGTGCTCATGGTCCTCTCCTGTTCTCAGGCGTTCTCTGCGGGTGCTGCGTGCTCGGTGGGCTCGACGACGGCGATCAACGCCTGCGCGGCCACGGCGTCGCCCTCGGCGACGTGGACGGTCACGACGCCGGCGACGGCGGCCGTGACGGGGTGCTCCATCTTCATGGCCTCGACCACCGCCAGCTCCTGGCC
Organism: Micrococcus sp. KRD012; assembly: GCF_017168555.1. Classification (NCBI taxonomy): domain Bacteria; kingdom Bacillati; phylum Actinomycetota; class Actinomycetes; order Micrococcales; family Micrococcaceae; genus Micrococcus; species Micrococcus sp. KRD012. Next base: position 426,337 of record NZ_JABFBB010000003.1, read on the forward strand.
CGCGGCCACGGTGTCCCCGGTGGCCACGGACACGGCGACGACGGTGCCCGGCATGGGCGTGCGGGCCTCGGGGGACGCTGCGCCGGCCGGGGCACGGCGCGCGGCCGCGGCCGCGCGGGCGGCCTCGACCACCTCGGCCCGGGTGAGGCGGCGGACCTGCCACGCGGCGCCGTCGCGGTGCAGCCACGCCGAGCGCGGGTCCCGCGGGTCACCGGCCAGGAGGTTGACGCCCGCCAGGGCTCCGGCGTCCTCGTCCACCTCGGCGTCGGCGGCGGGGGCGGTGAGGATGCGGTCCTCGTCCCCGACCCGCACGCGCATCCCGGGCTGCGGGGCGCCCGCGCCGCGCCAGCCGTCCGCCCGGGCCCACGCGGTGCCGGCCGCGCGCTGCTCGGCGGCGGCCGCGTCCTCGGACACGTCGGCCAGGGCCTCGGCCGCGAGGGCGGCGAGGTCCTCGGGCAGCGCGGGGGCGGTCCACGCCTCGAGGCCGTCGATCAGCTCGGTGGTGAGCCGGCCGGTCCGCACATCCGTGCGGGCGGCGAGCTCGCGCAGCCAGCCCAGGTTGGAGCGGACGCCGAACAGCACGGTGTCCGCGAGCGCGGCGTCGAGCCGCTCGAGGGCCTCGGCGCGGTCGGCGCCACGGGTGATGAGCTTGGCGATCATCGGGTCGTAGAAGCCGGTGATCTCGGGCTGTGCGCCGTCGACGTCCACGGGGTCCACGGCGCCGACGGCGGTGGCGGGCCGCGCCTGCGGCCCGGAGCCGAACGCGCGCTCCTCGGACGGCCGGGAGGGCAGCAGGAGCGTGTCGACGCGGACGCCCTCGCCGGCGGGCTCGCGCCAGCGCAGCACCGGCCCGGTGGAGGGCAGGAAGCCGTTCGCGGGGTCCTCCGCGTAGACGCGGGCCTCGACGGCGGCGCCGTCGAGGCTCACGTCCGCCTGGGCGAAGCCGAGCGGCTCCCCCGCCGCGATGCGCAGCTGCAGCTCCACGAAGTCCAGGCGTTGTCCGCGCACCCGGACGACCTCCTCGGAGACCGGGTGCTCCACCTGCAGGCGGGTGTTCATCTCCATGAAGTAGAACTCGTCCGGGTTCTCGTCCGAGACGAGGAACTCGACGGTGCCGGCGCCGCGGTAGCCCACGGACACGGCCGCGTCCACGGCGGCCCGGCCCAGGCGCTCGCGGAGCTCGGCCCCGTGCGCCAGCCCGGTCAGCAGGGGCGCGGGGGCCTCCTCGATCACCTTCTGGTGGCGGCGCTGCAGGGAGCACTCGCGCTCACCCAGGTGCACGGTGGCGCCGTGGGCGTCCGCGAACACCTGCACCTCGATGTGCCGGGGCGCGGTGATGAGCCGCTCGAGCAGCAGGGTGTCGTCGCCGAACGCCGAGCGCGCCGTGCGCCGGGCCGAGGCGAGGGCGCCGGGCAGCTCCTCGGCGGCGCGCACGGCCACCATGCCCTTGCCGCCGCCTCCCGCGGAGGGCTTGATCAGCAGCGGGAAGCCGACGTGCTCGGCCTCGGTCGTGATCTGCTCGTCGGTGAGCGTGGGGTCCTGGATGCCGGGGACCACCGGCACGTCGTACGCGGCCACGGTCTCCTTCGCCCGGATCTTGTCCGCCATCGCGTCGAGCGAGCCCACGGGAGGGCCCACGAACACGATGCCGGCCGCCTCCAGCGCGCGGGCGAAGTCGGCGTTCTCGGACAGGAAGCCGTAGCCGGGGTGCACGGCCTGGGCGCCGGTGCGGCGCGCGGCGTCGACGACGGCGTCGATGTCCAGGTAGGACTCGCGGGCCGGAGCCGGGCCGAGGCGGACCGCCGTGTCCGCCTCCCGGACGTGCCGCGCGTCGGCGTCGGCGTCGGAGTGCACGGCCACCGAGCGGATGCCGAGGCGGCGCAGGGTGCGGATGACGCGCACGGCGATCTCGCCGCGGTTGGCCACCAGCACGGTGTCGAACAGGGGCGTCCCCTGGGCGTGGTTCTCGGTCACGGGTGCCTCACATGCGGAACAGGCCGAACCGGGAGTCCGGCAGCGGGGAACGGGAGATGACGTCGAGGGCCAGGGAGAGCACCCGGCGGGTCTGGCCGGGGGTGATCACTCCGTCGTCCCAGAGGCGGGCGGTGGAGTACAGGGGGCTGCCCTGGTCCTCGTACTGCCGGCGGACCGGCGCCTGGAAGGCCTCGACCTCCTCGGGGGACATCGGCTCCTCCCCCGCGGCGGCCCGCTGGTCCTGCTTGATCTGCGTGAGCACGGAGGAGGCCTGCGGGCCGCCCATCACGGAGATGCGCGCGTTCGGCCACATCCACAGGAAGCGGGGTGAGTAGGCGCGGCCGCACATCGCGTAGTTGCCGGCGCCGAACGAGCCGCCGATCACCACGGTCAGCTTGGGCACGCGGGCGGTCGCGACGGCGGTGACCATCTTGGCGCCGTCGCGCGCGATGCCGCCGGCCTCCGCGTCCCGACCCACCATGAAGCCGGAGATGTTCTGCAGGAACAGCAGCGGGATGCCGCGCTGGTCGCACAGTTCGATGAAGTGCGCGCCCTTGCGGGCGGAGTCTCCGAACAGGATGCCGTTGTTGGCGAGGACGCCCACGGGGTGGCCGTCGATCCGCGCGAACGCGGTGACCAGGGTGGTGCCGTGGAGGGGCTTGAACTCGTGGACGGAGCCGCCGTCCACGAGGCGGTCGATCACCTCGCGCACGTCGTAGGGGGTGTTCACGTCCACGGGCACGACGCTGGTCAGTTCGGCCGGGTCCTTGGCGGGCTCCGCGGCGGGGGCGACCTCCCAGGCCGGCGCCTCGGCCGGGGGCAGGGTGGCCACGATGTCCCGGAGGATCTGCATGGCGTGCAGGTCGTCGTCCGCCAGGTGGTCCGCGACGCCGGAGCGCTCGGCGTGCAGCCGGCCGCCGCCGAGGTCCTCGGGCGAGACGTCCTCCCCGATCGCGGCCTTCACGAGCGGGGGGCCGCCGAGGAAGATGGTGCCCTGCTCGCGCACGATCACGGTCTCGTCCGACATGGCCGGCACGTACGCGCCGCCCGCCGTGGAGGAGCCGCACACCGCGGCCAGCTGCGGGATGCGCTGCGAGGAGAGCAGCGCCTGGTTCCGGAAGATGCGGCCGAAGTGCTCGCGGTCCGGGAAGACCTCGTCCTGGCGGGGCAGGAACGCGCCGCCGGAGTCCACGAGGTAGATGCACGGCAGGCGGTTCTCCAGGGCGATCTCCTGGGCCCGCAGGTGCTTCTTCACCGTCATGGGGTAGTAGGTGCCGCCCTTCACGGTGGCGTCGTTGCCCACCACCATCACGAGGCGGCCGTGGACCAGGCCGATGCCCGCCACGACGCCGGCGGCGGGGCTGTCCCCGCCGTACAGGCCGTGCGCGGCCAGCGCGCCGACCTCGAGGAAGGGCGAGCCCTCGTCGAGCAGCGCGTCGATGCGGTCCCGCACCAGCAGCTTGCCGCGGCCGGTGTGGCGCTCGCGCGAGCGCTCGGGCCCGCCGAGCGACGTGCGGGCGACGAGGTCGGCGAGCTCCTGCTCGAGCCGAGCGTGGCCGGCCGCGTTGCGCTCGGCCACGGTGGGCGCGGACTGCGCGGCCGGGGCCGGGGTGCTGGCGGTCATGAGACCCCCTTCAGTGAATGACGACTAACTGAACCGAGCCTCAGTGTAGTGACGATCGTCACGGACGTCGACCGGGCGCCCGGCGCGCCTCGTCTCGTCCTACAGTGGAACCCATGCCCGCCGTCGATCCCGCGTCCCCCGCCGCCCCGGCGACCCCGCCGACCGCCCGGGAGGCCGCCAAGGCCCGACGCCGGGTGGACCTGCTCGCGGCCGCGGCGCGACTGTTCGCGGCCCGGGGCTTCGACGCGGTCCGCCTCGAGGACATCGGCGCCGCCGTCGGGATCAGCGGCCCCGCCATCTACCGCCACTTCGCCGGCAAGGCCGCCGTGCTCACGGCGATCCTCGACACGGCCTCACAGGACCTGCTGGACGGCGGGCTGGCCGCCGAGGCGCAGCACGCGCCGGGGGCGGAGACCCTGCGGGCCCTCATCGGCTTCCAGGCGGACTTCGCCCTCGCCCAGCGCGACGTGATCCGTGTGCAGGACCGCGACATGTCCGCCCTGCCCGACGGCGCGCGCACGGCCATCACGCGCACCCAGCGCGCCTACATCGACGTGTGGGCGCGCCAGCTGCAGGTCGTCCACCCCCACGAGGACCAGGCCACCGCCGTGTTCCGCGCCCAGGCCGTGCTGGGCCTGCTCAACTCCACCCCCCGCTCGGTGCGGCGCACCGCGGCCGACCGCGCGGCTCGCCGCGCGACCCTCGTGGCCATGGCCTGGGCCGCGGCCACGGCCCCCGGGCCGCTGCCCGGCGGGGACTGAGCGGGCGGCACCGGCCCGGCGGGCCGGCGTCGTGCCCGGTGATACGGTGGCCGGTACCCGCGACGGCGGACGCCGTCGAACCCCGCCCCGAGAGGTCCACCGCCGTGCTTCTTCGTGACGTCCGACCCGAGGATCTGGACGAGTTCTTCCTCCACCAGCAGGACGAGCAGGCCAACCTGATGTCCGCCTTCGCCCCCCGCAACCCCCGGGACCGCGGTGTCTTCGACTACCACTGGGCCCACCTGCTCGGGGACGAGGACACCGTCGTGCGGACCATCGAGCACGAGGGCCGCGCCGTGGGTGCGCTCGTGTGCACCCAGCAGGACGGCGTGGGCGAGCTGTCCTTCTGGACCGCGCAGGACTACTGGGGCCTGGGCCTGACGACCGCGGCCGTGGACCGGTTCCTGGAGGAGCACACCGCCCGCCCGCTGCGGGCGCACGTCCCCGAGGACAATGTGGGCTCCGTGAAGGTGCTCTCCCGCCGCGGCTTCGAGACCGTCGGCGAGGAGAAGGTCTTCTCCAACGCCCGTGCCGAGGTCATCACCGAGCTCGTGATGGAGCTGCCCGCCGCCGACTGAGCGCGGCCCACGCCGTGCCGGCGGCCGCACCGGCCTGCCACGACGACGGCCCCGCCTCCCGGTGCCCGGGTGGCGGGGCCGCGGCGCGTCCGGGGCCGTCAGACCATGGTCAGGGTCAGACCCGGGCGGCGCAGGATCGCGCCGACGTCCGCGAGGAAGCGCGAGCCCTGCTCGCCGTCCACGAAGCGGTGGTCGAACGAGAGGGACAGCGTCATGACGTCCCGCAGGGCGATCTCGCCGCGATGCTCCCACGGCATCCTCCGGACCTGGCCGATCGCGATGATCGCCCCCTCGCCCGGGTTGATGATCGGGGTGCCCGCGTCCACGCCGAACACCCCGACGTTCGTGAGCGTGAAGGTGCCGCCGGCCAGATCCGCCGGGGACAGCCGCCCCTCGCGGGCGAGGCCCGTGAGATCGCGGATGGCGTCGGCCAGCTCCCTCAGGCTCATCGCCTGGGCGTCCTTGACGTTCGGCACCATCAGCCCGCGGGGGGTGGCGGCGGCGAAGCCGAGGTTCACGAAGTTCTGCCGGACGATCGTCCCGGCGGCCTCGTCCCACCGGGCGTTGACGTCCGGGGTGCGCTCCATCGCCACGAGGCACGCCTTGGCGGCGAGCGTCATGGGCGTGAGCTTGACGTCCCGGAACTCGCGGGAGGCCTTGAGCTCGGCGAGCAGCTCCATGGTCTCGGTGACGTCCACCTGCAGGAACTCGGTCACGTGCGGGGCGGTGAACGCGGACTGCACCATGGCCGCCGCGGTCGCCCTGCGCACGCCCTTGACCGGCACGGCCTCGGTGCGCGGGCGGCCGCCCAGGGTGCGGACGCCCCCGGTCGAGCCCGACTCGGCGTCGGACTGCGGCGGCGTCGCCGCGGCCGCGGGCTGCCCGCCCCCGGCCAGGAACGCCTCGACGTCCGCGCGGGTGATGACCCCGCCCACACCCGTGCCGGTGACCTGCTCCAGATCCACGCCCGCGCGGCGCGCGTACAGGCGCACGGGCGGAGTGCACCGGGGTCGCTCGCCCGACGCCGCGCCCCGCACCGCCTCGGGCGCCGCGTCCGCGCGGGCGGGCTCGGCGGCCTCGGGCTGCGGGCGCCCGGCGCCGGCCGGGGCCGCCTCCGACGTGGACGGCGCCTGTCCGCGGGCGGGCTCGCCCACCGGGGCGGCCGACGTCGCCGGGGCCGCGGAGCCGCGCCGCGCACGGCGGCCGGGCTTGCCGGTGTCCGGCGCGGCGCCGTAGCCGACGAGGGTGGGCACGCGGCCGTCACCCTCGGCGGGCCCGCCGACGTCGGGCTCGGCGCCCTCGAGGGTGAAGGTCACCAGGGGCGCACCGACCTCGAGGGTCTCACCCTCGGCGCCGTGCAGGGCCGCGACGACGCCCGCGAACGGGCTCGAGACCTCGACCACGGCCTTGGCCGTCTCGACGTCGGCGAGCACCTGGTTCACGCTCACCGCGTCGCCCTCGGCCACGCGCCACGTCACGATCTCGGACTCGGTCAGGCCCTCGCCGAGGTCGGGCAGGCGGAAGGTCTTCTGGCTCATCGGGTCTCCTCCCCGGCGTTCTGGGCCGCGAGGAACTGCTCGGCGGTCTCGGGGGCGGCGAACGCGTCCACGGAGTCCAGCGAATTCGGTCGGCCCAGAGCACGGTCCAGGCCGTCGAGGATGCGGTCGAGGTCCGGCAGGTGCAGGTGCTCGAGCTTGGACGGCGGGTAGGGCACGTCCATGCCGGTGACGCGCACCGGCGGGGCCTCGAGCCAGTGGAACGCGCGCTCGGCCACCGTGGCCACGAGCTCGGCGCCGAGGCCGCCGGTGCGGGAGGCCTCGTGCGCCACGACGAGCCGGCCGGTGCGCCGCACCGAGGACTCGACGAGGCCGGTGTCCAGCGGGGACAGGCTGCGCAGGTCGACCACCTCGACCTCGACGCCCTCCTCGGCCGCCACCTCGGCGGCCTGCAGGGCGGTCTTCACGAGCGGGCCGTAGGCCACGAGCGTGGCGTCACGGCCCTCGCGCAGGATGCGGGCCGGGCTCATCGGCGGGATCGCGACGTCCAGGTCCACGTCGCCCTTGTCGTGGTAGCGACGCTTGGGCTCGAGGTAGACCACCGGGTCCTCCGAGGCGATCGCGGCGCGGATGAGGTCGTACCCCTCCTGTGGGGAGGACGGGGAGACCACGCGCAGGCCCGCGGTGTGCAGGAAGTAGGCCTCGGGCGACTCGGAGTGGTGCTCCGGGGAGCCGATGCCGCCGCCGAAGGGGATGCGGATGGTGACCGGCATCGGCACGGCGCCGCGGGTGCGGGCACGCAGCTTGGCCAGGTTCGCCACGATCTGGTCGAACGCCGGGTACACGAAGCCGTCGAACTGGATCTCGACGACGGGCCGGTAGCCGCGCATCGCCAGGCCGATGGCCGTGCCCACGATGCCGGACTCGGCCAGCGGGGTGTCGAGCACCCGGTCCTCGCCGAACTCGGCCTGCAGGCCGTCGGTGATGCGGAACACGCCGCCGAGGGCGCCGATGTCCTCGCCCATGAGCAGGACCTTGGGGTCGTCGGCCAGGGCACGGTGCAGGCCGCGGTTGATCGCACGGCCGAAGGTCATGCGCTCGCTCACGCGCCCGCCTCCTCGTCGTCGAACTGCTGCAGGTAGAGGGCGTGCTCGCGGCGCTGCCGCTCGAGCTCCTGGTGGGGCTCAGCGTAGATCTCGTCGAAGAGCCTGTCCGCGCCGTCCTCCTCGAGCGCCTCGAGGGCGCGGCGGACCTCGGCCGCCAGCTCGTCGGCCTCGGCCTGGGCCTGTGCGAGCACGGCGTCCACGTCCACATCGAGGGTGCGCAGGTGCGCCTCCACGCGGGTCAACGGGTCACGGGCCTTCCAGGCCTCGAGCTCGGCGTCGTCCCGGTAGCGGGTGGGGTCGTCCGCGGTGGTGTGCGGGCCCATGCGGTAGGTGACGGCCTCGATGAAGGTGGGACCGCCCCCGTCGGCCGCGCGCTCGACGGCGGCGCGGGTCGCGGCGAGCACGGCCAGGACGTCGTTGCCGTCCACGCGCATCGACGGGATGCCGAAGCCCCACGGGCGGTCCGCGATGCTGCGGCGGGTCTGCAGGCGCACGGGCTCGGAGATGGCCCAGTGGTTGTTCTGGCAGAAGAACACCACGGGCGACTGGTACGAGGCGCTGAAGACCATGGCCTCGTTGACGTCTCCCTGGCTCGTGGCGCCGTCGCCGAAGTAGACGATCGTGGCGACGTCCGCCTGGTCCCGCTGGACGCCCATCGCATAGCCGACGGCGTGCAGGGCCTGCGCGCCGATGATGATCTGCTGGGTGGCCACCCGCGTCTCGTTCGGGTCCCAGCTCGAGAACGTGGAGCCGCGCCACACCCGCAGCAGGTCCAGCGCGGGGACGCCGCGCAGCAGGGCCACGCCGTTCTCGCGGTAGGACGGGAAGACGAAGTCGTCCGGGCGCAGCGCGACGGCGGAGCCCACCTGGGCGGCCTCCTGGCCCAGCAGCGGCGGCCACAGGGCCAGCTCGCCCTGACGCTGCAGGTGCGTGGCCTCGACGTCGAGGCGACGGACCACGGCCATCTGGCGGTACAGCGCGGCGAGGGCGTCGGCGTCGACGTCCTCGATCCACGGGTCGAGCTCCGGCTGCGGACGGCGGCGGCCCTCCGCGTCGAGCACCTGGAGCATCACGGCCTCGGCCGGGCCCGCCGGGGGCGGAGAGCCGGCGGACTGTCCGCCGGTGGGACGGGTGTGGTCCACGAGGGTCACTGCACTGCCTTCCGATCGACGCCCACGGTGCGGGGCGAGGGAGTTGTACGCATGCGCGAGCAGGGGTGGAGCGCGCGGCGTCTCGGTGGTGTGATTGTAATCACTCCAGTGTGATCTGCGCCACTCTCCCGGGCCGCCGCGCGAGGGCAGGGTGTCAGGCGCGGCGCAGCAGCACGTCGACGGCGGCGTCGAGGTAGGCGTCGACCTGGCCCTCCTCGTAGCCGGCGGCACCCTCCGCCTCGCCGAACGACGCGCGGCGCACGTCGTCCGCGGTCAGCCCGCCCTCGGCGTCGGGATCCGTCGAGCCCTCCGCGCCGGCCAGGGTGACGCGCAGGCGGTCCACGAGCGCGTCCACCTGGTCCACGTCGTAGCTCACAGCGTCCGCGCGGGAGGGGCGGCGGAAGCGCTCCGCCGGGGCCCGATCGGCGCGGGCCACGAGTTCGGCCACGCGCTCCTCGAGGTCCGCGGCCCAGTCCTCGTCCCCGCGCTCGGCGACGAAGGCCTGACGCTCGGCGGCGGCCAGCTCCTCCTCCAGACGGTCCAGCTCGTCGTCCACCTCGTCGGTGGCGTAGCCGCCGTTGACGGTCGCGAAGCGGGCCTGGCGCACCTCCTCCGCCGTCAGCGGGGCACCGCCGTCGCGCGCCTCACGGGCACGCGCCATGAAGGCGTCCACGTGGGTGGTCTCGTAGCCGATCTCGTCCTGCTCGACGAGCTCGAAGACCGGCTCGGTGTCCGGGGTGGTGCGGGGGGTCATGGGCGTCTCCTGCGGTGCGGGTCCCGGCCGTGCCGGGTCGAGGGGTGGATCAGGTCAGGGGCAGCGCCAGCACGGTGTAGGCCACCGGCGCGGCGAACACGAGGGAGTCCAGGCGGTCCATCACGCCGCCGTGGCCGGGCAGGGCGGAGGACATGTCCTTGATGCCGAGCTCACGCTTGACCATGGACTCGGAGAAGTCCCCCGAGGTGGCGGCGGCGACGGTGGTCACGCCGAGGACGGCGCCGACCCACCACGGCTGGCCGACCAGCAGGGGGACGGCGACGACGCCCACCAGCACCGAGCCCGCCAGGGAGCCGGCCAGGCCCTCCCAGGACTTCTTGGGGCTGATGCGCGGGGCGATCGGGGTGCGGCCGAAGCGGTAGCCCACGATGTAGCCGAACGTGTCGTTGGAGACCACCATCAGCAGCAGGACCGCCACCATGCGGTGCCCCAGCGGCTCGTCCAGGAGCGCCGCGGCGAAGGAGAGCAGGAACGGCGCCCACAGCACGATGAACACGCCCGCGAGCATGAACTGGCCCGCCGGACGCCGCCGCGTCAGCGCCGTCCACACGGCCACCAGCGCCAGGCATGCCACCAGGGCGATGAACAGCGCGGGCACCCCCCACCGCCACGCGGTGAGCGGCAGGACCGCCGCGGCCACCCAGAGCGGGGGCCGCGGCACGTCCAGGCCGATGCCGCGCACCACCGTCGCGATCTCGGACACCGCGCCGACCAGCAGGGCGACCACGAGGAGGACCAGCAGCCAGTCGAGCCAGAAGAGGCCGACCAGGGCCGTCGCCAGCAGCCCCACCCCCACGAGGACGGCGGACTTGAGGTCGCGGCCGCCGCGCGGAGGTGCGGGCGAGGTGGACACGGCGGAGGTCATGGGGAGGTCATGGGGCGAGCGCGGACGGCGGGAGGCTCAGACCTCCAGCAGCTCCTGCTCCTTGTTCTTGGCCATCTCGTCGATGAGCTCGACGTGGCGTTTGGTGAGCGCGTCCAGCTCCTTCTCGCCGCGGGCGCCCTCGTCCTCGCCGACCTCGCCGTCCTTGACGGCCTTGTCCATGGCCTCCTTGGCCTTGCGGCGGGCATTGCGCACGGAGATCTTGTGCTCCTCCGCCTTGGACTTGACCAGCTTCACGTACTCCTTGCGGCGCTCCTCGGTCAGCTCCGGCATCACGATGCGGATGACCTTGCCGTCGTTGGACGGGTTCGCGCCGACCTCGGACTCGGACAGCGCCTTCTCGATGTTGCGCAGGGCCGACTGGTCGAACGGGGTGATGAGCAGCGTGCGGGCGTCCGTGGTGGTGAAGGACGCCAGCTGCTGCAGCGGGGTGAACGAGCCGTAGTAGTCGACCATCACCTTGGAGTAGAGGCCCGGGTTGGCGCGGCCGGTGCGCACGGAGGCGAAGTCCTCACGCGTGGCCTCGATGGTGCGGTCCATCTGCTCTTCGGCGGACTGCAGGGTCTCCTGGATCACGGTGTCTCCTCGGTGTGGTGGAACAGGTCTGCCGCCATCCTACGCGGCGCGCCTCAGACGGTGACGGTGGTGCCGATCGGCTCGCCGAGCAGGGCGCGGGTCACGTTGCCCGGGCCCTCCATGCCGAACACGCGCATGTCCAGGTCGTTGTCCTTGCACATGGTCATGGCGGTCAGGTCCATCACGCGGATGTTCCGCAGCAGCGCCTCGTCGTAGGTCAGGTGCGTGAGGCGCTCGGCGGTGGGGTCCTTCTTGGGGTCCGCGGTGTAGACGCCGTCCACGCCGGACTTGGCCATCAGGACCTCGTCCGCCCCGACCTCGAGGGCACGCTGGGCCGCCACGGTGTCCGTGGAGAAGTAGGGCAGGCCGGTGCCGGCGCCGAAGATCACGACGCGGCCCTTCTGCATGTGGCGGATGGCGCGCAGCGGGATGTAGGACTCCGCCACCTGCTCCATGTGGATGGCGGACTGCACGCGCGTGGTGACCCCGGCCTGGATGAGGAAGTCCTGCAGGGCCAGGCAGTTCATCACGGTGCCGAGCATGCCCATGTAGTCGGCCCGACGGCGGTCCATCCCGTTCTCGGACAGCTCGGCGCCACGGAAGAAGTTGCCGCCGCCGACGACGATCGCGATCTCCACCTGGTCCGCCGCGGCGGCGATCTGCTCGGCGATGCCGCGGACGGTCTCCGGGTCCACGCCGATCTTGCCGCCGCCGAACACCTCGCCTGAGAGCTTCAGGAGCACGCGACGGCGGCCGGTGTCGTCCGAGGTCTGCGGGGCGTGGGCGGTGGTCGGGTCCTCGGGGGCGCGGTTCGTCTCCATGGGAAGCATCTCCTGGTCGGTGGGGGTCGGGGACTGCAGGTGCCCCCGATCTCCGTGGAC
>NZ_JABFBB010000003.1:438241-483608 GCF_017168555.1 Micrococcus sp. KRD012
GGCCGGGGACGGCCGTCCGGGGGCGGACACGCGGACGGGGTGGCCGCCCGGTCGGGGCGGCCACCCCGTCATGCGATGGTCGTCGGCGCCGTCCGGCGCCGGAGTGGACCTCGGGTCGCTCCCGATCCTACGCCCCCGCGGGGCGTGGACCGGGAGCGGCCGGTCCGGGTGCGGCGGTCAGTTGCCGACGCGGAAGCGGGCGAACCCGGTGACGTTGGTGCCGGCGTCGGAGGCGACCTTGCCGACGGTCTGCTTCGGGTCCTTCGCGAACGGCTGGTCCACGAGCACGATCTCCTTGAAGAAGCCGGTCAGGCGGCCCTCCACGATCTTCGGCAGGGCCTGCTCCGGCTTGCCCTCGGCACGGGCGGTCTCATCGGCGATGCGACGCTCGTTCTCGACGGTCTCGGCCGGCACGTCCTCACGGGTGAGGTACGTGGGCGAGTAGGCCGCGGTGTGCACGGCGATGTCGTGCGCGGCGGTCTTGGCGTCGGCGGAGTCGGCGTCCACGGCGAGGAGCACGCCCACCTGGGCCGGCAGGTCCTTGGAGGTCTTGTGCAGGTAGGCGTCCACGAAGGCGCCCTCCACGCGGGCCAGGCGGCGCACGGCCACCTTCTCGCCCAGCAGGGCGCCCTCCTCGGTCACGTAGTCGCCCAGGGTGCGGCCCTCGTAGTCGGAGGCCAGCAGGCCGTCGACGTCGGTGGCGCCGGAGGCGACGGCGGCGCGCAGCACCACGTCGCCCAGGGCAATGAACTTGTCGGCCTTGGCCACGAAGTCGGTCTCGCAGTTGAGCTCGATCATGACGCCGACGCCGTTCTCGACGGTCGCGGCCACGAGGCCCTCGGCGGCGGAGCGGCCCTCGCGCTTGGTGGCGCCCTTGAGGCCCTTCACGCGGATGATCTCGATAGCCTTCTCGGCGTCGCCGTCCGCCTCGTCCAGAGCCTTCTTCACGTCCATCATGCCGGCGCCGGTGCGCTCGCGCAGGGCCTTGATGTCAGCAGCGGTGTAGTTCGCCATGCTCGTTCGGTCCTTCCCGTGGTGTGGGTTGTGCGGGATGTTCGGGGTCTGATCCGGCCCGTCGGCCCGGCCGGCTGGGGCCGGGCCGACGGGCCGGCCGGGATCACTCGCCCTGCGGGGCGGCCTCGGCGGCGGGGGCCTCGGCCTGCTCGGCCGGCGCCTCGGCGGCGGGGGCCTCGGCGGCGGGGGCCTCGGCCTGCTCAGCCTGCTGGGCGTTGTGCTGCTCGAGCAGCTCGCGCTCCCACTCGGCCATCGGCTCGGCGGCCGCCTGGCCGGACTTGCCGCCCTGGCGGGCGATCAGGCCCTCGGCGACGGCGTCCGCGACCACGCGGGTCAGCAGGTTCACGGAGCGGATGGCGTCGTCGTTGCCCGGGATCGGGTAGGCGACCTCGTCCGGATCGCAGTTGGTGTCCAGGATGGCGACGACCGGGATGCCGAGCTTCTGGGCCTCGTCGACGGCCAGGTGCTCCTTCTTGGTGTCCACGACCCACACGGCGGAGGGGGTCTTGGCCATGTTGCGGATGCCGCCGAGGTTGGCCTGCAGCTTCTCCAGCTCACGGTTGAGCAGCAGCAGCTCCTTCTTGGTGAACTGCGAGCCGGCCACGTCCTCGAAGTCGATCTCCTCGAGCTCCTTCATGCGCTGCACGCGCTTGGAGACGGTGGAGAAGTTGGTCAGCATGCCGCCGAGCCAGCGGTGGTTCACGTAGGGCATGCCCACGCGGCCGGCCTGCTCCGCGATGGCCTCCTGGGCCTGCTTCTTGGTGCCGACGAACAGGATGGTGCCGCCGTGGGCGACGGTCTCCTTGACGAACTCGTAGGCGCGGTCGATGTAGGACAGCGACTGCTGGAGGTCGATGATGTAGATGCCGTTGCGCTCGGTGAAGATGAAGCGCTTCATCTTGGGGTTCCAGCGGCGGGTCTGGTGGCCGAAGTGGACACCGGAGTCGAGGAGCTGGCGCATGGTCACGACGGGCATGACGTTCCCTTCTGTGGCAGCCGTGGCACCCCGCGCTTCACGCGCGGGCGGTCTGCCGGTCGATTTCTTGACGGTTGGCGGCCGGCCCGGTCGGGCGGCCCCTGGCATCACGACGGCGGGCTGCCGGGCCCCACGAGCACCCGCGCCGACGCCCTCTCCAGGAGGACGGCGGGGACGGGACCGAGCGTGGGGGCTGGGCCGCTGAAGCGACCCACCGCAATGCGCGGAGTCGGTGTCCGGGGCACAGCACAGGGCCGGCCACAGGACACCGCTGAGGTGAATCCTACCCCAGGTGGGCGTCCACTCCCATCGCCGACTCCTGCACAGGGGCCGGTGCGGCGGGCGCTCTCCACGATCGGACTGCGGGCCCGCCACGCGGCCGCCCGGGACGCCAGGCTGACGCCATGACCCCTCGCACGCTCCTCCCCCGTCCGATCCCGCGTCCGCGCATCGCGGGGTGCGTCGCGGCAGCCCTCCTCGCCTGGCTCGTCCTGGGGATGGGCGACCTCGACCCCGTGTCGCGGTCCACGCCCGCACCGTCCACGCGCGACGCGCTGCTGCTCGTCGCGGCGTCCCCGGCAGGTCCGGACGCGACGGCCGCGCCGGTCGCGTGGCACCCGCCCGTTGCCGGCGCCGCCCCGGATGACGTGCTCCGCGCGTTCGTCGCGCCCGAGCGACCGTGGGGTCGGGGGCACCGGGGCGTGGACCTCGCCGTGCCGTCCGGCGCGGTGGTCCGGGCGCCGGCGGCGGGTCGGGTCGTGTTCGCCGGGGTCGTGGTCGACCGCCCCGTGCTGACCCTCGAGCACGCGGACGGGACCCGCAGCTCCCTCGAGCCGGTGGAGGCCGACGTCGCGGTGGGGGCCGTCGTCGACGCGGGCGACCCCGTGGGGCGGCTGGCCGGGACGCCACCCCACTGCCCGCGGGCGTGCGTGCACTGGGGCGTGCGGGAGCCCGATGGCTGGCGGGTGGGGGACGCGGCCTTCGACCGCTACCTCGACCCGCTGGTGCTCATCGGCTGGAGCGGCCCGTCCGTGCTCTGGCCACACGCCGCGCCACACCCAGCGCGGCCGTGAGGTCCAGAAGCCGGCAGGCGGACTCGTCCCAGCTGAACCGGGCCGCCTGGGCGACGCTCGCCCGGGAGGCCGCGGCGAACTCGGCGGGGTCCTCGAGCTCCCGCACACGGGCCGCGAGCGCGGCCGCCCGGTCCCCCTCGAGCGGGACACCCCGGAAGGACGGGGTGCCCGCGCCGGCGATCTCGCGGAAGATCGGCAGGTCCGAGCACACCACCGGCGTGCCATGGGCCATCGCCTCGGCCACGGGCAGGCCGAAGCCCTCGGCGCGGGAGAGGGTGACGGCCGCGGTGGCCCGGCGGAGCAGGCGCACGTACTCGGCCTCGTCGGTGCCGTCGTGGAAGACCACGTCCGCGCCGGCGGCCCCCGCGGCGGCGCGGCGCGCGGCCAGCCGGGCCTCGAGCTGCCCGCGGCGCTCCGGGCTGATGCGGGAGAGCAGGTGCAGCGCGTAGCCCGGCAGCAGGGGCGCGGCCGCCACGAGGGACTCGACGTCCTTGTAGTCCATGAACGAGCCCATGTAGAGCAGCGTGCGGTCCGGGGTCTCGTCCGGGTCACGCGGCTCCGGTACCGTCTGCGCCGCATTGGCGATGACGTGGACCGGACGCCGGGTGAGGCGGTGCCGGTCGATGAGCTCCGCCGTCGTCCGGGAGACCGTGGCGACCGCGTCCGCGCGGTCGAGCAGGAGCCGCTGCGGGGTCTTGGTCAGGTGGTAGGCCCGCCACAGCCAGCGGATCGGCTCGGGCAGGTTCCGCGGCGGGGTGCGGTGCTCGTAGTAGATGAGGTCGTGGAGCGTGAGGATCAGCGCGTAGTCCCGCCCCCACGACCCCATGGTCTGCATGGGCGAGAAGACGACGTCCGGTCGCAGGCGCGCGACCTGACGGGCCACGAACGGCTCGCGTGGGGAGGTGGGGCCGGAGACGAGGTGCCACGGCACGCCGTCCGGGAGCAGGGCCAGCTGTCGTTCGTCCGAGATCAGCATCGCGACTTCGACCTCGACGTCGGCCCCCTCCGGGCCCGGCGCGTCGGTCCGGCGGGCGACCGCCTCGATGAGGCTCGCGCCGTAGCGGGAGATGCCGTCGTGGAAGTCGGTGCGGGTGTAGCGGGCGTCCATCAGCAGGCGCAGGGGGCGGGAGGGGCTCACCCGCACCACGCTAGCGCCGCGCCGGAGAGGGGCGGGGACAGCCGCGCACGGTAGGTGCCGACCGGGGCGCGTCGAGCGCCGATCGGCCACCTGGACGTCATCCGAATTTCTGATTGCGTTTCGATAACGATCGTGTATCTTGATCACGGATCGGTTACAGCCGATCCGCCACACCGGGGCTTCCTCCGCGTCCTCGCGTACCCGGTCATCCGCACTGCTCGTCAACTCGCACCCGCGGTCCGGCCTCGTTCCGGGCATCGCCCGGAGGCACCGCCCTCACGGGCCGCAGGTCCTGTCCGGGAAGAAGATCCGATGTCCGTGACCTCCTCGCACGCCGCTGTGCGTCGCGCCCCCCGCACCGCCGCCGCCTCCGTGGCCCTCGCCCTGGGCGCCGCCGCCCTGACCGGCGTCGGCACCGTGTCCGTCGCCGAGACCGCCCAGGCCGCCGAGACCGCCTACACCGTCCGCTCCGGCGACGGCTGGTGGATCATCGCCCAGCGCACCGGCGTCTCCATGTCCAGGTTGCAGTCGCTCAACGGCATGACCGCCGCGACCGTGCTGCATCCCGGCATGGTCCTCAAGACCTCCGGCACTGCCACCCCGACCCCGGCCCCGGCGCCGTCCACCTCGGGCTCGACCTACACCGTGCTGGCCGGCGACGGCTGGTGGATCATCTCCTACCGCACGGGGGTGTCCGCCTCGATCCTGCAGTCCATCAACGGCATGAGCTCCTCGACCATGCTCCACCCGGGGATGGTCCTGAAGACCACCTCGGTCTCCACCTCCAGCGCCCCCGCCGTCGCCCCTGCGCCGGCGCCCGCGTCCAAGCAGGCTGCCGTCGACTACGTGCGCTCCGCCGTCCGGAACCCGTCCTCCTATTACGTGTGGGGCGGCAACGGCCCCTCCGGCTTCGACTGCTCCGGCCTCACCCAGCAGGCCATGGCCCGGGCCGGCATCTCCATCCCGCGCCGCGCCGGCGACCAGTACCTCGCCGCGAAGTCCTACGTGCCGATCTCCCAGGCCCAGCCCGGCGACCTCGTGTTCTATGCGAACCAGTCCACCGGCCGCATCTACCACACGGCCATGTACATGGGCGGCGGCCAGCTCGCCCACGCCCTCAACGAGGACGCGGGCCTAGTGTTCACCTCCACGACGATCATGAAGTCCGACATGCTCGCGGTGGCCGCCCGCTACTGAGCACCGGCACGACGACGGCCCCCGGCCCGCGCCATACCGCGCGGCCGGGGGCCGTTTTCTGTAGGGCGTGCGGGACTTGAACCCGCGACCCAGGGATTATGAGTCCCCTGCTCTGACCGACTGAGCTAACGCCCCTCCCCCGCGGCATCGCGCGGGACCCGCCCATCCTACCGACGGGTCTCAGAGCATCGCGCGGACCTCGGCGGCCGTCGCGCCGCGGTAGAGGCGCTCGAAGATGTCCACCGTCTTCTGGGCGGAATGATGCAGGGCCTTCGCGTGGGACGCCTCGCCCATGGCGGCGCGGTCCGCGTCCGAGAGGTCGAGGATCCGGGCGATCCGATCGGCCAGGGCCACGTGGTCCCCGGGCGGGAAGAGGTGGCCGTTGACGCCCTCGTCCACGAGGTGGGGCAACGCGAGGGCGTCCGCGAGGACCACCGGGGTGGACGCGCTGAGCGCTTCGAGGGTCACGAGGGACTGCAGCTCCGCCGTGCCCGGCTGGCAGAACACGTCGGCGCGCAGGTAGGCCGCCCGCAGCTCCTCCTCGGAGACGTGGCCGCGCAGCAGGACGCGGTCGGCCACCCCCTCCTCGTCCACCGTGGCACGGATGCGGTCGCGCTGCTCGCCGTCGCCGACGATCTCGGCGTGCACGTCCAGGTCGGGGCGGGTGCGGGCCAGGTGCGCGATCGCACGGATCAGCACCTCCACGTTCTTCTCCACGGCCAGCCGCCCCACGAAGAGCACGACCGGATGGCCGGGATGGTCCACCCTCTCCCCCGGCTGCAGCTCGTAGGCGCTCGCGTCGATGCCGTTGGAGACCGGGAGAACGTTGTCCAGGCCGGCGTGCTCGGCCATGGCCTGCGCGGCGAGGGCCGTGGGGGTGGTGACCACCGCGCCCTTGCCCATGAGTCGACCCATGTCCTTCCACGACACCCGGGAGACGATGTCCAGGAACCACTGCGGGAACGGCAGGAACGGCTCGAGGTTCTCCGGCATGAAGTGGTTCGTGGAGACGATCCGGATGCGGCGCCGCTCGGCCTCGTTGATGGCGGCCTCGCCGATCATGTAGTGGCACTGGGCGTGCACGACGTCCGGCTGGACCTCGCGGTAGATGCGGCGGAAGGAGATCTTGGCATGCCGCGGGAGCACCACACGGTAGTACTCGTGCGTCGGCGCCGGCAGGGAGCGCAGCAGGTGCACGGTGGCCTCCGGCCGGTGCTCCACGGTGTCCGGGCCGGCGTCACTGCGCGGCATCACGACGTGGACCTCGTGGCCGCGCGCGTGCAGCGCCGTGGCGAGGCGGTGGCCGAAGGTGGCGGCCCCGTTGACGTGCGGCGGATAGGTGTCTGCGGCGATCAGCACCTTCAGGGGGCGGTCGGCGGCGATCCCGGGACGGTCGGACACGGCGGTCCCTCTCTGTGGTGGCGATGGCACGACGGCGCCCGGCCCGTGCCGTGAGGATCGGCCGCGGGCACGGCGCGCGTCCCACGGTAGCAACCGTCGGCGCCGGCACGAGGATGCGCGAGGGGGTCAGCCCCGGCGGGACGGGTGCTCGCGCGGGTCCTGACCGTCCGCCCGCAGGCCGCGGGCCTTGCCCACCGCGCGCACGAGGTAGTCCCCCGCGGCGAGGATGTGCAGCAGGCAACCGGCGCCGACCAGAGCCAGGGCCACGCCGCTCCACGGGCCGCCGTCGACCCCCGGCACACGGGCGAGCAGCAGCAGGGGCGTGCCCACCAGCAGCAGCGCGGTGCGCACCTTGCCCAGGACCGTGACCGGCAGGTCCGGGCTGCCGCCGAACAGCCACAGGCACACGGCGGCGAGCACGAGGTCCGGGATCGCGATGGCCAGGGCGAGCCAGAGCGGGGCGATACCGGTGGCCACGAACGTCACGGCCACCACCAGCAGGGAGAGGCGGTCCGCCACCGGGTCGAGCCACCGCCCGACCGTGGAGATCATGTCGAACCGGCGCGCCACGTAGCCGTCCACCCAGTCCGTGCCGGAGAGCACCGCCAGGATCACGAACGCGTCCAGGTGCCGGCCGTCGACGGTGAGCCACACGAACACCGGGACCAGGGCGAAGCGGGCCAGGGTGATGAGGTTCGGCACGGTCAGCCAGGTGTCGCGGACGCGGTACTCGTGGCCCTCGCGCAGGCCGACGTCGATCACACGCATGGGTCGCTCCTCCAGGGTCCGCGGGCGGACGCCCCCGCCGGGCGCCCCACACGCCCAGCCTACCGACGCCGTCGCCCCTCCCCGCAGACGACGAGGCCCCGATCCGTGGGGATCGGGGCCTCAGGGGCCGGGGAGGGCGGGCACCCCCCCGGGTCAGCGGCGGCGCAGGCGGCCGGCGAGCGCCACGAACGCGGCGGAGGAGGCGCCGAGCAGCGCGAGCGGCTGCCAGTTGTCCTTCACGTAGTCCTCGGCCTCGGCGGTCCGCTCCCCCGCGCGGGCGGCACCGGTGAACGGCGCGGTCTGCTCGGTGGCGTGTGCGGTCTCGGGGGTGACGCCGCGACCCTTGCGCTGCGCGGCGAAGGCCGCGAGCTGGCCCTTCACGCTGGTCTTCTCGTCCAGGCCGGAGCGGATGTCGCCCAGGTGGCGGCGGCGCAGGTCGGCACGGCGACGGATCTCCGCCTCGCTGGCGTCGGCGCGGTCCGGATGGGGAGCGGCCTCGCCGTTCTTGCGGGCCTTCTTGTTCTCCTCCTTCTCCACCTTCTTCCGCTCGGCCTCGCGGGCGGCCTCGACACGCTTGGCCTCGGCGCGCTCCGCCTTGAGGCGGTCGTACTCGGCCGGATCGAAGGCGTTGCCCTCCTTGAGGTAGCCGAGGTCGTACTCGAGGTTGCGCACGATCTCCTGCGGCACGAGCGGCATGGCGCCCTTGACCATCATGAGGCCGACGCCGGCGAAGATCAGGCCGAGCACGAGGAACGCCAGCGCCACCATCAGCGCCGGGAACCAGAAGGTCGGGTCGGCGAAGGCGCCGATCAGGGTCACCACGAGGGCGACCACCATGAGTGCGAGGAAGAACAGGCCCACCACCGCGATGCCGGCGCCGATGCCGGCCTTCTTGCCCTTCGCGGCCACGTGCCTCTTGGCGAGCTCGAGCTCGTCCTTCATCTGCAGGGGCAACAGGCGCACGACGGCGCCGAGCAGGTCGGTCAGCGAGCTCGCGCGGGTCTGCGGGGTCACCGGGACGGCGGTCCGCGGCGCGCGGACCTTCGACGCATCGGCGGGGGGAGCCTGGTGGGACATGGTGCATGCCTTCCGTGGAGTGCCTGGACAGATGCGCCCGGGCGGCGCGGCGGTCGCCGGGCATTCTCGAGCAAAGCTATCACCGGCCCGCCCCCAGGGGGACGGGCCGGGTGCGCGCGATGGCGGCTGGATCAGAAGTCGATGACCGCCGGGTCGGGGCCGAGACGGCCGTCCTCGCGGTCGAGGGCGTCGATCCGGGCGACGTCGTCGTCGGTCAGCTCCACCCCCGCGGCCTCGAGGTTCGAGACGATGCGCTCGGGCGTCACGGACTTGGGGATGACCACGAAGCCGTGGGCGAGGTGCCACGCGATGACCACCTGGGCCGGCGTCGCGCCGCGGGCCTCGGCGATCTCCGTGACCACGGGGTCGGCGAGGAGGTCGCCGCCCTGACCGAGCGGGGACCAGGACTCGTGGACGATGCCGTGGCGGCCCTCGACCTCGCGCAGCTCGCGCTGCTGCCAGTACGGGTGGGTCTCGACCTGGTGGATCACGGGCACCACGCCGGTGGCCTCGATGATCTCCTCGAGCTGGGCGGCCGGGAAGTTGGAGACGCCGATCGAGCGCACCTTGCCCTGCTTCTGCGCCTCGATCAGGGCCTTCCAGGTGTCCAGGTACTTCCCCTGCGCCGGCTTGGCCCAGTGGATGAGGTAGAGGTCGACGTAGTCGGTGCCGAGCTTGTCGAGCGAGACGTCGAGGGCGGCGAGCGCCTCCTCGTAGCCCTGGTCCGAGTTCCACACCTTGGTGGTGAGGAACAGCTCCTCGCGGGCGACGCCGGACGCGGCGATGCCGCGGCCCACGCCCTCCTCGTTCCCGTAGATCGCGGCGGTGTCGATGTGGCGGTAGCCGGCGCGGATCGCCTGCTCGACGACGTCGGCCGCGACGTCGTCCTCGACCTGCCACACGCCGAGCCCGAGCTGCGGGATCTGCTGGCCGTCGTGGAAGGGGACGGTGGGAACGTCGGTCATGAGGGAGCTCCTGGAGGGTCGGGGTCGGGCGGATGCCTCGGGTGCAACCGCACGCGGACGGGGGGCATTCCCGACGGCGGTCACCGGGCCGGGGCGCCGCCGTCGGGCGTCCGCTCCCCCGCGACGACGGCGCCCACCGCGCGGGCGAAGGCCGCGAACACCTCAGCGGGGTCGTTGGCCGTGACGAGCCGGGCGTTGGGGCGCCGGCCCCAGATGTCCCGCGTGTCGTGGACGGTGGTGCCGCGCAGCAGCTCCGAGTCCGCCTCGACGTCGACGACGGTGGCCCGCGTGGCGATGCGGGCCTGGCCCGCGGCCACCTGGGCGGCGAAGAGGTCGTGCAGGTGCGCGATGTAGCCCTGGTCGTAGTCGTGGTGGAACTCGAAGTAGAAGCGCAGCGCGTCGGCGAGCACGTCCAGGACGGGGCTGCCGGTCGCGGCGTCCGGTCCGGCGACCCGCGGTCGGTCCGCGGACCAGCCGACGGGGTGGGCGCCGGCGTCGGCCAGGAGGCCGTCCAGCAGGGCGGGCGTGTACTCGATCCGCTCCGTGGTCTCGAGCGCGCAGACGATCGGCAGGCGGTCCTCGGGCAGGCCCTCGAAGGCCGTGAACACCTCCTTCGCGGCGTCCGGGTCCACCCAGGTGTTCCACTCGGCGGTGGGCGTGGTGTTGCCCGGATGATAGAAGGAGCCGCCCATGATCACGATGCCGCGGGCGAGGAACGGCAGGCGCGGCTCGGCGCGCAGAGCGAGGGCCAGGTTCGTCAGCGGCGCGGTGCAGAGGATCGTCGTCTCCCCGGGGTGGGCCCGCAGCTCGTCCAGCCACACGTCCACGGCGGGCCGGGACGAGAGCCGCTCGGGGCGCCGAACGATCCGGGCATGGCCGAGACCGCCGTCGCCGTGGGTCTCCGGGGTGGTGACCGCAGGGCGGCGCAGCGGGGTCTCGGCACCGACGGCCACCTCGACGTCGGCCCGACCGGCCAGGTCCAGCACCGCGGCGGTGTTGAGGGCGCAGTCCCGGGCGGTCGCGTTGCCGCCCGTGGTGGTGACGGCCGCGAGCTCGGGACCGGCGCCGAGGCGGTGGGCGCCCACGAGGTAAAGCAGGGCGCAGGCATCGTCGATGCCGGTGTCGACGTCGGCGAGGAGGCGGGCGGTCACGGGGTGGGCGTGCCGCCGTTGGCGTTGAGGGTTTCGCCGTTGACGTAGCTGGACTCGCCCGAGGCCAGGAACACGTAGGCGGGCGCCATCTCCACGGGCTGGCCGGCGCGGCCGATGGGGGTGCTGTGGCCGAACTCGGGCAGCTTCTCCTCGGGCTCGCCGTAGGACACGTGCTGCACCGTCCAGATGGGCCCGGGCGCCACCGCGTTGACACGGATGCCCTTCGGGCCGAGCTGCTCGGCCAGGCCCTTGGTGAAATTGTTGATGGCGCCCTTGGTGGCCGCGTAGTCGAGAAGCCTCGGGTTGGGGTTGTAGGCCTGCACCGAGGTGGTGTTCACGATCGTGCTACCCGGGCCCATGTGCTTCAGCGCGGCGCGGCTGAGCGTGAACATGGACATGATGTTGATCTGGAACGTCTCGTGGACCTGCTCGTCGGTGAGATCGGTCAGGTCATCGGAGATGAACTGCTTGCCCGCGTTGTTCACGAGGATGTCCAGGCCGCCGAGGCGCTGCGCGGCCTCGTCCACGAGGGAGGCGCGGTAGTCGGCGTCCATCAGGTCGCCCGGCAGCGCGACGGCGGTGCGCCCGGCCGCCTCGATCGCCGCCAGGACGCGGTCGGCGTCGGGCTGCTCCTGAGGCAGGTAGGCGATGGCGACGTCCGCACCCTCACGGGCGTAGGCGATGGCGACCGCGGCACCGATGCCGGAGTCCCCGCCGGTGATCAGGGCCTTGCGGCCGGTCAGCCGACCCATCCCCCGGTACGAGTCCAGACCGATGTCCGGGACGGGATCCGTCTTCACGTCCAGGCCCGGCTCGGGCTGGCGCTGCTTGGTGATATGGAGCTTCGGGTGGCGGGTGCGCGGGTCGTCATGGGCCAGCTGGGAGTCCTGCACGGGGATCGCGGGGGCGTCGTCCTTCTTCTCTGGAGTGGTCATGGGCCGGATGCTACGCGGCGCGCGTCAGAGGGTGACAAGGGACGGGGCGCGGCGTCGTCGGCGTGGCCCTCGCGACGGCGGCGCGGCGGCTAGGGCATGTCTGACAATCGTTTGGACCATGCGATCACAGCATTCAGCACCACAGCGGACCGGTAGACGATCGCGTACTTGTCATACCGGGTCGCCAGACCCCGCCACTGCTTCAGGTGCGCGTACTGACGCTCGATGACGTTGCGGCCCTTGTAGGCGTCCGCGTCGAGGCCAATGGGGCGCCCGCCGCGGGCACCGCGCCGTCTGCGGTGGCCCTGCTGGTCGGCCGGTTCGGGGATGACCGCTTTGATCCCACGGGCGCGTAGGTGGGTGCGGATCGCCCGGGAGGAGTACGCCTTGTCGCCCAGCACCGCCGCAGGGCGGGTCCGGGGCCGCCCTACTGGCCGGGTCACGCGCAGCTGCTCCAGAAGAGGAAGCAGCATCGGGGAGTCCCCTGCCTGGCCGGGGGTGATCAGGCTGACCAGCGGCAGCCCGGTCCCATCGACGAGCTGATGGATCTTCGTGCTCAGCCCGCCACGGGAGCGCCCGATGCCGTGATCGGCCGGTTCCTCACGCGGATTCTTGTAGTTCGACCCATCCCCCTGTGTGGCGGGTGATGTTCGTCGCGTGCTGGTGGGCGCGGGCGATCGTGGAGTCCACCGAGACCGACCAATCGATCAGGCCTTCGGCGTCAGCGGCGGCGGTCAGCGTGGCCAGCACCGTGTCCCATGTGCCTTCTTCGGCCAAGCGCCGATGCCAGGTCCACACGGTCTGCCAGGGCCCGTAGACCTCGGGCAGATCCCTCCAAGCGATTCCGCACCTGTATCGGTAGATGATCGCCTCCACCATGGTGCGGGCGTCGGCGAACGGCCTGCCGGCGCGGCCGGTCCGGGTCGGGAGCATCGGGGCGATCAACTCCCATTGGGTGTCAGAGAGCATCTGGAACCGGGACATGTCCCCAGGGTCTCAGCTGACTCGTGCATCTATTCTCAGACACGCCCTAGGCGTCAGCGGGGCCCGCTGAGGCCGCGCAGGGCGCCACGGTGCTGGAGCACGTGCAGGTCCCAGCGCGCGCTGAGCCCCTCGAACAACCCGATGCCACGCCGGGAGTTACCTTGCTCATCCAGGCGCGGCGACCACGTGGCGAGGCCCAGGGCCCCGGGCACGGCGCCGAGCAGCGCGCCCGAGACGCCGGACTTCGCGGGCACGCCGACCTCGGCCACCCACTGGCCGCTGGCGTCGTACATGCCGCAGGTGAGCATCACGGACATCGCCTGCTGCGCCACCCACTCGTCCAGCACCCGCTCCCCCGTCACGGGGTTCGTGCCGCCAGCGGCGAGGGTGGCGCCCATGACGGCCAGCTGGGGTGCGGTGACCAGGACCGAGCACTGCGCGAGGTACCCGGCCACGGCCTCGCGGGCCGAGATGGGCAGCCGGCCGGCGTCGGCGAGCAGGTGGGCCAGGCCCAGGTTGCGGTCGGCGCGGGTGCGCTCGGCGTCGAGGACGTCCTCGCAGACCTCCAGCTCGACGCCGGCCAGCGCGCTGTAGCGGCGCAGCAGCAGGCCCGTCCGCTCATCCTCGTCCCCGGCGGGCAGGAGGGAGTGGACCAGGATGGCGCCGGCGTTGATCAGCGGGTTGCACGGCCGGCCGTCGTCGTGCAGGGACAGGTGGTTGAACGACTCACCGGAGGGCTCGACGCCCACGTCCTCCAGCACGTGGTCCAGGCCGATCTCCTGCAGCACCACCGCGTAGGTGAGGACCTTGGAGACCGACTGCAGCGCGAAGGCGTGCTCGGTCTCCCCGGCGGCGGCCTGGTGGCCGTCCACCGTGCACACCGCCACGGCGAGGCCGTCCACATGCTGGCCGGCGACGTCCTCGAGGTAGTCGGAGGGCTCGCCGCGGCGGTCGGACTCCACCTCGTCGAGCATCGCGCGCAGGTCGTCGTCGAATCGCGTCGTGTCCATTCCTGTCACAGTAGTGGGCGGGCGCCCGGGTCGCGGGCGGGTGCCGGGCCGGTCACGGCGTTCACTGGACCGGGGCATTCGGGCCCAGCGGCAGGTCCAGCCACATCCAGCCGATGACCATGCCGGTCCACGCGGGCAGGAAGGCGATCGAGGACGGGAGCATCGTGGCGATCAGGGAGTCATGCCCATCTTCCGGTCGTACCTCTGAGCCACCGCGATGATCAGCGGGACGCTACGCCTGCCGCGGCGAGTCAAGGCAAGACCCGGGGACCCGGGCCGGGGCTATCGTCGGGGGATGGACGTGCGGATCGGGACCTCCGGCTGGACCTACAAGCACTGGCGCGGGACCTTCTACCCGCAGGGGCTGCGGATCGCCGATCAGCTCGACCACTACACGGAGCGCTTCCGGACGGTCGAGCTCAACGGCTCCCACTACCGCTGGCCGGCGGACAGCACCGTCGAGGCATGGCGCGAGCGCCTGCCCGCCGGCTTCGAGATGGCCGTCAAGGCCTCCCGCTACCTCACCCACTACCGCAAGCTCAACGAGCCGCAGGACTGGGTGGAGCGCATCGTGCACACCCTGGACCTGCTCGGTGACCACGCCGGGCCGCTGCTGCTGCAGCTGCCGGCCCACCTGCACCGGGACGACGACCGGCTCGCCGGGTTCCTCGGCCTGCTGCCCGAGAGGGTGCGCGTGGCGGTGGAAGTCCAGCACGAGTCCTGGCTGGACGAGGATGTGTTCGACCTCCTCGACCGGCACGGGGCGGGGTTCGTGGTCTCGGTGATCGCCGGGCGGGAGCCGGTGCTGCGCGCGACCGGGCGCCTCGCCTACGTGCGCTTCCACAACGCGGACCCGGACTGGCGCTACGGCGGATCGTTCTCCGATGCCGAGCTCGCACCCTGGGTGGGGCGGCTGCGGGAGCTGACGGGCGCGGACGACGGCGGCCCGGCCGGGGACGCGGCGGGCGCGCGCCCCGCCTACGTCTACTTCAACAACGACAACCACGGCCACGCCGCGTTCAACGCGCTGACGCTGCGCAGGATGGCGGAGACCGAAGCCTGACACGTGCCGAGCGCGTGCCTAGCGTGAGGAGGAAGCGGCGGCCGAGCGCCGCCGTCGTCCCCCGAGAGCACAGGAAGGCAGACGCACATGACCCTCAGGCAGATCCCCACGGACCACGGCACGATCGGGCTGAACGTGGAGGAGGCCGGCCACGGGCGTCCCGTCGTCCTCATCCACGGCTGGCCGCTGACCCTCGACTCGTGGAAGGACCAGGTCGCAGCCCTGTCCCCGCACTACCGCGTGATCACCTATGACCGGCGGGGCTTCGGCGTCTCGGAGAAGCCCGCCGGCGGCTACGACTACGACACGATGACCGCCGACCTGCACGGTCTGCTCACCGAGCTCGACCTGCGTGACGTGACGCTCGTGGGCTTCTCGATGGGCGGTGGCGAGGTGGCGCGCTACATGTCCCGGTTCGGCTCGGACCGGATCCACTCGGTGGTGTTCGCCGGCGCGGTGCCCCCGTACCTGCTGAAGACCGACGACAACCCCGACGGCCCGCTGACCGAGAAGCAGGCCGCCGAGATGTGGGCGGGCCTCGAGAAGGACCGCGAGTCGTTCTTCGACGACTTCACGACGACGTTCTTCTCCACCCCCAAGCTGGCCGGTCTGACCAGCAGCCTCAAGGTCACCGAGGAGCAGCGCCAGGAGGCCATCCGGATGGCGCTGCAGTCCGACCAGACGGCGGCGCTGGCCTGCATGGACGCGTTCGGGGCCACCGACTTCCGCCGCGACCTGCCGGCGGTGACCGTGCCGGCCCTGGTCCTGCACGGCGACGCCGACCAGATCGTGCCGTTCAAGGGCTCCGGCAAGCGGACGCACAAGGCGATCGACGGCAGCCGCGTCGAACTGGTCAAGGACGCCCCGCACGGATTCAGCATCAGCCACTCCGAGGAGTTCAACCGGATCCTGCTGGGGTTCCTGGCGGAGTGAGGGCGCGGGCGGGCACATTAGAGTGCGGGACGCGAGACGGCGCTCGCGGGGGTGGTGCATGCCGCCCGGTCGGCAGAACCGCCCGTCAGCACGTGGAGGATGAAGCCGCTGAGCGCGGCTGCCCCCAGATGGAGGCACACGGCCCGGAACGGGTCGATTCCGGACGGCAGGTGGGTGAGCACACTGAGCCAGATGATCCCGAAGACCGTCATCGACGAAGCTCCCTCCACGGCGACGCGCGTCTACCGAAGCCGAGCAGATCCCAGACCTGCCCCGCCACGAACGGCAGGCTACGAGACGGCACGCCTTCTCCTGTGCCCCGACGTCGCCGACGGCGTCGTGCCCCGGTTCCGTCCGATGCCAGCCAGGCGGCTCGATCCACCTGGCACCTGATCACACACCAGTCCCGGAAGCCAAGGCTGAACGTCGGCGGAAGGTTCCGGTCGGAGCGGGAGCGCTCACCGCCATCGCCGTGGTCGGCGGGCTGGTGACACTCGCCGTGATTCAGAATCCTCCGCCCCAGGCTCGGGAGGACATTGAGATCGCCGGGCTGCAGACCTTCGAGGGGCTCAGCGCTAACCACGTGAGCACCCCTGTGGACTACGAGCAGTCGCCGCCGGTGGGTGGCGATCATGCCGGCGCCTGGCTCAACTGTGGGGTCTACACCGAACCAGTACCCAACGAGAATGCCGTGCACGCTTTGGAGCACGGTGCCGCCTGGGTCGCCTACGATTCCGAGGCGCTCTCACAGGAGCAAGTCGATGCCCTGCGGACGGCCCTACCGGACGCCTATGTCGTCCTGGCCCCCTACGAGGGCCTGGATTCGCCCATCGTGCTTTCGGCCTGGCAGGCGCAGGTGGCGGTGGATTCCCCGGAGGATGAACGGATCGAGCAGTTCGTGGCCGAGTACTGGCAGTCCCCCGACGCGCCTGAGCCCGGGGCGGCCTGCACCGGCGGCCTCGACGCCCCTGGTCGGATCGCATAAGCGCTCTTCCCGACACCGACCGTCCGGTCCGACAGGATCCACGTTGAGGCGAGCCCTGCTGGTCCTCCCCGTCGGCGTGGTCCTCAGGGCCGTCGGCCGGGCTGAGGGGCGGCTGGTCACACCTGCGTCATCCCTGCCCGTAAAGGAGTCCGCGGGCCTCCGTGGCCGGCGATCTTCACGGAACCTTCAAGGTTGAGCCCTTCACCCGCGTCGGCGGGGCGGTCTACAGTCGATGGCAGGGCGGGCCGGCGAAGGCCGGTGCGTCGGATCAGATCGACGAAGGAGCACATCATGACCCATCACGTGAGCGCCATGCTGGAGACCTACCCGAAGGAGGTGGGGAACATCGATCGGCAGAAACTGGCCGAATGCATCCAGGCCTGCTTCGAGTGCGCCCAGACGTGCACCGCCTGCGCGGACGCCTGCCTGGCCGAGGACATGGTGGCCGACCTGAGGCAGTGCATCCGGTTGAACCTGGACTGCGCCGATGTTTGCGCCGCCACAGGCCGGATGCTGTCCCGGCAGACCGGCACCAACGTCGAGACCACCCGCGCCCTGCTCGAGGCCTGCCGGGCCGCCTGCAAGACGTGCGGGGACGAATGCGAGAGCCACGCCCAGATGCACGAGCACTGCAAGGTGTGTGCCGAGGCCTGCCGCCGGTGTGAGCAGGCCTGCGCGGACTTGCTCGTCACCCTGGGTTGAGCCTGCTGATGACCGTTCCCCCTTGAGGGCGGCCAGTCGTCCATGACGCGCGCAGGGAACCCGGACCACCGTGCTCCCTCGCCGCGGAAGGCTCCCATGGACTCGGAGAAGTATCAGAGGGTCAGGAACGGTGCCGGATTCGTCGCGGCGCTGGACCAGAGCGGGGGCAGCACCCCGGCGGCCTTGCACCTCTACGGGATCGACAAGGATGCCTACTCCGGCCCAGAGGAGATGTTCGACCTGGTACACCAGGTGCGCACACGTATCATCACCAGCCCCAGCTTCGACGGTGAGCGCGTCATGGGGGCCATCCTGTTCGAGAACACAATGAACCGCCAGGTGGAGGGTTCCCCCACGGGCGACTACCTGTGGAACAGCAAAGGCATCGTGCCCTTCCTCAAAATCGACCAGGGCTTGGCCCCGGAACAGCAAGGCGCCCAGCTCATGAAACCCATCCCGCACCTGGATGACTTACTGTCCCGAGCCGTCGAAAAGCACATGTTCGGGACGAAGATGCGCTCGGTCATCAAGCTGCCCGGGGACGGGGTGGGCTCCGTCGTGGAGCAGCAGTTCGGGCTCGCCCGTCAGATCCTCGTTACCGGGCTGGTGCCCATCATCGAGCCCGAGGTGGATATCCGCAGCCCCCGCAAGGCCGAGGTGGAGGACCAGCTCAAGGCGGCAATCCTCGCCCAACTGGACAAGCTCGGAGACGACCAGTCGGTCATCCTCAAAGTGACGCTGCCGGAGCGGGCGGACTTCTACCGCGAGTTCGTGGACCATCCCCGAGTGATCCGCGTCCTGGCCCTGTCGGGCGGCTATACCCGGGCCCAGGCCACCACCCTGCTGGCCCGCAACCACGGCGTGATCGCCAGCTTCTCCCGCGCCCTGACCGAAGGGCTGAGTACGGCCCAGAGCCCAGCGCAGTTCAATGCGGTGTTGGATGAGGCCATCAACGCGATCGCGACGGCCTCTCGCACCTGACCGGAGGCCATAGGACCGCTGCGGTAGTCCGCGGCCGCCGAAGCGGTGTCCGACCACCCCCCATTCCTGGGGCCGGGCACCGCCTCAGCGGCGTCTGCCGCGCAGTTCAACGGGCAGCCACCGAGGAGCGCACGAAGTCCTGGCGCACCCCCAAGGCGCGGTCGGTGCGCCGGATGGACTCGCCGCCGTCGTCGACGGTTCCGGTGAGGGCCCGGATCGCGTCGATGTTCTCGGGGACGACGATCGCCTGGTTGTCCACCGTGTAGGTGTAGTACAGCTCGTTGCCGTCCACGGTGAGGATGTCTTCCCAGAGGGCCACCTCATACATATCACCCCGGGGCCGGCCCAGGTCCTCCATGAGTTCCACGGTGCTATTGACCGCCACGACGCCGTCCGAGCGCCGGACGAAGGCGATCCGCGGCATCGCCCGGAACGCCTCCAACACCTCCTGCTTCTCGGCCGGGCGGATGAGCTCGATCGTCCAGTAGTGCAGGTGGTTCTGAGTGTGGGCTCCCTTGGCGGCCATGGTGACCACGTCCAGGTCCGGGACCACCGACTGGGCGTCGGGCCCCTGATGGCTGGGGATTCGGCCCTCGGGGACGATGGTGTTCATGATCCCCGAGTGGTCCGATTCCCACGGATCGGTGGCCCGGCGGATGAGCACCCCCCGGGCCTTGGACAGCAGTCCGACGTCCTTCAGCGCGGTAAGGGCCCGGACGGTGGCGGTGGTATTGCAGGACACCACCCGGGTGCTGTCCCGGCCCAGGGCGGTGGCGTAGTTGGCGTGGGCGACGAAGGAGTGGCCGGTGAGATCGTGCTTCTCCCCGCCCTGGAACACGGATTTGACCCCGTGGGCACGGTAGAGCTCCAGGTTGCCGGCGCCCACCTGGGCCGGGGTGCAGTCCACCACGACGTCAACGTTCTCGAGCAGGTCGTGCAGGCCTCCGACGACGGGAAGGCCGGCATCCGCCATCACCGGTAGGGCCTGCTCGGTAGAGGCGTAGACGGGGATACCCTTCCCGGCCGCAGTCGCGATCCGGTAGTCAGCGATGACGTCACTGACTCCGACCAGCGCCATGTCCTCCTGGGCCCGGACCGCGTCGGCGACGCGTTTGCCGATGACCCCGTACCCGTTCACCGCGACCTTGATCTTGTCCTGCATGCTCGTCTCCTTTCCTGGAGGACCCGTTCCGGTTTCGGGGTCTATCGCCAGCCGCGTCTCACCGGATGCCCGCAGCGGACGACGGTGCTCAGAGCTTGTCGAGCATCTGCTGCATTTCGGTGATCTCGGCCTCCTGGTCGGCGATGACCTGCTCGGCGAGCTGCACGGCCTGCGGGTTCTGGCCGTCCTTGGCCTCGTCCTTGGCCATGTCCACGGCGCCCTTGTGGTGGGCGGTCATCTGCTCCAGGTACAACCGGGCGGCCTCGGTGCCCTGGGCCTGGTCGAGGGCGGTCATGTCCTCCTCGGACATCATCCCGGACATCCCGCCGTGGTCCATGCCCTCCATACCGTCCATGCCGTCCGTGTCCACGGGGTCTTGGCCCCAGGCGGTGAGCATGGCGTTCATGCGCTTGATCTCCGGCCCCTGGGCGTCGATGACCTTCTGGGCGAACGCGGCCACCTCCGCCGGGACGTCATCCTTGGCCAGCAGCATCTCGCTCATCTCAACGGCCTGCTGGTGGTGCGGGATCATCATTTGGGCGAACATCACGTCCGCGTCGTTGTGCTCGGCGGAGACCTCCTCAGCCGAACCGGTCGCCGTGGTGGACGGTGTCGCGGTGGCCGTGGCCGCAGGGGTGGCGGCCGGGGCGGAGCTGGTCGCAGTGGCCGAGGCCTCAGCGCCGGCGTTCTCGTCCTGGGCGCCGGTGCCGCAGGCGGTCAAGGTCAGGGCGGAGGCCAGGGCCAGGGCGGTCAGCGTCATGGTGCGTTTCATGGTGGGTCCTTCCATAGTGGGTTGAGGGTTCATATCAGAGTTCGCGCCAAGAGGCGCGATCAGGAGGTCGCGGGTTGAAGGGCAGCCTCCGGCCGGGGGGCGCCGAGGGGGGCCAGGTGGCCCGGGTCCAGGTTGATCCGGCGCAGCAGTTGGGCGTTGAGGGCGACCACGATGGTGGAGGCGGACATCAGGATCGCGCCCACCGCGGGGGAGAGCACGAACCCGATCGGGGCGAGCACGCCGGCGGCCAGCGGCACGGCGAGCACGTTGTAGCCGGTGGCCCACACCAGGTTCTGGATCATCTTGGTGTAGCTGGCCTGGGAGAGCTCGATCATCGACAGCACCGCGCGGGGGTCGTTGCTGGCCAGCACAACGCCGGCGGACTCCATGGCCACGTCGGTGCCGGCGCCGATGGCGATGCCGACCTCGGCCCGCGCCAGTGCCGGGGCGTCGTTGACGCCGTCGCCCACCATGGCCACGGACAGTCCCCGGGACTGCAACTCGGTGACCTTGGTGTCCTTGTCCTGGGGGAGGACCTCGGCGAAGACCTCGTCGATGCCCAGGTCCGCCCCGACGGCCTCGGCGACCTGGCGGGCATCGCCGGTGATCATCGCGACCTTGATGCCGCGGGCGTGCAGGGCGGCCACGGCGGCCCGGGACTCGGGGCGGACCTTGTCCTCCACGGCGACCGCGCCGATAACGGACCCCTCGCGCAGCACGTGCAACACCCCGGCCCCGCGCGCGGTCCAGGAGGCGGTGTGCTCAGTGATCTCCGCCGGCATGGTCAGGTTAAGCTCGCGCAGCATGTTCGGGCCCCCGACGAGGATCTCGGAGCCGTCCACGGTGGCGCGCACCCCGCGGCCCATGGCAGCACTGAAGTCCGTGCCGCGCTTGCGCAACGTGCTGGCCTGCGGGTGCTGCCCGGCGGCGGTGACGATGGCCCGGGCCACGGGGTGCTCGCTGTCAGCCTCGGCCGCGGCGGCCACCGCCAGCAGTTCTGCCTCGGACACGCCGGGCATCGCGGTGACGGCGGTGACGACGTGGGCGCCCTCGGTCAGGGTGCCGGTCTTGTCGAACAGGACCACGTCGATGGTGCGCATCCGCTCCAGGGCCATCCGGTCCTTGATCAGGACCCCGGACTTGGCGGCCTTCTCCGTGGAGAGGGCGATCACCAGCGGGATGGCCAGGCCCAGGGCGTGCGGGCAGGCGATGACCAGCACGGTCACGGTGCGGGTGACCGCGTCGGTGGGCTGGCCGATCGCGGTCCACACGATCGCGGTGATGATCGCCGCGACCAGGGCGAACCAGAACAGCAGGGCCGCCGCCCGGTCGGCCAACGCCTGGGCGCGGGAGGAGGATTCCTGGGCGTCGGCGACCATCCGCTGGATCCCGGCCAGGGTCGTGTCGGTCCCGACGGCGGCCACCTTCACCCGCACGGTGTTGTCGGTGGCCACGGTCCCAGCGACCACCGTGTCCCCGGCCTGGCGCAGCACGGGCTTCGACTCCCCGGTGATCATCGCCTCGTCGAACTCCGCGGTGCCCTCGAGGATGGTCCCGTCGGCCGGCACCCGGGCCCCGGCCCGCACTAGCACCACATCGCCCACGGCCAACTCGGTGATCGGCACGGTGATGGTGTCACCGTCCACGACCTTCTCGGCCTCCTCCGGCAGCAGCGCCGCCAGCGCGTCCAAGGCGGAGGAGGCCGCGCCCAGGGCGCGCATCTCCATCCAGTGGCCCAGCAGCATGATGACCACCAGCAGCGCCAGCTCCCACCAGAAGTCCAGCATCAGGTCCCCGATGCCCAGGGTCGTGACCCAGGAGGCGACGAAGGCCACCGTGATGGCCATCGCGATCAGCAGCATCATCCCGGGCTGGCGGGCGCGCAACTCGGTCAGCCCGCCCTTCAGGAAGGGCATGCCGCCATAGAGGTAGATCACGGTGCCCAGCACCGGGGCGATCCACGCCGAGCCCGGGAACTCGGGGACGTGGTAGCCCAGCAGCTGCCCGACCATGTGGCTGAAGAACACCACCGGGATGGAGAGCACCAGTGAGACCCAGAACCGGTTCTTGAACATCGCGGTGGAATGCCCGGCGTGCTGACCGTGGTCGTGGACCTGGTGGTCCTCGTCCAGGGCCGAGTGGGCGTGGCCCTGGGGCATGGCCTGACCGTGGGTGTCGGCGTCCGCGGGGTGGTGGGCGGCATGGTCGGTGTGGTTGGCGTGGCCGGCGTGGGGGTTCGGGTCTGGGTGTTCGGCGGTCTGGTCGGTGGGGTGATCGTGGTGGTGCGGGGTGCTCATGGTGTTCCTTCTGCTCGGCGGTCTGTTCGGCGACCGGCTCGGCGGTGGGGCGCCGACCTCGAGGGGATGGGTCGGTTAGATCCGGACGCGGTAGCCGGCCGCTTCGATGGCCGTCCGCACGGAGTCCGCGGAGGCGGGCCCGGTCACGGTGACGGGGGAGGCCCCGCCGGCGACCAGTTCGACCCGGACATCGTCCACCCCGTCCAGGGCGCTCACGGCCTCGGCGACGGAGCCCACGCAGTGTCCGCAGGTCATGCCCTCCACCTGGTAGGTCGCGGCGCCGGCGCTCGTCCCGGTTGGGTCGGCACTCTGGCGCCCGGCGGGGGCGGTGGCGTCGGCGGCTGGGGCGCAGCACGAGCAACCGTTGGTGGCCCCCAGCAGCGGGGTGCGGGCGGATTCGGTCATGACGGTCTCCTTCAGGTCTGAGGGCGGCGCCGGACGGCGCCTCTCCTCTTGGTATATACCCCCCGGGGGTATCATTCAAGGGGTGGAGCGCCGGTGTTCACGGTGGATAAACGGGTGCGCCGGTAGGTGGGCTGGTCGGGGGGCTGCTTGGTGGGCAGGTCGATGGTGAACGTCGCCCCGGCCGTGGTGGAGGTGGCGCTCAGGGTGCCGCCGTGGGCCTGGATGAGAGCTCGGGAGATGGCCAGGCCGACCCCGGAGCCGCCGTGGTCACGGTCGCGGGCGGTGTCCCCGCGGTAGAAGCGTTCGAAGACGTGCGGCAGGTGCTCGGGAGAGATCCCCTCCCCGGTGTCGGTGACGCTGAGCGTGACCCCGGACGGGCTTTGTCGGGCCTCGAGGGTGACCCGGCCCCCGGCCGGGGTGTGGCGCAGGGCGTTGGTGAGCAGGTTGCCCAGGACCTGGCCCATGCGCTGGCGGTCCACGTCCACGGCCAGGCCCGGATCGGCGTCCATGGTCAGGGCCACGTCCTTGGTGGCGTAGGCCTCCTTGTGGGCCTCGGTCGCGGCATGCAGCAGCCCGCTGACCCCTTGGGGGCTGCGGTCCAGTTCGATCCGGCCCTCCTCGGCGCGGGAGACGTCGTTGATGTCCTCCACCAGCCGGGTCAACCGGGCCAGCTGCTCGCCCATCAGCTCACCGGTGGGCTCGTCCCAGTGGGACACCCCGTCTTGCAGGGCCTCGTGGTAGACGGTCAGCACGGAGACGGGGGTGCGCAGCTCGTGGGCCAGGTCCGAGAGCATCCGTCGACGGGTGTCCTCGGTGCGCTGAAGCCGTGCGGCCATGGTGTTGAAAGACCCTGCCAGCTCCTCCACCTCGGTGCCGGCGCCCATGGCCGGCACGCGGGTGTCGTACCGTCCACCGGCCATGGCCTTGGCCGCCTGGGTCAGGGCGTTGATCGGACTCTGGATCCGGCGGGCGACATGCCAGGTCAATGCCAGACAACAGATCAAGGCCGTGGCCAGGGCCACGCCCAGAGTCCAGAAATTGGCGTCCCGGTAGGCCTGCTCCACGTGCAGCACCTGGGCTGCATCGTGTCCGGCCCCGGCCTGTTCCAGGTGCTCGTGGAACAGTGGTGGGCCGGCCAGGGAGGCCACCACCACCGCGGCCAGCACGCTGACCCCCACCACCAGCAGCTGGGCGAGGAAGAACCGGGCCGCTAATCCTTGGTAGCGCCGCCGGCCGGTCATTGCTCCGCCATCCGGTAGCCGACCCCGCGGACGGTGTCGATATAGCGGGCCGGGTCCGCGTCGAGCTTGCGGCGCAGGTTCTTGATGTGCACGTCCACGAGCCGTTCATCGCCCACCCAGGCCGGGTCCCAGACGATATCGATCAGCTGGCGCCGGGAGAAGGCCTGGTGCGGGCGCCCCGACAAGGCGGCCAGCAGGTCGAACTCCGTGCGCGTTAGTTGCACCACCTGGCCCGACACGCGGGCCTCGTGGGCGGCCAGGTCGATGACCAGGTCACCGCAGACCCGTTCCGGTTCGGGGGCTGACACCGTTGTGCGCGGCCGGCGCATGACCGCCCCCACCCGGGCGACCAGCTCCCGGACGCTGAAGGGTTTGGTGATGTAGTCATCGGCCCCCACCGCCAATCCCTCCAGCCGGTGGTGCTCATCGCCGCGGGCGGTGAGCATCAGCACATAGCACTCGGAGAAGGCCCGCACCCGCCGGCACACCTCGATCCCGTCCAGCCCGGGCAGGCCCAGGTCCAGGACCATCACGTCGGGCTCGTGAACCCGGGCGGCCTGCACTGCGGCCGGGCCGGTGTGGGTGAGAGCCACCCCGTAGCCGGCCCGCTCCAGGTAGGTGGCCACCATGCGCGCCAGCGGCTTCTCGTCATCGACCACCAACACCCGGCCGGCCGCCGGACCAGTCCCAGTGTCAGTCCCAGTGCCAGAGTTCATGGGTCCAGTCTCGCTCTGTCTCGCGCCCCGGCGGCTCAGAACGGTGCCGGGGCGGGGAATCTTCATCGAATCTTCAAGGCAAACCGCCTCATCCCGGCGCGTCACCGGCCGACAATGGTATAAGCCCCGCCTTTTGGCCCGGGGCGGAAAGGCTCCATGACCCCCCTGACCCGCAGAACCCTGATCGCCGGCGGGCTGACCCTGCTCGGCGCTGGCACCCTCACCGCCTGCGCCGCGCCGAACCCCGCGACATCCCCGGCGGCCGGCACCGGCACGCAGGGCACCGGCACGGCCATCACCCACGTCCATGCCCTCACCCGGGACCCCGAGTCCGGTGAGGTGCTGCTGGCCACCCACCAGGGCCTGTTCCGGCTCCAGGACGGGGAGCTGACCCAGGTCGGTCCGGTCGTGGACTTCATGGGTTTCACCCTGACTCCCGAGGGCCGCTACCTGGCCTCGGGTCACCCCGCGCCGCGCACCGACCTGCCCGAGCCGCTGGGCCTGGCCGAGTCCACCGACCGGGGCCAGAGCTGGACGGTGCTCTCCCGCGGCGGCGCATCCGATTTCCACGCCCTGGCCGCCGGCCCGAACGGGGTCCTCGGCTTCGATGGGCAACTGCGCGCCAGCACCGACGGCCTCACCTGGCAGAGCCTTGAGATCCCCGTCGCCCCGGCATCGCTGGCGATCTCCCCCCAAACCGGGACCGTGCTGGCCACCACCGAAACCGGCATGTTGCGCTCGACCGACCACGGCGCGACCTGGACCACCCTGGACACCCCCCAGCTGATGCACCTGGTCGCCTGGGCCGATGACACCACCGCCGTGGGCGCCGGCACCGAGGGACACCTGCTGACCAGCACCGACGCCGGCGACACCTGGACCGCCAGCGACCGCCCGGTCGGCACGGCCTCCGCCCTGGGCGCCGGCATCACCGACGACGGGCAGACCGAAGCACTGCTGGTCATCGGTTCGACCGTGCTGTCCACCACCGACGGCGGGAACACCACCGAACAGCTGCTGTGACCGGGCCCCACCGCCCCCAGCCGGCCCGGACCCGAACCTCGATCAGCGCAGACGGACAGGAAAGGACAACGCGGATGGCGGCAGGACACCGAAGCACTTCCCGCCACCCCCTGTCCGGCTGGCCCGCCCTGCGAACCGTTCTGGGCACCCTCGCGCTGATCCTGAGCCTGCTCGGGATGCACGCTGGTACGGGCACCAGCGCGGCTTGGGCCGCCACCGGTACGGCCGCCGCCACAACTGTTCATCACCTCGGGCCGGGGGCCATCGGTCCGGCCGGCATGGTCCCCAAGGTCGTGCTCCCGGCCGAGCCTGCCGGGGATGAGGCAGCCGACCCCGGGCTGCCGGTCTGTGCCCTGGAGGCCGTGGACGATACCTGCGCCTCGGCCCTGACCAAGGCACCTGTCGTCTCCCACTTGGCCTCCCGGGCCCTCCTGTCTAGCCCCGGTGGGGGACTGACCGCACCACCCCTGCCCTGGGTTGCCCATTTCCGGCCCCCGTGGACCCTTCACTGGCTCAACTGGCCATCAGCCGCACCTAAAGCCCCCGGCCGCGCCCCACCGGTGAGCGCAGGGTCCGCCAATACCTCCGGGTGACAGCGGCACGCAGCCCAGGTACGCCACCGGCCTCACCCAGCAACTGATCAGCCATGCCCGGCCCCGTCGCGCCCGCCTGCGACACGGGGCCGGACGACGGAAAGAAGAACCGATGACCTCCTCACTGACCACCCGCCGCACCTTCCTGGGCGCCTCCGTCGGGGCCCTGGCGCTGGCCGGGCTGGCCGCCTGCGCCGATCCCGCCATCAGCCCCCAACCGTCAGGGCGCATCCTGCCCACCGACCCGCTGGTCGCCGAGTACGAGAAACGACGCGCCGCCTCGGGCACCACCGTCACCCACCGGCTCTCCGCCGCACCCCTCGAGACCTCCCTCCAGGGTCGGGGCCTGACCACCTGGGGATACAACGACGGCCTCAACGGGCCGCTGCTGCGCGCCCAGACCGGGGATCTGCTCAAGGTCAGCGTCGCCAACGACCTGCCCGAGGACACGAGCGTGCACTGGCACGGGCTGGCCCTGCGCAACGACGCCGACGGAGTCCAGGGGGTGACCCAGGACCCCATCGCCGCCGGAGGACGCTATACGTACGGCTTCCGGCTGTCCCATCCGGGCACGTACTGGTACCACTCCCACTTCGACACCCAGCGCGAACGCGCCCTGTACGGGGCCCTGATCGTCGAGGACCCCAACGAGCCCCTCAGCTACGACCAGGAATGGGTCGTGATCCTGGACGACTGGCTCGACGGGATCACCGGAACACCGCAGGACGTCGTCGAGGAACTCTCCGCCGGGATGGACATGTCCGGCGACATGGAGGGCATGGCCGGCATGGCGGGCATGGACCACGGGTCCATGAGCCAGGACAGCTCCTCGGGCATGCCCATGAAGCACATGCTCATGGGCGCTGAGAGCGACTATCTGGGCGGGGACGCCGGCGACGTGAAGATCCCCGTGCACCTGTTCAACGGCCGCCCCCCATCCGACCCGGACACCTTCTCCAGCACCCCGGGCAACCGGATCCGCCTGCGCTTGATCAACGCGGCCGGAGACACCGCCTACCGGGTCGGGATCCCCGGCCAGGAACTGACCATCACCCACACCGACGGGTTCCCGGTCCAGCCCCGCCAGGCCGATGCCGTCGTCCTGGGGATGGGCGAACGCCTGGACGTGCTGATCACCCTCGGCGACCAGGCGGTGCCCGTACTGGCCCTGCCCGAGGGCAAGACCGGCCACGCCTACGGCATCATCGCAGCCGGTCCAAAGACCACGCTCTCCGGTCGGCTCCCGCAGACCCTGGGCGGAACCGTGCTCGATGGCAGCCGACTGAAGGCACACGAATCCGTCCTGCTCCCACCCAAGGACCCGACCAGGACCCACGAGGTACGCCTCACCGGATCGATGATGGAGTACGACTGGGGCATCAACGGGCGACGCTTCGACCCGGCCAACCCCTTCGAGGGCGCCTTCGAACTCCGGTTGGACGAACGCGTGCGGGTCACGATGACCAACGACACCGACATGTGGCACCCCATGCACCTGCACGGCCACACCTTCCAGCTGGCCGACCATGGCGCCCGCAAGGACACGGTCATCATCAAACCCCGGCAAACCATCGTCTTCGACTTCGAGGCGGACAACCCGGGCCAGTGGCTAACCCACTGCCACAACGCCTACCACGCCGAGGCCGGGATGATGGGCGTCTTCTCCTACATCCACTGACCACCGTGCCCAGCCCGCCCGAGACCTCTGGCCCGGCACCCCCGTCCTGACCCGTAGGAGGAAATAAATGGGCGAGTACTTCGCTCAGACGGTCCAATCCGGCGCCCTGCTGCTGGCCATCCCCCTGGCCGCCATCGCCGGAATCGTCTCCTTCCTCTCGCCGTGCATCCTGCCGCTCGTGCCCGGATACCTGGGCTACGTCTCCGGACTGTCCGACCCCACCCGCCCGGACAACCGCCGCCGGGTGATGACCGGAGTGGGCCTGTTCATCCTCGGCTTCGCCGCCGTCTTCACCCTCTACGGGGCCGCCTTCGGTCTGATCGGCGGCTGGTTGCTGCGCTGGCAGGACCTGCTGATCCGCATCCTCGGCGTCCTCGTCATCCTCATGGGACTGGCGTTGATGGGCATGCTCACCTTCCTGCAACGGACCACGACCCCCTCCTTCACCCCCCGGACCGGCCTGGCCGGAGCCCCACTGCTGGGCCTGGGCTTCGGCCTGGGCTGGACACCCTGCATGGGACCGACCCTCAGCGCCGTGCTGGCCCTGAGCACCACCACCGGAGGGGCATGGCGCGGGGCCCTGCTCGGCTTCGTCTACTGCCTGGGACTGGGCATACCCTTCGTGCTCGTCGCCAGAGGCCTGGGCTGGGTCAGCACCGCACTGGGCTTCGTGCGCCGCCACATGCGCGCCTTCAATATCGCCGGCGGCACCCTGCTCGTGCTGGTCGGCGTCCTGATGGCCACCGGAATCTGGACGGCGTGGATCTACCAACTCCAGAACCTCGCCGGAACCTTCACCACCCCCGTCTAAGAGACTCCCCCCCCCCAACCTGGCCCAGACCCAGACCCTGCACACCGGCCGTGGAATCACTAGGGTCTGCCGCCACCGCATACGACGGCGCCCGCCCCTAACCAAGTGCAGTTAAGGACGCGGGCACCGATGGGACCTGCCAGGTCAGTACCGAGTGACGGTCAGCGTTGCGGTGGTGCACAAGGCGGCCCTCTTCAGGGGAGCGCCTTAGGATGCCGCCAAGGTCCCCAACATGAGCCCAGTTGCTGGTCGTTAGGGGTACCCCGTGTCCCGCGCGGCCGACGCTACCGGCGTTTCAGGCGTCGGCGGCTGCCTAACTTCCCAGACCGACCCAGCTGAGCACGATGGTGGCCAGGAGGGTGAGCACAGCCACTAGGGCGTGTCTGACAATCGTTTGGATTACGCGAGCACCGCCCGCGTCCGCTGCGGCGATCAGCATCTGAAGCACCCGATCCCAGGTGCCTTCTTCGGCCATGCGTCGATACCAGGTCCACACTTCTCTGCCGCGGCCAGAAGACCTTGGGCAGATCGCGCTAGGCGATCCCGCACCGGTACCGGTAGATGATGGCCTCGATCATCATCCGCGCATCCGAGAAGGGCCTGCCGGGCCGGCCCGTGTGAGTAGGCAGCATCGGGGCGATCAGCTCCCACTGGGCATCGGAGAGCATCTGGAAACGGGACATGCCTTCCAAGGTGCCAGTGGGCCCCTAGACTGTTTGTCAGACACGCCCTAGGAGCGTATATGGCCTCTACCTCTCCAACGCTTTTGCCGTTCCGGATCGATTCTCTAGCCACCTCGCTCTTCGCCAAGGAGACAGGCTTCAGCGGCCCCCAGCTCCATGACTTCTTCGCTCGTTACACCGACGTGCTGGGCCCCTATCGGTGGAACGGGAGCCCCTCCCGATGGCAGATCTTCCAGACCGGGTTGCATTCTCTTCCGCCGCCTCAACAACGCGCCGTGCTACTGGAGTTGTGTTCCTACGACGGCGAGTTCAAAAACGGCCGCCCCCCTGAAGGGGAGCTCACCCGGCTACGGGGCATGCTCCTCTCCGCCGGCACCCCCGGCGCGCAGGCAGCACAGGAGTCCCTGCAGAAGCTCGAGGACTGGGAGGCCGTCAACAGGTCCTGGCAGGCCGCGCTGACCAAAGTCCAGGACGACCCCGACGGAGCTATCACCGCGACCCGCACCACCATCGAGAGCGTGTGCAAGCACATCTGCGATGAACGCGGAGTGAAGTACGAAGACGGGTGGGATCTCGCTCGGCTCTACAAGGCCACCTCAAGTGCGATGCAGGTGGCACCGGATCAGCACAGCGAACAGATCATCAAGCAGATCCTCAGTGGGGCGGCAACGCTTGTTGGAGGACTGGCCGCGATGAGGAATGCCCTCAGCGACGCCCACGGTCGAGGCAAGCGCTCTGTGGGGCCGGCACCTCGCCATGCCAAGCTCGCGGTCAACGCGGGGTTCGCCATCGCCGGCTTCCTCATCGACACCCACGTAGAGAAACCGCCCGTTTCCAGCTGACCCTCTCGGCCCCGATTCTTAGGTTTAGAACGGCAGGGCCCCGTGTACGTTGTGCCTGTGGAGCAACTTGCAGATCGCGGCGTCATCCGCGCAGCCCTGGACGACTTCGGACATGCCTGGGGTCAACGCATCGCCCGCTGGCGCGCCGATGGACAAACCCACACGGAGAAGTCCTTCGCCCAGCAGTTCTGGTCCGACCTGCTGCGCACCTTCGAGGTGATCCCCGAGCGCATCGACCTGTTCGAGCGCGGGGCCGCGCGCGCCTCCACCGGTGGGGCCGGCTACATCGACTTCTTCTGGTCCGGTGTCGCCCTGGGCGAGGCCAAGTCCCTGGGCTCTGACCTCGACGTCGCCCACGACCAGGCCCTGGACTACCTGGCTGGCGGATCCATCGGTCAGCACGAGTGGCCCAAGTACGTGCTGGTCACCGACTTCGCCCGCATCCGTGTCGAACGTCTGGGCGAGGCCGGCTGGGTGTCCGAGTTCGCGGTGCAGGACGCCGCCGATCACGTGGACGAGCTGATGTTTTTGGCCGGCCGGGACACCGTGACCAAGACCGAGGAACAAGAGGCCTCCATCGCGGCCGCGCAGCTGATGGCCTCCATGTTCACCGCCCTCGTCGGGGACGAGGTGGACGTACCCGTGGGCGAGGAGGCCCCCGAGGACGCCGAAGAGGAGGAGTTCGCCACCCAGCAGGCCTCGATCCTGCTCACCCGGCTGCTGTTCCTGCTCTACGGAGACGACGCCGGCCTGTGGGAGGCCGACCTGTTCCAGCGTTGGGTGGAGTGGGACACCACCGCCGACAACCTCGGCCCCCAGCTCGACGCGCTCTTCCGCGTGCTCAACACCCCAGAGAACCGGCGCCGCGGCGTGCCGGACTCTCTGGCCCGCTTCCCCTACGTCAACGGCGGCATCTTCGACGGCACCTCCACGGCCGGCTTCCTCACCAACGACTTCCGGGACGCGCTCGTGGCCGCCTGCCGGTTCCGGTGGACCCAGATCTCCCCGGCCGTATTCGGCTCCATGTTCCAACTGGTCAAGTCCAAGCAGGCCCGCCGCGGGGACGGAGAGCACTACACCTCCGAGGAGAACATCCTCAAGACCATCGGCCCGCTCTTCCTGGACGAGTACCGCGCCCGCGCGGACCGGCTCATCCAGAACAAGACCACCACCCGGCGTGAGGTGATCGGGCTGATCGAGGAGATGGCCGCCAACATCTACGTCGACCCGGCCTGCGGAGCCGGCAACTTCTTGAACCTGGCCTACGCCAAGCTGCGCGAGATCGAGACGGACCTGCTGGCCGACCAGCGCCGCCGCACCGGGTCCCAGGACCTGTCCCTGGACGTGAGCTTGGACCAGCGGATCCACATCGACCGGTTCTACGGGATCGAGATCAACTGGTGGCCGGCCAAGATCGCCGAGACCGCCATGTTCCTCGTGGACCACCAGGCCAACCGGCAGCTGGCCGCCGCGCTCGGCCAGGCCCCGGTACGCCTGCCGATCAAGATCACCGCCACGATCTACCAACACGACGCGCTCACCCTCGACTGGTCTCAGGCCCTCCCCGCCCCGGCCGGGCGCACGTTCGTGTTCGGCAACCCCCCGTTCCTAGGTGACCACACCCGCACGGCTGCCCAGCTGGCGCTAATGCAGGCGGCCTGGGGAGAAGGCAAGCAGCTCTCCCGCCTGGACTTCGTGACCTCCTGGCACGCACTGACCCTGCGCCTGCTGGCTGAGCGGGATGGGGAGTGGGCGTTCGTGACGACGAACTCGATCGTGCAGGGGGACCAGCCGGCCCGCTTGTTCGCCCCGATCTTCGCCGCCGGCTGGCGGATCAAGTTCGCCCACCGCACCTTCGCGTGGGACTCCCAGGCCCCTGGCAAGGCCGCGGTGCACTGCGTGATCGTCGGTTTCACCCGCGAGCCCGACGCCAAGGCGCGCCTGTTCAAGTACGAGCATGCACGCGGCGAGGCCCGCGAAGTGTCCGCGGTGA
Organism: Micrococcus sp. KRD012; assembly: GCF_017168555.1. Taxonomy (NCBI): domain Bacteria; kingdom Bacillati; phylum Actinomycetota; class Actinomycetes; order Micrococcales; family Micrococcaceae; genus Micrococcus; species Micrococcus sp. KRD012. The sequence continues at coordinate 470,811 of NZ_JABFBB010000003.1, forward strand.
AGACCATCAACGCCTACCTGGTGGACGGACCCAACGTGCTGGTGCAGAAGCGCAGCACCCCACTCGCCCCCGACATGCCGGAGGTCGTCTATGGTTCCAAGCCCACGGATGACGGCAACCTCATCGTCACCGCAGAGCAGTACCAGGCCGTGATGGCCGATCCCGTGATGGCCCCCTACGTGCGCCCTTACGTCGGCGCGGTCGAGTTGATCCGCGGCCAGCAACGCTGGTGCCTCTGGCTGACCGATATGGACCCGGATGCGCCCTCCCGCTCCCCCGAGCTCAAGCGCCGTCTCGAGGGTGTCGCCGCCGAACGGGCCAAGTCCAAGGCCGCCTCCACCCGGGACTGGGCGCGCTTCCCCCACCTGTTCCGCCAGCGCGGCCTCGTCTCCGATGTGCCCTTCGTCGGGATCCCAGAAGTCAGCAGTGAGGGGCGCGCCTACCTGCCCGTGGCCCACTTCGAGCCCGACGTCATCATCTCCAACAAGGTCTACGGTGCCGTGGACCCCGACGGCATCGTCTTCGCCGTGGCCTCCTCCTCGATGTTCATCACCTGGATGAAGACCGTCGGCGGACGTATGAAGTCCGACCTGTCCTTCTCCAGCACGATTACCTGGAACGGTTTCCCCCTGCCTGCTCTGACCAACAAGGACCGGGCCTCTCTGGCCAAGGCCGGCCAGAACGTCCTCGAAGCCCGGGCTCTCCACCCCGAGCGATCCCTGGCTCAGCACTACGCACCTCTGAGCATGGACCCGGTCCTGGTGAGGGCCCACGACGGGTTGGACACGGTGATGGACAAGATCATGGGAGCACCCCGCCGGTGCCGTACCGAGCTAGAACGTCAGGAGCTGCTCTTCACCCGATATGCGGAGCTGACCTCGTAGCAACGCCCTATACGGCGGATGGAATAGAAGCACCGGCGCCGGAGTAGAGGTCTGCCCCTCTCAGACGACGAACTGCAACTTCGGCCGCACAGTCGAGGCAGCATCCATGACCGCTTCAGTAACCTCGGGAGCGATACGGCCAGCGGCCATGATGGCCTCGAAGTCGTACCCGCCATCAGTGATCAGCTGCCGAGCGATCCCGAGCACCTGCGGCGATTCTGCCGGGCCGAGAGGCCCGGGCTCGGGATGCCCCCAAACGGAGAGTTGCTGGTTGGCACGTCGATACGAGGCCTCGGAGAGCCGCCCCAGCGAGTGAGCACGGTAAACCAGGGCACGCAGACTGACCCCCCAGTGGCGCTTGAGCTCATGGAACGCCGGCCAGTTGATACGCCGGGGCAGGTCTTCAACGATCTCGTCTCGAGGCATGAGGAACTCAGCGGCGAACTGGTGAGCCTGCTGCTCCACTAGCTTCGACCCAGGCTCCGTGTCGGGGTGCAGAACCAGATGGCCCAACTCATGGGCCGCGTCGAACCGACTACGAGCTTTGTCATCCTTGGTCGGGGAGAGGAAAACCAGTGGTCTTGCTCCGGAGTATGTCGAGAACGCGTCCACAGCCGCATCCGTCTCCGTCGGCAACCGCAAGGCGATGATTCCATGCGCTTCCAGAGCCTGGACGACCGATGGCACAGGGCCAGGGGCGATGCCCCACGCCGCACGAGTAAGCCGAGCCGCCTCAACAACGGCCTCATCGGTCAGCTCCTCGGGTAGCTCCAGTTCGGGCAGCGACACCGAAGGAAGGTCGACGTAGGCACCCACCAGGTCAACCAGCTCCAGGCACAGCTCGCCATAGGCCAGCGCCTGCTCCCTGGACGCCGCAGACGTAGAGCGCAACGAGCGGAAGTGGGCCCCGGACGCGGGCAGGAGCGCCAAGGGTCGTCCTGCGCCAAAGAACTCCCGAGGCAGGCCCAGTTGCAAGCAAAGCCGGGCCAGGACGCCTTGAGTCGGCTTCGAGAGGTTCTTCTCGAACTGCCCGATGGCCGTGGGGGTGACTCCCACTTCCCGGGCGAGAGTCGCCTTGGTCTTCCGGCGCAGCCTTCTAGCCACAGTGAGCCGAGTGCCATCGAAGTCCGTACCCGCAGCGGAGAGATGCGAAGGTCGGGTCACGCCTGGCCTTCCTGAGGCCGCCGCTTGAGGGCCATCGACAGGGCTGCTGCGGGTCTCTCATCGAAGTTCGGGCCACGATCAGCCATGGGCGTCGGCGTGGCCTGCGTGTCGAGGTCGGTGTCCCACCAGAGCCTCTGATGGGCGAGGAAGGGCCTCTCACCGAGCACGGGAACGGCCAGCCAGCCCGCGGTCAGCCCGGTGCTGGCTTCCCCTGCCCAGAGGAACATGAACTTCCGCACAATTCCGGGGGCACCAGAGAATGAGAAGAGAGGCACCATGCCGGTGGCAGGGGTCCTGTGCTTCAGAACTTCCGAGTTCTCGGTGGCGAACGCCAACCGGGCGTTACTCTTCTGCCTCCAGTCGATGCCACCCTCCCAGTCAGGAGTACGCCGCTGCGCAGGTGGGACCTTCATCGTCAAAAAGCTCGCGCCCGCGAGCTCGAAGGTGAGGACGTTCCGCGGAGTAGCCACATGAAGCCCGTCAATGCTCCAGTGAGTGTCGGCGCGCTCACGGTCATCGTGGCGGAATCGCCGCAGGGCCCGCTCCGTCATGTTCTCGTGGCCCTGGAAGCCGAGGGACCTCGCAGTGTCACCGAGCTCGTCAGGCTCGTATCGAGCGAGGTTGATCGAGTAGACCTCCTGCACCAGCCCGCGCAAGGCGTCAGTAAGGCCGCTCTCGGTGCAGGCGATAGTGATGGCGTGCAAGGCGCCCTGGGCTGCTTCTTCGGCTCGATCCACGCAGACAGTAAAGCATGGCCGCCTCGACAAGTCCAGAAGCGAAGCACCAATGATCATAATTTGATGAAAACTGAAGTATAATCTTCATCGGTCGGCACTGCTCAGTGGGGCAACCCCGCCTGCGACTCCTCCGCCTCCCACCTGCGAGCTCTCCAGCCGCCAGGTCTGAGCTCGGGCCGCCTCGGCAAACCTCCAAGCGTCGCACCGCTCCAAGCTCGCGAGGATGTCCGCCACGGTGAGAGCCGGGTTGCGGGTGGCCGATGCCTGCACCTGCAAGGAACGCATCACCTCAGCGGGGTCTAGGTCGAGCTGGTTCACGAAGAACTCGTCCGGGTGCTGGGCCTCCAGGTTGAACCGCCCCAGCACCTCCGTCGGGAAGTCCTTGAGGTTGGCCGTCACGATCAAATCCGCGCGCCCCTGGATCGCCGCGGCCACCACGTGCCGGTCGTTCTCATCAGGCAGGCTGATCGCGCTCAGAAGCTCCTCCCACCCTTCCACGCAGGCATCGTCGAACGCTTCGTTCATCACGGCAGCGCGGTGACGGGCCGCCCCGGACTCCTTCATGTCCGGATGGATCGCCTCCAGCGCACGGATGGTTTCCTCGAGGATCCGCTCACTCCACAACGGCCGGTAGAGGCCGGCGTCTGCCAGGGAGAGCAGAGTGTCCGCCTGCGCGATGGGCACCAGCACGCAGGCGTCGAGCACGGCACTGAAGCGCGCCACTACTCGGCCTCCTGCCCCAGGTCGCGGCGCGCCTGCCGGAGCGCGTCCCGGTAGCGATCCGCGTCCTCGGCGTACAACCCCGCCTCCGAGGCCGAGCCCGCGAGCTCCTGCAGGGCAGCACGACGATCCCGGCGCTTCCGTTCCTGGTACTCCACCACGTCCTGCAGGCGCAGCCGCCGGTGGCGTCCCCCGGAGGGCAACTCGTAGGGGAGCTGCCCACTCTCCAGCAGCTTCACGAGCGTGGGACGGCTGATGCCCAGGAAGTTGGCCGCCTCCTGAGTGGTGAGCATCTGATCGACCGGGGCCACGGTGATGGCCTTGCCCACCCGCATGGCCTCGACCACGTCGCGCAGGACGTTGAACGCCTCCAGCGGAAGAGGAACGGTCTGCCCGTCAGGTCCCAGCAGGGCGGCCGGCTGCGTCAAGCCCCCCAGGAACCTGCTCAAATCGAGCATCTCCTCCAGGTCCGTGGGAGGCATCACCGTGTGCTTGTCGTTGAGCGTGGTGGTCATGCAAGCAGTATGGGAGACGAAACGAAAAAATCGCAACCCTCTTCCAGGCCAGGCTCAGCCCCCCGTCTCCACACCCCGAGCCAGCGAGGTGTACAGCGTCTGCCGGCTCACCCCGAACGTGCGCGCCACCTCCGCCTTCGGGATCCCCATCTGAATCATCACCCGCGCCTGCTCCACGTCGGTGTCCGAGAGCTTCGGGGCCTGCACGTACTTGCCGCGGGCCTTGGCCAGGGCGATGCCTTCGGCCTGACGCTCCTTGATCCGCCGGCGCTCGAACTCAGCGAACGCGGCCAGGATGCCCAGCATCAGCCCGTCCACCGGGGAGCTGCCGGACTTGTCCACGGTGATCCGCTCGGACACGAACTGCACCGCGCACCCCTTTTCGGTGAGCTCATCCACGATCGCGTATAGGTCCCGGGTGTCCCGTCCCAGCCGGTCCATCGAGGCGACCTTCACCAGGTCCCCCTCCCGCACGTACTTCATCAGCTCGGCCAACCCGGCGCGCTTGGCGCGGGAGCTGCCGGAGATCTTGTCTTCGAAGACGCGGTCGCACTCCCCCACCGCCTCGAGCTGGCGGTCCAGGTTCTGCTCCGCCGAGCTCACCCGCACGTACCCCACGGTCTGTCCAACCACGTTTAAGACCCTCCGTCAGGTATGTCCAACGGGCCCGAACTGAACCCACTCTGACGTGACCCTCTCGTGGCGGCGGGGGGTGTGTAAAGGGGTATACCCCCTTGGACAGCCTGCTTCTCGACGGGGGCGGCACCGCTGCGCAATGAAGGTGAGGACGATTCATCCTCGAGTCGCGCTCGGCACCAGCCAGATGGCAGCCGCATCCGTCTCGATGAGTTCCACGGGCCCGACTGCGACCACGCGCAGTCGGGAGTGGCCCGCCTCGGTCACCTCGACGACAGTGCCGGGAACGAGTCCGGCCTGCTGGAAGCGGACCAGACGCTGCGGGTCGGCGTCGGAGATGCGTAGGACCCGGTAGAACCCCGGCTCGGCCACGTCCAGGCGGACCGCGTGGGCTGGCTGTGCCCGCTGCCCTTCGGGAGTGGGAATGGGGTCGCCGTGGGGATCGCGCGTGGGGCGGCCCAGCATCTGATCGATCCGCTCGATCAGCTCGTCGGAGGCGGCGTGCTCGAGTCGTTCGGCTTCCGCGTGGACTTCGTCCCAGGAGTAGCCCAGGGTCGCGGCGAGGAAGCTTTCCAGCAGCCGGTGTCGGCGCACCATCGCGATCGCGTGCTCGCGTCCCTTCCCGGTGAGGGTCACGGGCTTGTAGGGCTGGTACTCGACCAGGCCCTGAGCTGCCAGGCGCTTGACCGTCTCGGTGACGTTGGGCGCGGTGGTGCCCATTCGTGCGGCCAGGCTCTTCGTGCTCAGCGGCGCGTCTCCCCACTCCGTGGCAGACCAGATTGCCTTGAGGTAGTCCTGGGCCACCGGAGTGATCTCGTCAAGGCTCATGGCCTGCACGATAGCGGGGCCTCCTTCACTCCTGCCCGGTCAACGTCAGCCACAGCAGCACGGCGTTCAGGGCCACGATCAGAGCCACGACCACCCATGCCGCCGTCTGCAGGGGCGCGGAGTTCACGTGTCGGCCCATCACGGCCCGGGCACCGGTCAGGCGGACTAGGGGGATCATGGCGAAGGGGATGCCGACACTGAGCAGCACCTGGGAGAGGACGAGCGCCCAGGTGGGATCCACCCCGGAGGCGATGACCAACAGCGCGGGGATCAGCGTGAGCACCCGTCGCACCATCTGAGGGATGCGCCAGTGCAGCAGCCCGCCCATGATCTCCGACCCCGCATAGGAGCCCACCGCGGTGGAGGCCAGCCCGGAGGCCAGCAGGCCGACGCCGAAAAGGACACCCACCGTGGGGCCCAGCGCGGCCGTAATCGCCGCATGGGCACCTTCGATGCTGTCCGTCCCGGAGACCCCGGAGAGATTGGCCGCCGCCAGCAGCAGCATCGCGATGTTCACCGACCCTGCCACCAGAAGCGACAGCCCCACATCCCACCGGGTGGCCCGCAGCAGCCTGCCAAGGGTGCCCGGATGAGCGTGGGCCCCCTGATGGCGGTCACGCGCCAGAGCTGAGTGCACATAGATCGCGTGGGGCATCACCGTGGCCCCCAACATGCCGGCCGCCAGGAGCACCGTCTGGGTTCCCTCGAACCGGGGGACCATGCCCGCCACGGCCTCACCCCAGGAGATGGGCCCGTAGAACAGTCCCGAGACGAACCCGAGGGTGATCACGGCCAGCAGGCCCATGACGACGAACTCGAAGGGCTGCTGCCCGCGCCGGGACTGCACACCCAACAGGATCATCGAGACCACCCCGACGATCACCCCGCCGGCCAGCAGGGGGATACCGAAGAGGATGTGCAGGGCAATGGCCCCTCCGATCACCTCGGCCAGATCCGTGGCGGCGGCCACGATCTCCGCCTGCACCCAGTACGCCAAACGCCGCCCGCGCGGCAACCGGTGCCCCAGCAGCTCCGGAAGCGAGCGGCCGGTGACGAGCCCGAGCTTCGCCGAGAGGTACTGCACGAGCATGGCCATCAGGTTCGCTGCGACCAGCACCCAGACCAGCAGGTACCCGTACTGGGCCCCCGCCGTCAGGTTCGCAGCCACATTGCCGGGGTCCACATAGGCCACCGCCGCCACGAAGGCCGGCCCCAGCAGCCGCATTCCCCGACGACCGGGGCGATCCACCCTCTCCACGGCGACCTTGCCATCCGCCGGCCGATCCACACCGGCGGTCATCCGAGGCTCCAATGGCGATGCATGCATGAGATTTAACATACCTGAACTCTGAGGAGACAGGTGGTCTGACCACACCCCGGCACCCCGGCAGTCTCAGATGCACCGACGGCCGTAGCCGAACACTCCTGCTTTCACGAACCTAATCGTGTGCACCTGAATTCTTTTGTGTGCCCTAACTGGAGTACCCCTCATGGAAATCTCCCGCCGTTCAGTAGCCACCGGCCTCGCCTGGGCCGTGCCGGCCGTGGCCGCATCGACGGCCGCGCCCGCCATGGCCGCCTCCTCCTGCGCGGGGTACACCGCAGGCAAGCCCCTCCCAGCCTCGGCGTTCACCCTGACCTACCTGCGCATCACCAACGAGACGCTCGGCAGGCTGTCCAACAAGCAGGTGGCCCTCGATTTCGACTTCCGCCTCAGCGACGAGGCCGCGGCCTGCGGGGTGCGCACCGGATCCGTCTCCTCCACCAGCAACGGCGGCACCTCCCGGATCGCCTTGAACAACGGGAAGACCTACAACGCGACCAACGGCCTCGCCGTCCCGGCCAACGGATCCGTAGGACGCACCGACGGTACCTGCCGGCTCGGCCTGGACCGCACTGAGGCCTGCGGCACCACGGGGCAGTCCCCCTACAGCGTCGCCGGGTCCACGGGCGCCAGCTCGACCGCCGTCACGGCCATCTCCCTCTACCGGTCCATCACGGTCTCCGGCTACGGCACCACCGTCGTCTACCTCAACGCCACGGGTGTGGGCACCAACCTGTCCGTGAGCGCCGCACCGCTGATCTGACCCCCGCACGACGGACCGCCATGCCGCCTCTGAAGGATCAGGACCTCGCCCTCACACCAGGACAACGCCCCCACCATCCCCTGAGGGACAGGGGGTCGCTTCTGGCATACCCGCCTGGACGCTCCGAGCGGCTCTGGGGTGACACCAGTTGCACAAGGTCTTGAGGACCCCCGACCTTCTGCGGAAAGAGGGACGCACCTGCTGGCGCACGTCGCGGGGCGAGGCCCAGGGGTTAGGGCGTGTCTGAGAATGGATCCACGGGTCAGCTGGCACCCTGGGGGCATGTCCCGGTTCCAGATGCTCTCCGATGCCCAATGGGAGTTGATCGCCCCGATGCTCCCTGCCCGGACCGGCCGGGCCGGCAGGCCGTTCGCCGATGCCCGCACCATGGTGGAGGCGATCATCTACCGATACCGGTGCGGAATCGCTTGGCGGGATCTGCCCGAGGTCTACGGGCCCTGGCAGACCGTGTGGACCTGGCATCGGCGCATGGCCGAAGAAGGCACCTGGGACACGGTGCTGGCGACGCTGACCGCCGCCGCGGACGCTGAAGGTCTGATCGACTGGTCGGTCTCGGTGGACTCCACGATCGCCCGCGCCCACCAGCACGCCACGAACATCACCCGCCACACAAGGGGGATGGGTCGAACTACAAGAATCCGCATGAGGAGCCGACCGATCACGGCGTCGGGCGCTCACGGGGCGAGCTGAGCACGAAGATCCATCAGCTCGTGGACGGGACCGGGCTGCCGCTGGTCAGCCTGATCACCCCCGGCCAAGCAGGAGACTCCCCGATGCTGCTGCCCCTACTGGGGCAACTGCGTGTGGCACGGCCGGTAGGAAGGCCTCGCACCCGCCCCGACGCGGTCCTGGGTGACAAGGCGTACTCCTCCAGGGCGATCCGCTCCCACCTGCGTGCCCGCGGTATCAAGGCGGTCATCCCTGAACCGGCGGATCAGCAGGGCCACCGCAGGCGCCGCGGCTCGGCCGGTGGCCGTCCCGTGGGCCTGGACTCGCAGGCTTACAAGGGCCGGAACGTGATCGAGCGCCAGTACGCGCACCTGAAGCAATGGCGGGGCCTGGCGACCCGGTACGACAAGTACGCGATCGTCTACCGGGCCGCCGTGGTGTTGAACGCTGTGCTCGCGTGGTCCAAACGATTGTCAGACATGCCCTAGCTCTCGTTCCGTCTTCGGGAGAGGCTGGCGAGGTACTCGTTGTAAGAGTCGAGTTCGGCGTCCTCGGCTTTCTGTCGCTGTCTCGAGGTGCGCACGTCGCGGGCTCGCCAGCGGGACAGGCAGACGATGAGCACTACGAACATCGGCAGCTCCGCGTAGGTCCATACCAGCGTGCCGGCGATCGCCTGGTCGATGACGGGGTCATGGCTGCCTGTGGGGGTGGCGTATGCGCTGAACAGCGGTGTGGCGGTACGGAGCAGGATCAGGCCGAAAATGGCGTGGATCTGGATCTCGACGGCGATATCGACGAATCGTGCGGCGAAGGAGGGTTGGCGCGGTAGCGGATCGGAGGACCATAGCGGTGTTGCCGAGACGATGCCGAGGACGAGGATGACGAAGAGCAAGGCGTCCTGGCCGAAGGGGATGCGCATGATGACGCTGATCGCGTCGGTCAGGTAGAGGACCGGGTACAGCAGTATCGCAATGACGATGGCGACCACAGGGTGCAGTGCGGCGCTCCAGAATCGTGAGCGCAGTCCCCCGTGCGCGGCACGGAGCACGAGACGCCCGAGGCCGGTGTGCGGTGTGCTGCGCAGGAGCAGCAGCCCGGGTGACCCTGCGATGAGGAGCGGCGGAACGACGGTCAGCAGGGTGATCTGCTGGAACACCAGCGCTGTGATGGATTCCGTCGCGAGACGGTTCACACCGAACATCGTGATAGCGAAGATCAGGGCGCACCCGATCAGGAACGATGCTGTGCGGGCGATCGCCCAACGGCGCCTGTTTCGCCACATCCAGATCGCTCCTCGCAGATACAGTGCCGCGAACAGCAGAGCGGCGATGCCGACGGGTGAGCCGGTGAGGGGTTCGAACGTGACCCACTGGTCGATCGGCGGCATAGCGAATTTCCCTTCATCGAGGCGATCAAACGTCGGCGACTTCGGCCGCGGTGGTGGTGCCGGAGCGGGGTCAGGTGAGGCCGGAGTAGGAGTGGGGCCTTGGCCCTTGATCGTGGACACGGTGTCGGTTCGGTTATGCCGCTTCCGCAAGCGGCACCGGCTCCCAGGGCAACCAGGTACAAGGGAATCTGCCACCGCTCCAGCCAGCCGATCATGTACTTCCTTTCCGGGCGAGGACCTTGCCTCCATCCTCACGGAGCTGCCCGGTTGTCGCGACGTGGCGGTAGAGGGCCTGTTGGACAAGGAACCTACTGCCTGCCCTTCTCGGTTTCCCAACCTGTGTCCGGCTTTGCCGACAGCTCGGCTCCTCACGCCTCAGGTAGTGCCCGAGCGCCAGCCCTGCTTGGCGGGCGCCGATCACTAGCTGTAGGAGGGCATGACGTTGTTGACTCGGGTCGGTGCCAGTGAGGCCGGAGGAGCGTCTCCGCAGGAGGTATGAGGCCGATGGTAGTTGTAGTGGTTCACCCACACCGCCAGGGCCTCACGCCGTGCGTGCTCTGAGGAGTACGGGCGGGCGTAGAGGACCTCGTCGACCATCAGCCGGTTGTACCGCTCGACCTTCCCGTTGTGACGCGGGGTGTAGGGGCGGATCCGGTGGTGCCGGCCTCCGAGCGAGACCACCTTCCGGGTGAAGTCCGCGGCCCGGTAGTTGTTGCCGTTGTCCGTGATCACCCGGTCCACGGTGATGCCGTGGGCGGCGAAGAACGCCCTCGCCCGGCAGAAGAACCCGATCGTGGTCACCGCCTTCTCGTCCTCCAACGCCTCGGTGTACGCCAGGCGGGTGTACCCGTCGATCGCCGAGTGCAGGTAGGTGTAGCCGACCCGCCGGCCAGGCCCGCGTTTGGCCGCTCGCGCGTTCTCGGAGTCCCGGCCGTGAGCACGCCAGCCGCCCCCCTCGGGGATGCGCCCGATTTTCTTCACGTCCAGGTGCACCATGTGCCCCGGGCCGCGGGCGGTGATCTTCTGTGGTCGTTGGCGCAGGTCCTCACCCGTGGGCGCGAGGTCTCGCAACCGGGAGATGCCCAGCCGGTGCATCCACCTCCCCACGGTGCGCAGGCACAGCTGGTGGCCTTCGGAGGCGAGGTGGTGATGGATGCGCCGTGCGGACCACTTGCGCTCCCGCCGCAGGGCGTGGATCTGGGCGACCAGGACCGGATCGAGCTGGGCAGGTGAACGGTGCGGCCGGCTGGGCAGGTCCTGAAGGCCGGCTTCTCCCTGGGCGCGGTAGCGGGCGACCCAGGTGGCCACCGTGGGCCGGCTCACCCGGAACTCGGCTGCCACGTGTGCCTGCGGGATCCCGTCGTGCAGGTGGCGGTGGACCATCCTGAGACGGCCGGTCGGGGTCAGGGGTGCGTTAGCGTGAGTCATGAGCGGGTCTCTTCTGGCAGGTGGGTTGTTGAGGAACTTCCATCCTGCGGGAGAGGCCCGCTCGTCTCATCTCAGCCCGTACCCCGTGGCAAGAACCTCATGACCCACAACAACTAGCACGTCGGTCTCGGCCATGGTGTGGTTTCTCCTCGTTGCGGGCGCGTGGGCGGGCCGTAGTGCGGCTGGTGTGTCAGTAACCGGTGAGGGCCGGGAAGAAGGTCCAGAACACCGAGGCGGCCACGGCCACATAGGCGATGGCCACCAGGGTTCCGGCCCAGCCGGCGGAGAACCGCACCACCGCGGCGTGCGCGGGGATCACGCCGTGGGCGAGGTTGCGCACGGTGAGCAGGATGAACAGCGGGATCATCGCCGCCCACACGATCATGCAGTACAGGCACAGGATGTGGATCTCGAACAACGCCTGGGACCACAGCCAGATGGTGAACACCGTGCCGGCGGTGACCCCGGCCTGCAGGCCGGCCCAGTACCAGCGCCCGGGGCTCGCCCCGGAGAGGGTCACCATGGCGGTGGTGATGACCACGGCGAACGCCACGATGCCGATCAACGGGTTGGGGAAGCCGAACAGCTCGGACTGCCAGGTCCCCATCACCTTCCCGCAAGACACCCAGGGGTTGATGTCACAGCTGGTGATGTACCCGGCATCCTCGTACAGCTCCAGGCGTTCGAGCACCAGGATCGCCGAGGCCACCCAGCCGACCACCCCGGTGATCAACAGCACCAGGCCGAACGGACGGTGCCGGGCGACAGTCGGTATCCCCGCTACGTCGGAGGCCTGCCCGGTACCGGCAGGGCGGTCGGTGGTGGTCGTGGGGATCGTCACGGGTGAATTGGTGTCGGTGTCGGGGACACTCATGGGCCCGGTCAGTCCGTCGTGGCGGCGGCGTCGACCTCGGCGCGGAACTGCTCGAGGGTGTTCAGAGTGAGCATCTGTCCGTCCAGGAAGAAGGTCGGGGTGCCCTGCACGCCCAGCGCGGTCCCGTCGGCCACGTCGGCCTCGATGCGGTCGCGGGTGGCCGGGTCAGCCACCGCGGCATCGTAGGCGGCCATGTCCAGGCCGAGATCCTCGGCGTAACCGCGGAACACCGGGCTCCGGTCCTCAGTGGTATGGCTCCACTGCTCCTGGGTGTCGAACATCTGCTGATACATCGCCTCGTACTGTCCCTGCTGGCCGGCGGCTTCCACGGCTACGGCGGCGGTCATCGAGTTGGGATGTCCGGGCAGCGGGAAGTAGCGGTGCACAAAGGTCACCGTGTCGGCGTACTCGGCGCGCAGTTCTTCCACGACCGGGTAGGCGGCCTTGCAGCCCTCGCACTCGAAGTCCAGGAACTCCACCAGCACGGCCTGCTCGTTCGGGGCCTTGGACAGTACCCGGCTGTCTGGGCGCATCACCGGCGTGGCCTCCGAGGGGGCGCTCTGCCCGGTCCCGGAGGAGGCAGTTTGCCCGGAGCCCTGGGGGGCGGCGTCGCGGGGGCCGCTGGCGGCCACCACTCCGACGATCAGCCCGGCCAGCACCACAGCGGCCAGTACGACCCAGACGATGGTCTTGGCCTTGCGGGATGTGGTGCCCGGTGTTGACGGATCAGAGGGGGTCGGATTGCGGGTCGGTGTGCTCACGAAGGGATCCGTTTCGGTCGGTGGCGACGGCACCGTGCCGTCGGGGTGGGAATGAGCTGGGGCTGGGATGCAGGGGTGGGTCAGGGG
>NZ_JABFBB010000003.1:483708-513719 GCF_017168555.1 Micrococcus sp. KRD012
ACACCCGGCCCCGCCCCTGCCGTCCATGCCGCGGGCTTCGACGAGCTCGACCGGACGACGGCCTACCGCCTCTGGCAGCTGCGGTCGCTGGTGTTCGTCGTCGAGCAGGACTGCCCCTACCTGGACCTGGACGGCCGCGACCTCGAGCCGGCCACCGTCCACCTGTGGGTCGAGGACGAGGCGGGCACGCCCGTCGCCACGCTGCGGCTGCTGGACGACGGCGACGTCGCCCGCATCGGCCGCGTCGTCACCCACCCCGACGCGCGGGGCCGGGCCCTGGCCGGGGCGCTGCTGGACGAGGCGGTCGCCCGGATCGGCGGGCGGCCGAGCGTGCTGGACGCCCAGGCCCACCTGGCGCACTGGTACGCCCGCTGGGGCTACGCGCCGGACGGGCCGGAGTTCCTCGAGGACGGCATCCCGCACGTGCCGATGCGGCGGGCGGGGGCGGGTGCGACGGACGGGCGTCGCGCGCACACCTGAGAATCGACTGCGGAAGTGACCCTTCTGGGGGTGTCAGCGGGCGTCAGAGGGGTCACTTCTGCAGTCGATTCCGGACGTCGCCGCTCGACGTCGCCTGCAGCTCCGCGGCCGTCTCTGGATCCGGGGTCACCACAGTGAACCGCTGTCCGTCGTGGGTGGCGAGGACCAGCCCGGCGGGGCCGCCGAGGTCCAGCCGCACGCCGCGGCGGGAGCGGGCCCGCCCCGTCACTGGCCAGTTGATGTAGGCGCCGCCCGGCCCGACGTCGTCCTGGACCTCCACCGTGGCCAGTGAGTCCAGGGGCAGCTCACGGGAGTACAGCGGGGCCCGGAGGCGGAGTACGCCGGCGGCGGGGTCCGCCGCGAGCTCGATGCGGGCGCGCAGGAACGCCACCTGGCTCAGCCACACGACCAGCCCGAGGCTCACCGCGGCGATCACGAGGATGCCCGCCGACCGTAGGGCCGGATCCAGCACGAGCAAGAGGACCAAGGGGAGCGCCGTGACGAACACCAACGCCCACCCCAGCACCGCGTAGCCGGGCGGCGGCTCGACGACGGCGGTGCGCGCCGCCTCGGCCGGCGCGGTGGTCATCGGCGCCGGTCCGGGTCCGACGGGGGCTTCAGCCCGAACCGGACGATGTGGAACGCCAGACCCAGCAGCAAGAGCCCCCAGCCGATGAGTCCTCGCCATTCGAGGTCCGTGAAGGAGAGGACGTAGAGGCCCGCGACGGTGGCGAGCACCGCCGCAAGAGGCCAGTCGGCGGCCGCCATCGCCAGCACCACCAGGAGCACGGCGGCGATCGTCACTGCGGTGTACCGCAGGAACAGGGCGCGGTTGCCGAGCGCCTCCTCGAGTCGTGACTCCGTGCCGGTGTGGACGGGGGTGGTACCGGGGGCGGCCTTGAGGAGGCGGATGTGGCCGTAGGTGAGCGCGGGCGTCCAGCCGGCGGCCCGGAAGAGATCGAAGTGGTGGTCGTCGGGGTCGGTCTCGTAGGACATGTCGAAGACGACGTCCTCGGGCTCGGCGTCCTCGAAGCGCCAGCCGTGGGCGGCCAGGGAGAACCCGGTCAGCCGCTGGCCGCGGCGGGCCGTGTCTTCGAACCTCGCGAGGTCCTTCTCCGGGGTGAAGGCCGGCCCACTGCTCATGCGTGTGGTGCTCATGTCGTCTCCATGATCTGGTCGGCCATCGCCAGGATTCCGCGCCGGCGCTCGATGTCGCTCATCAGGACGCCGCGTCCCCGGGGGTGAGGCGATGGACGCGTCGGGCGTCGTCGCCGTCGAACTCCTCGATGAACCCGGCATCCCTGAGCTTCTTCAACGTGGTGTGGAGATGCGGATCATCGGGGTCCCGCCACTCCCCGAGAATCATTGAGGGATATATCTCTGAGTGACACTCAGTCATCGACTGCCGGTGGGTGCAAGGGGATGGGGCATCGGATGCCGACCTTGACGCCCCCCCGGGCGCGACGACGCCCCGGATGCGCGCGGCACCCGGGGCGTCGTCGGTGGGACGAGGTGGTCGGTCACTGGCCGTAGCCGCCCTCGTCGTTCTCCTCGGTCTCCTTCTCGGACTGCTCGGCCTTGGCCGCGAGGCCGTCGACCTCGGCGGGCGCCTGCTGCGCGGCCTGGTCCTGGTCGCCGGGGGCGTCGGAGTTCTTCGTCTCGGGGATCTGCTGATCAGCCATGGGTGCCCTCCTCAGGCGTGGTGGGAGGGGCGCCGGGTGAGCGCCCCCTGTCCGACGGCGCCCGGGGTGGGGTGGGCCGACGTCGTCGCAAGTCAACCAAGGGTCAGGCCGACACGCCCACCCCTGGCCCTCCTGCCGGAGGCCCCCGGGTCAGTCCTTGCCGGGCAGCAGGTCGCGGGCGGTCTCGGCGGCGCGCTGGAGCAGGGAGTCGTCCCCGCCGCCGGCCCAGGAGGGGTCGTGGGGCATCGGGCCCATCGGATCGGCCGCGTCCGGGTCGGGTCCACCGCTGCACCTCGTTGCGCGACTTGGCTCGCGGGTAGTAGCGCATGACCTCCGCGTCTCCGAGGAGCCGGCACATGTCGTCGAGGTCAGCGTCGGTCATGCACCGGAACGTGAGTCGATCGGTGGGTTGCGGGATCACCCGACGACCTTACCGACGGCACTGAGCCGTGCCGCGGTCTGCCGCGCTCACCCCACGAAGACGCAGAAGGGGTGGCCGGCCGGGTCCGCGAACACGTACAGGGGCTCGTCCTCGTCGTCGGAGCGGTCCAGGACGAGACGCCCGCCCAGGCGCAGCGCGTGGTCGTGGGCCGCGTCGAGGGAATCGCGGTCCGGCACGGTGAAATCCAGGTGCAGCTGCATCGGCACCTCGGGTGACGGCCACGTGCTGGGCTTCAGTTCCTCGGTGCGCTGGAATGTCAGGACGCGGCGGCCGTCGTCGTCCAGCAGCACGAGCCAGTCCGCGCTGTCCGGCTCGCGGCCGTCCGCGAGCTCGTCGCCCGCGCGGTAGTGGAGGCCGAGGAGCTCGCGGTAGAACTCCGCGACGGAACGGATGTCGGCGGCGTCGACGACCGGCTGCTGGAGCACGGGGCGGCTGACCATGGCCACACATTAAGCGACCTCGGCGTCCGCGTCAGCGTCTCGGCCTCAGTCGACGTCGTCGCGCCCCGCATCCACCCACCGCGCGGCCGGCACGACGGCGGCCAGCGAGACCACCGCCAGGACCTGCCACCCCGCGAGCGCCCAGCCGACCCCGAGCGTCGCCCCGAGCGCACCTCCCGCGAGGGTCGCCAGCGGCACGGAGCCCCGGGTGAGGGTGCGGCGCATCGCGGTGACCCGCCCGAGCGTGCCCTCGGGGCAGGCGCGGGCGGTCACGGCGGCCTGGGTGATGTTCCCGAGCAGGACCATGAACCCCCAGAGGGCCGCGCCGGCCAGCAGCCACGGCCCGGCATGAGCGCGGTCGACGTAGGCCAGCAGGTGCAGCCCCACGGCCACGGCGCAGCCGACCGAGCCGAGGAGGATGCACCGGCGCTCGCCCAGGCGGTCGATGGCCCGGCCCGCCAGGGACGAGGCCGCCAGTGCCCCGACCGCGCCCGCGGTGATCTGGACGCCCAGGAACTCCGGCCCGAGCCGCAGGTCGGTCAGGATCCAGACCGCCTCGACCGGGGCGAAGAGGGCCATGCCCACATTGGCGGCCACCGACCCCATCGTCAGCAGCCACAGGACCGGGGTGCGCCGCAGGACCGTCCACCCCTCCGCGGCGTCCTTCCCGAACCGGGCCCAGCGGGAGAGGACGTCCGCGACGCCGGGGTCCCCGTCGTCGTCCGGAATGTCCGCCGCGGCGGAGGGCCGCAGCCGTACCCGGAGCGCGACGATCGCCGCCGCGAAGAGGAACGCCGTCGCGATGCCGAGCACGGGTCCCGCGCCCAGCGACCCGACGAGGACGCCCGCTGCGGCGGGCACGATCAACACGAGGGCGGCGTCGGCGGACTCGAGCCGCGCCGTCAGGCGGGCGACGGCGGTGGCCGGCACGACGCGCGGCACGAGCGCGGTCTGGGTGGTCTCGGCCAGCACCGTGAGCACGCCCAGCAGGGCCATGACGGCGGCGAGGTGGCCGAACGTGAGCGCGTCGAGCGCCCACGCCACGACGAGCGAGCCGAGCACCGCCGCCTTGGCGAGGCCGGTGGCCGCGAGCAGCCGCGGGCTGAGGTGTCGGTCCACCACGATGCCGATGGGCACGCCGAGCAGGAGGAATCCCAACCCGGAGAGCGTCATCAGCACGCCCATGCCGTCGGCGCCCACGCCGAGCAGGAGCACCGCCAGGACGTCCAGGGCGACGTCCGTGGCGGACCGGCCACCCGCGTCGAGGGCGTTGGAGGCGACCAGCCACCGCGCCCGTCCTTCCGGCGGCGGGGGCGTCTCAGCGTCAGGGGTGCGGGGGGCAGGCGTCTGACGACGCGGGTCCGTGCTCACCGCCACACGTGGAGCAGGTAGCCGTAGCTCAGCGACGTCGTTGCGGGGTGCTCGGCGAGCCACGCGTCGGCGACCCCTCGCTCGAACTCCAGCCGCAGGACGGCCTCGAGGTCGGCGCGGGAGTCGAAGGTCCACGAGCTCATGACCTCGCGGGTCTGGGCCCCGACGCCGGCCCACCACTCGCGGGCGTACGTGTCCTGGCCCTGCGCCGCGGCGTTCGTGCTCGCCCGCAGCAGCTCGGCGAACTGGCCGCGCTCGGTGTCGTTGTCGATCACCACGAGCGCGCCGCCGGGCCGCAGCACCCGGGCGACCTCGTCCAGGCCGGGTCGGACGTCCCAGCGCGGGTGCGGGAAGAAGTACGCGAACCGGGCATGCACGACGTCGACGCTCGCCTCCGGCAGCGGGATCTGCTCGGCCGAGCCGTACAGCACGCGCGCCCCGCCGGGGCGGGCGCGGGCGGCCCCCAGCAGGCGCACGTCCGGCTCGACGGCGATCGTCTCGGCCGCGTCGGCGTAGCGGGGCAGCCAGAAGCCGGTGCCCGCACCGAGGTCGAGCAGCGTCCGCCCGGCCCAAGGCGCCGCCTCCTGCAGCGCCGCCCAGAGGGCGCCCTCACGGTCCATGGCCGCGTTCTCTATCTCGTACAGCGCCGGGTCCACGCCCTGGTTGCCCGAGGGACGGAAGTCGGGCAGGCCCGTGGCCGGTCCGCCCGGTGTGCTCTGCGTCATGCCCGGGAGTCTGACACACCCCCCCTCCACGCCGGTCCGTCACACGGGTCTGCCACGGCCCGCCGCGCCCCGGAGAGGCTCCGGCCGGTCCTGGATGGCGCGGTGGCGGCTCATGTGACGCGCGAGCCGGCCGCCCGCTGGACTCGCGGCGGCCCACCGCGTGGGATGGGCTCACCACCCATCCAGAGCGGCCGAGAGATCTGGCTCGACGACGCCGCAGCAACCCGCCCGCCGGACCCGGACCCCCGGGAACGGCAGGCCCGGTGCTACCGCCAGGACCGATGGAGGAGAGCAGATGCCCCGTCACGCCACACAGCAAGTCCACGCCGGCTACGAGCCCGCCGCACCCCACCGGCCGGTCGTCCCGCCCATCCACCAGACCACGGCGTTCCGTTTCCCGGACCACGCCACGGCGGCATCGATGTTCCGGCTCGAGACCCCCGGCTTCACCTACAGCCGCACGGGCAACCCGACCGTCGCGGTGTTCGAGAACCGCCTCGCCGCACTGGAGGGCGGCATCGGCGCGATCGCCACGGCCACCGGCCAGGCCGCCGTCGCGCTGTCCCTGCTGGCGCTGCTGCAGGGCGACAAGCACCTGGTCGCCTCCAGCCAGCTCTACGGGGGCACCGTCGACCTGCTGACGGACACGTTCGCGGACTTCGGCATCGAGGTCACCTTCGCGGACCCGGCGGACCCGCCCGCGTGGGCCGCCGCGGTCCGGCCCGACACGCGCGCGTTCTTCCTCGAGGCCATCACCAACCCGCTCGCCACCCTCCCGGACCTGCCGGCGCTCGCGGACCTCGCCCACGCGGCCGGTGTGCCCGTGGTGGTGGACAGCACCCTCGCGACGCCGGCCCTCTACCGGCCGCTGGAGCACGGCGCCGACGTCGTCGTGCACTCGGCCACCAAGTTCCTCGGCGGGCACGGCGCGGTGCTCGGCGGCGCGATCGTGGACGGCGGCACGTTCGACTACGGCGCGGCGCCGGACCGGTGGCCGCAGCTGGCCCGGCCCAAGGCCCGCTACGGCGGGCAGACGCTGGTCGAGCGGCACGGCCGCGGCGCCTACCTGACGCTGGCCCGCAGCAAGTTCCTGCACGACCTCGGCCCCACCCTCGCCCCCGCGAGCGCGGCGCAGTTCATCCAGGGGCTCGAGACGCTCGACCTGCGCGTGGCCCGCCACACCGCCACCGCCCTCGCCGTGGCCGAACACCTGGCCGGGCACCCCGCCGTCGCGCGGGTGCACCACCCCGGCGTGGCCGGGCATCCCAGCGCGGTGCTGGCCGCCCGCGACTTCCCGGACGGCGTCGGCTCGGTGTTCTCCTTCGACCTGGCCTGCGGCCCCGAGGCCGTGGCCCCGTTCCTCGACGCGCTCGAGCTGTTCCAGCTGGTGGTCAACGTCGGCGACGCCCGGTCCCTCGTCTCCCACCCGGCGACCATGACGCACTGTCGCCTGACGCAGCAGCAGCGCGAGGACGCCGGGATCGCCGAGACCACCGTCCGGCTCTCCATCGGGCTGGAGTGTCCCGACGACCTGATCGCAGACCTGGACCGTGCCCTAGCCGTGGTGACCGCCGCCGGGCCGGCCGTCCCCGCCACCACGCCCGCCGTCCCCGAGACCGCCGCCGTCACCCAGGAGGTGCGCTGAGATGACCGCCGTCCACCACACCACCCGCTCCGTGTCCCGTCCCGCCGTCCGCGGCTTCACCACCACCGCCGTGCACGCCGGGCAGGAGCCCGACCCGCTGACCGGCGCCGTGGTGCCGCCGATCTACCAGACCAGCACCTTCGTGCAGGACGGCATCAACGTGCTGCGCGCCGGGCATGAGTACAGCCGCGGCTCCAACCCGACCCGGAACGGCTTCGAGACCCAGCTCGCCGCCCTCGAGCACGGCGACCGGGCGTTCGCGTTCGCCTCCGGGCTCGCCGCCGAGGACGCCCTCCTGCGGGCCGTGCTGCGCCCCGGTGACCACATCGTGCTGGGCGGCGACGGCTACGGCGGCACCCACCGCCTCATCACCACCGTCCTCGAGCCGTGGGGTGTGTCCAACACCCCCGTGGACATCACCGACCCGACGGCGGTCGCCGCGGCCGTCCGTCCCGGCCGCACCGCGCTGCTGTGGGTGGAGACGCCCTCCAACCCGCTGCTCGGCATCGCGGACCTGGCCGCCTGGGCGCAGATCGCCCACGACGCCGGCGCGCTGCTGGTCGTGGACAACACGTTCGCTTCGCCCTACCTCCAGCGGCCCCTCGACCTCGGCGCGGACGTGGTGGTGCACTCCACCACCAAGTACATCGGCGGGCACTCGGACGTGCTCGGCGGCGCCGTGGTGGTGGCCGACCGCGAGTTCCGCGGCCGGGCGCTGGCCGAGGCGGTGGCCTACCAGCAGTTCGCCGCCGGTGCGGTCGCCGGCCCGCAGGACTCCTACCTCGCCGCCCGCGGCCTCAAGACGCTCGGCCTGCGCATGGACCGGCACGGCGCCAACGCCGCCGCGCTCGCGGACTGGCTGCAGGGCCGCCCCGAGGTCGCCCAGGTCTTCTACCCCGGGCTGCCCGACCACCCGGGCCATGCACTCGCCGCGCGGCAGATGGACGGCTTCGGCGGGATCGTCTCCATCCGGTTGGCCGGGGGAGAGGCCGCGGCCCGCGCCTTCGCCGAGGCCACCGAGCTGTTCGCGCTCTCGGTCAGCCTCGGCGGGGTCGAATCGCTGCTCTGCTACTCCTCCGAGATGACCCACGCCTCCGTGCGGGGCACGCCCCTGGCCGTCCCCACGGACCTGGTCCGGCTCTCCGTCGGCATCGAGGACGTGGCCGACCTGCAGGCGGACCTCGAGGCGGGCCTCGAGTGCGCCGCACGCGTCGCCGCCGGCCGCGGGGCGCCGTCGTCGTCCACGGTGCCCCGTCCCGCCCACCACCGCACCACCCGCGCCCGCACTCCGGAGAGGACCCGATGAGCCACGCCACCCTTGTCCCGAGCACCGTGCCCACCCGCGTGGACGACCTGACGTTCAGCATCCACACCACGCCGTTCGACGAGGACTACACGCCCGCCGCCAGCACGCGCGCCACCACGAACTTCGCGAACCTCGCCCGCGGCGCGGACCGGCGGGAGAACCTGCGCGCCGCCCTGGCCATGATCGACGGGCGCCTCAACGACCTCGCCCCCTGGGACAACCCGGAGCGGGACCGCTACACGGCACGGATCGAGATCGTCTCGATCGACGTGCACTTCACCGCCGACGACGGCGCAGACGTCGACTTCCCGCTCATGGAGATGCTCGACGTGCGGGTGGTCGAGCGCGCGACGGGCGCCGTGCTCGGCCGCAGTGTGGGGAACAACTTCTCCTCCTACGTCCGCGACCACGACTTCTCCGTGGTGCTGCCCGCGCACGCGGCGACGTCGCCGGGGACCGAGGAGCCCGACGGCTTCGGCGACCTGCACGGGCGGCTGTTCCGGCACCTGCTCGACTCGCAGGCGTACCGGGATCGGTTCCCGCAGCCGCCCGTGATCTGCATCAGCGTGTCCACGAGCCGCACCTACCGGCGGCTGACGAACGAGCACCCGGTGCTCGGGGTCGAATACCGCCAGGACGAAGCCTCCCGCACGGACCGCTACTTCGGCCGGATGGGCCTGGGGATCCGGTGCTTCCTGCCGCGCGGGGCCGTGGCGCCGCTGGCGTTCTACTCGCGGGGCGACCTGCTCAACGACCACGCGAACCTCTCCCTGGCCGGGCTGATCGCCACCATGGAGACCTTCCAGCGGATCTACCGGCCGGAGATCTACAACGCGAACGCCGGGGCCGGCGAGGTGTACCGGCCGCGCCTGGACCACGGCGACTTCTCGCAGACCCGGATCGCCTACGACCGCGAGGAGCGGGCCCGCCTCGGCCGGGAGCAGGGGGAGTACACGCAGGAGCACTTCGTGGGCCCGCACCGCGACCTGCTGGAGCGCTGGGCCGCCGCCCACGCCGCACGAGACACCGAGGAGACCCGATGACCACCCTGATCCCCACCGCCCTCGTCGGCAGCCTGCCGAAGCCCGGCTGGCTCGCCGAGGAGGAGACGCTCTGGTCGCCCTGGAAGCTCGAGGGGGAGCAGCTGCGCGAGGGCCAGCTCGACGCGCTCGCCCTCGCCGTGGCCGACCAGGAGCGCGCGGGCGTCGACATCGTCTGCGACGGCGAGCAGACCCGCCAGCACTTCGTCACCACGTTCATCGAGCACCTCGGCGGCGTGGACTTCGACCGGCGTGAGACGGTGCGGATCCGCGACCGGTACGACGCGAGCGTGCCGACCGTCGTCGGGGAGGTGGGCCGACCGGCGCCGGTGTTCGTGGACGACGCGAAGGCCCTGCGCGCGCGGACGGACCGGCCCATCAAGTGGACCCTGCCCGGGCCGATGACCATGATCGACACCCTCGCCGACCGCCACTACGGCAGCCGCGAGAAGCTCGCGTGGGAGTTCGCGCGCATCCTCAACGAGGAGGCGCGGGAGCTGGCGGCGGTGGGCGTCGACGTCGTGCAGTTCGACGAGCCCGCGTTCAACGTGTTCTTCGACGACGTCCGCGACTGGGGCGTGGCGACGCTCGAGCGTGCGGCCGAGAGCCTGACGTGTGAGACGGCCGTGCACATCTGCTACGGCTACGGGATCAAGGCGAACAACGACTGGAAGGCCACGCTCGGGGAGGAGTGGCGCCAGTACGAGACGTCGTTCCCCCTGCTGCGCGAGTCCACGATCGACACGATCGCCCTGGAGCGGCACCACTCCCGGGTGCCGGCGGAGCTCATCGGCCTGCTGCGCGGCAAGAAGGTGATGGTTGGCGCGATCGACGTGGCGAGCGACGAGATCGAGACGCCCGAGGAGGTCGCGGCGACCCTCCGGGAGACCCTCGAGTTCGTGGACGCGGACAAGCTGATCGCGAGCACCAACTGCGGCATGGCGCCGCTGGCTCGCTCGGTGGCGCGGGACAAGACGGCGGCGCTCGTGGCCGGTGCCCGGCTCCTCCGGGAGGAGCTGGGCGGGGAGTGAGGGGGCCTGGTGGCCTTGCCTGGCCGGCGGGGCCCCGTCTGGATCGTCTGCATGGATCCTGATGCGAGCCCCCGTGTCCGGCTCACCGCTGACGATCCCCGGCCGGGCGGTCGTCCCGCGACGTCGACCGAGGGGCCCCACCGACAGCTTGATCAGCGATCATCGCCGGAGCTGTGGGGCCGTCTGGTCGCTGCGGTGTTCGCCCTCGACGGCGTCGAGGAGGGCCACAGCACCGTCTCGCCAGCAACGTCGCGCGCCGTCCACCTGACAGGCCGGCCGGAGGAGCGCACCCCGGAGGTCAACCTCTCACCAGGCCGGCGCTGGGAGCCGGTGCACCTGCATGGGGTGGACGACACGTCAGTGCACCTCGTCCTGGCGCCCGAGCGCGGCGTCCGTCTGGCCGAGCTCGGATGGCTCGAACCGCATGGCTACGCGGACTTCGGCACGGAGTGGATGCTCTACGGTCCGCGGGACGAGGCAGAGCTGGCAGTCGTCGTCGGGATCATCGAGGAGTCGCTCGCCTACGCGCGCGGTTGACGCAGCGCCCCGGAGCGGGGAAGCGGACGCGAGAGGAAACTGCGAATTTTTCGTTTTCGCGGGTAGTCTTGTTCCATGACTGCGACGGTGAATGACAAGCACACGGTGCTGCCGCCGACGGACCTCGAGGAGATGCTCGACGTCGGCAGGTTCCTCGACGGCCTGACGCAGCCGGCCGCCCTGGTCGGCCCTGATGGGCAGAAGGTCCCCCTGCCGCCAGAGGCTTTCAACGTCCTGCGGGACGTCGTCGAGGCGATGCGGGTGGGCAAGGCCATCACGGTGGCACCCGTCGACCAGCTGCTCACGACACAGGAGGCGGCGAACTTCCTCGGCATCAGTCGTCCCACGCTGGTGAGGCTGCTCGAGGAGGGCGCGTTGCCGTACGAGAGGACGACCGGTGGTCGGCACCGACGCATCCGGCTCCAAGACGTCGTGTCCTATCAGCAGCGGAAACGCGGGGAGCGGCGTGCCTCGCTGAGCGACCTCGTAGGGGAGGCCTCGCCTGCGGGGCTCTACGACCAGAAGGCGGAGTCCTACCGCGAAGCGTTGCGTCAGGCTCGCGCCGACCTCCGGGGTGAGCGCGGGTAGTGGCGCGCTTCAGCGCGGTGCTCGACGCGTGCGTCCTCGTGCCCATCGCCCAAGCGGACACCTTGCTGCATCTGGCCGAGGCGGGCCTCTATCGGCCGGTATGGAGCGGGCGGATCCTCGACGAGACGGTGCGCGCACTGGAAGCGATGCATCCAGACATGCGTGCGTCGGGGGGCGGCGCGTCACCGTGCCGGGGTCATGGACGCCGCCTTCGACGACGCGCGGGTCGAGGGGTGGGAGCAGCTCGTGCCCGGGATTGATCTTCCGGACCCCGATGATCGGCATGTGGTCGCCGCCGCGATCCAGGGACGTGCTGACCTGATCGTCACGGCGAATCTGAAGGACTTCCCGCGGGAGGTCGTTGAGTCCTTCGACATCGAGGTGCAGAGTCCGGATGAGTTTTTCATGAACCAGCTCGACCTGGACCCGGCTCGGGTGATGACGGCCCTCGCAGCCCAAGCGGGCGCGACACGGAATCCTCCGTTGACCGTCAGGGACGTCCTTGAGCGGCTGGTGCCGTGCGGTGCACCCCTGTTCGCGGAGGCCGCACGAGCCCAGCTCTGGCGGGTCGACGTTGAGCGACCTTGATTCAGCCCGACGCCAGAACCGGCGTCTGTCGGCTCACCCCCACACGCCGGAACCGGCGATGAGCCGGACCGCGAGCACCGCCATGACCACCGCGATCACCACGTCCACCACGCGCCACGCCTTCGGGTCGGCGAGCACCCGGGCCAGCAGGCGCGCGCCGTAGCCGAGCGCGGTGAACCACAGGACCGAGGCGGCGACGGCGCCGGCGGCGAAGACCCACCGCGCGTCGGGACCGTGCTGGTTGGCGAGGCTGCCCAGCAGCACCACGGTGTCCAGGTAGACGTGCGGGTTGAGCCAGGTCAGCGCGAGCGTGGTGGCGATGACCGAACCCGCGGTGCGCGGCGCCTGCTCGGCCACGAGCCCCTGCGGACGCAGCGCGGCACGCAGGGAGGAGACCGCGAACCAGAGCAGGTACAGGGCACCGCCCCAGCGCAGCACCTCGAGCAGCCACGGCACGGCCTGCACGAGCGCACCCACCCCGGCGGTCCCGGCCAGGATCAGCACGGCGTCCGAGGCCATGCACACCAGCACGACGGCGCCCACATGCTCCCGGCGCACGCCCTGGCGGAGCACGAAGGCGTTCTGGGCGCCGATGGCGACGATGAGGGCGAGTCCGGTGAGCAGGCCGGTGCCGGCGAGGGTCCACATGGGTGAGGACGCTAGGGCCCGGCCGGGCCTGAGCCAAACGAAGAGAACTGCAGGTGCCTAAGCTCTGCTTCATGAACCTTGATCAGCTGCAGGCGCTGCGTGCGATCGCGGACGAGGGCTCGTTCGAGGCGGCCGCGTACGAGCTCGGCGTCAGCGCCTCGGCGGTCAGCCAGCGCATCCGCGCCCTGGAGCGGGAGGTGGGCCAGGTGCTGCTCCGGCGCGGCGAGGTGCTGGCCGCCGTCACCACGGAGCCGCAGCCGGTGCAGGGGTGCGCGGCGGAGCCGCTGGGGAGCATGCGCTACGTCCCGCTCGCCTCGCCCGCCCTGCTCGCCCGGCACGCGGCGGGCGACGTCGTCGACCTCGGCGCGATGCCCATGATGCGCTACAACGCGAAGGACGACCTGCAGCGCCTCGCGCTGAGCGGCGCCGGGCTGGACGTCGCCCCGCCCACGCACCTGGCGCCGTCGTTCGACGGGTTCCACCGGTCCGTCCGGGCCGGCCTGGGGTGGGGGATGCTCGTGGACGCCCAGGCCGTCGAGGACGTGCGCGCCGGCCGGCTGGTCCGCGTGCCCGGGCTCGACGACGTCCTCGTGCCCCTGTACTGGCAGGCGGCCACACTGCCCGTGACGCGCCTGGTGCGGCTCACGCGGGCGGTGCGGGAGGCGGCCCAGCGGACGCTCGAGCGGGGGTGAGGCGGCGCCGCGGGTCGCGGGCCGTCAGCGACGTCGCAGCGGTGCCGGCGCTTCCATGGACGCCTCGGCCAGCACGGGCCGGAAGCCCAGCGCCTCGTTGACGTCGAGCATGTGCCGGTTCTCCTCGGCGTTCCACGTGATGATCGCGCGGGCCCCGGGCAGCGCGTCGCGCACGGCGATGAGGTTCGCCGCCTTCACGCGCATGCCGAGGCGGTGGCCGCGGTGCTCGGGCAGCACGATGGTGTCCCACTGGTCGATGAGCCCGTCCGGGCGCGAGCGGGGCGCCACCAGCTCGCTCAGGGCAACGATCCGACCGGTGGCGCGGTGCCGCGCCACCGCGCGGAAGAGGCGCCCGGTCGTGAGGATCTGCTCGTCCATGCGACGCACGCGGGCCGCGTCCCACACCTGCTCCACCACGGTGCGTTCCCCGGAGGGCACGTCCGTGGCCATGCGGGCCTTGAGGACGGCAAGGTCGTCCTGCAGGGACGCGTCGGCCGCGCCCTCCCAGGCGTGGAGCTCGTAGTCCGACGAGACGCGTTCGGCCTCGGCCAGGGCGACGGCGGGGTCGATCCCCGGATCGGCGAAGTCATACCGGCTCACCCGCTCGATCTGGACGAGCGCGAAGCCGTAGGACTGGGCGAGACGCACACCCGGATGTTCGGCGGACACCGCGCCGGCGCCGTTGGGCGGGGTGAGCGTCCGTTGCCCGGCCACCGGCCGCGGCGTCAGCGGCCAGGTCTCGAAACGGGTGAGGCCGGCGGTGTCCAGGACGAGCCGCTCGGCCAGTGCCCGGCCGTGGCCGCGTCCGCGGTGCCGCGGGTGGACGTAGACGTTGAGGGCGGCCGCGTCAGGGTCGTCGACCTGGTTGATCAGGACGCGGGCGTAGCCGACCGCCTCGCCGTCGACGTACGCCAGGTAGCGGCGCAGCGTGTGGTCGGTCTCGGCGGCGGCCTGGATGAGCGCGTCCGTGGGGGTCTCGTCCCACTCGGTCGTGCCGATCAGTTCGTGGTTGTACTCGTCTCCGAGCTGGCAGTAGGCCCGCCAGTGGGGGTCGTCCGACGAGACGGGCAGGGGGAATTCGATGATGTCAGGCATGCGGTGACTGCTTTCTGAAGAAAGGGGTGGGCGCAGAGGCACCCGTCGAGCCGTGCTCGAGACGGGCGCGCGGGGAGGCCGGTGGTGGGTCGTCGGACCCACGGCGTCACTGCTGCTGCATCATGGGGTGAACTGTGTCACGATGCGGATCGGTGGGCAAGGGCCTTTGCTGTCGAGATGCAGGCAAGGTTCCACACGACGCGCGGTGGACTCTTCGCGTATCGGGCGGGATCCGGTCGGCGTGACACTGGGTGTCCAGGTGGGCGCCCCCGCGCACCCCAGGGCTCGCTCGAAACGTACGGACGGCTGCCGCTCTAGCGGGTTGGTTGTGGCGAGCCGTGCGGCGGGCGGGCAGGGCCGGAGGTGGCGCACACGGCGCATGGCGGGGCCCCTCGTCACTAACGACCGATTTAGCCGGATGAGCGTGCTCTGATCGACCGGACATCCTCAACCAGGCGGCTCGCCTGGTCGTGATCGTCCACTACGACGTTGAAGAGCGACCCGTCACGGGTCCGGATCGTGACGCGGGCCCGACCGCCGTTGTTGATGCGGACCCCGCCGGGGGCTGAAGCGCGGCCCGTGACGAACCAGTTGAGGAGTCCGTGGTTCATGCCGTCATCACTGGCTGAAGTGATGTCGGAGATCTCCGAGACGGGAATCGCTCGCCTGCAGAACGGCGCGTGAATCCGCACCTCTGGCGTCGGACCCTCAGGGACGTCGACAGTGATTCGAGCCCCTAGGCTCACCAAGCGGTTTCCACGGACTGTCACTCTCATGCGCCCACGATCCGGCATGATGCGGTTCCGACACCAGGGCGGAGGGCAACAACTCACCCGCCCCAACTTCTCCAGCTGAGGTTATGCCGGACAGCGATCTGTGCGAGATACCGGACATTCATCGGCGCAAGTCACACCGCCTAGCAGGCGACGTGGGGAGACTGCCGGAGACATCTGGGGCGCGTGCCACAAATGACCGTTTAAGCCGCGTGCCTCTGAGAGTCACCTACCCGCCGCATCCGCAGGCGGAGGATGGCGAAAGCGCTCACCCCCCGAGTGGGGCTGGCGTCCATGGCGCGGGTGGTGACCGATGCAGTTCCGGCGTGGGTCAGCACTACACGGGTCGGTCAGACCCGCGTAGCGTCGATGCTGTCCGGCGTGGAGCCCCTCGGGCCTTCACGCATCCGACTTGATCGAGGGGAGTCCTCTCTTGTACATCCACAATGCAGAAGCTTCAGCACGTCTCCAGTCCTGAGAAGCCTGACGCGGTCTACGCCCGCAAGCTGCAGGAGGTGATCGGCGGGCAGTACGGCGAGATCACCGTGGCCATGCAGTACAGCTTCCAGGCATGGAACGCCCACATTCCGGGCAAGTACCGGGACCTGCTCTTCAGCACGGCGGCCGAGGAGTTCGGTCACGTCGAGATGCTGGCAACGATGGTGGCCCAGCTGCTGGAGAAGGCCCCGGTGGGGATCACCACCGACGCCATCCAGGATGACCCGGCCGTGGCCGCCGTCATCGGGGGCACCGATCTGCAGCAGGCCATCGTGGCCGGTGCCGGTGCTCGCCCCGTGGACAGCATGGGGAATCCGTGGACCGGAGCGTATGTCACGGCCAGCGGCAACCTGCTGGCCGACATGACCGCCAACCTCAACGCGGAGATGCAGGGGCGGACCCAGGTGGCCCGGCTCTATCACATGACCGATGACCCGGGCATCCGGGAGCTGCTCTCCTTCTTGCTGGCCCGGGACACGATGCACCAGAACCAGTGGGCGGCGGCTGTGAAGGAGCTGCAGGAGGACGGCCTGGAGGAGATGCCGGTGCCGAGCAACTTCCCGCAGAAGAAGGAGGCCACGGAGCACTCGTACACGCACTATGAGTTCTCTGACGGTCAGGCCACTGCGGAGGGTTCGTGGGCTGCAGGCCCCACCCCGGACGGCAAGGGCGAGTTCTCCTACTCGTCCGAGCCGCCGGCGGGGGTCCCCATGCCCCCGCCGGCGGCTCGGACGAGTAGGAGCTGGACGTGATGAACCGGCTGGGCCGGGCGATGGCCGACCCGACCCGCTCCCGCATCCTCATGACACTCCTCGAGGGCCCGAGCTACCCGGCGGTACTCGCCCGCGACCTAGGGCGTGTCTGAGAATGGATCCAGGGCCTTAGCCAAACCCTCGAAGCATTATCAGACACGCCCTAGGGCCAGGTAGTGCTGGAGATCGGCGATGGGCATTCCTGCCGTGCGCATGCGGGTGATGAAGACCAGGCGGCGGATGGCCGGCGAGTCATAGCGGCGGTGCCCGGCATCGTCTCGGGGGACGCTCACCATGCCGATGCGTTCGTAGTAGCGCAGCGTGTGGGCGGTGACGTTGAGGTGAGTGGCGGCCTCCGAGATGTCCCACCAGGTCGTCGGATCATCCCGAACGAGATCTTCCAATGCTTCCAGCGAGACGCCACCGGGAGGGTCCGTAGCCAGGCGCAGGGCTTGCTCCAGCTCTGGGTTCATGTCCGCGACGCTAGGGCTTCGCGTGCGCTCGAACGCAACACGTGCCCGGGTAGCACATCTAGGACCCAGGCTCTTGCCCGTGCTAGAGTCTCAAGCATCATGATCAGCCCGTTGCCGCAAGGCGCGGGCTGATTTTCTTTGTGTGGGAGAGACGCGTGGAGTACACGAAGAAGTGGTTGCCTCTCGAGGCGCAGGTAGAGCGGCTAGTCCAGCGCGGTCTGGAGGTCGATGACCTGACGCGGGCTCTCCGACTGCTCGAGTCCGTGGGCTACTACCGAGTAACCGGCTACCTGTACCCGTTCCTGGAGTCCGAGAAGCAGGTCGATGACCAAGGGCACACCAAGATCCGGGTGCTGAATAGGTACCAACCGGGCACAGCCCTGCATCATGCCGAGGAGATCATCGACTTCGATCGGCAACTGCGCATGCTGGTCATGGAGGGTGTGGAGCGCATCGAGGTAGCAGTGCGTATGCGCATCGGCTACGTGTTGGGGCGGACCTCACCGTTCGCGCACGAGAACCCCACCTGCTTCGACGACTCGTTCACGCGGGCGAACACTGACAGTCGTGACCCACGCCCCAGCAAGCAGGTGTTGTGGCTGGAGCGGGTCAAGCAACGCCGGGACGGCTCGGACGAACAGTTCGTCGCCCACTTCCGGCAGAAGTACGACGACCACATGCCGGTCTGGGCGTTGACCGAGCTGCTGGAGCTGGGACACCTGTCGAACCTCTACCAGGGCATGCTTCAGAAGGATGCCGAGGAAGTCGCCACGGCCTTTGGGATCCCCCAGAAGAAGATGATGGGCAGTTGGCTGGCCAGCTTGAACTACGTGCGCAACGTGGCCGCGCATCATGCTCGGCTCTTCAACCGCAAGCTCCAGAACGCCCCGTCCCGGCCGGCGGCAGGCATGGTGCCCCTCCTCGACCATCTGCGGGAACCCGCCGCCCCCAAAGGGGACTTCGGCACCTACAACGCCTTGGCGATCATCGCCTACATGCTGCGGCCCATCGAGGCGGAGCGGTCCTGGGCGCCGCGCCTGGCCGAGCTGTTCCGCACCTTCCCCACATCGCATGCCCTCTCAGTCCAATCGATGGGTGTTCCGGAAGACTGGCACACGCTTGACCTGTGGCGGGGGTGAACTTCGGACGCGAGCTGAGGCCTTGGTAGCGGGTCGCAGTCGGTGGCGTGCATCGCTTCCTAATCTCCTCCGGCGGCCCGGGAGCGGGCCCATCCGGTTACGGGACAGGCCGACCCGGCGCCCTGAGAGGCTGTCTCGGATTTCGTGAAGGATGAGGGCAGTGATGAACTGTTCGGCTGTCAAGCTGGGTATGGGTGGGCCACCACCACGACCTGTTGGCGAGGGTTGTGGCGAGGATCAGGTCTGCCACAAACGACCGTTTAAGCCGTGTGCCTCTGAGAGTCACCTACCCGCCGCATCCGCAGGCGAAGGACGGCGAAAGCGCTCATCCCCCAGAGTGGGGCTGGCATCCATGGCGCAGGTGGCGACCGATGCAGTTCCGGCGTGGGTCAGCACTACACGGGTCGGTCAGACCCGCGTAGCGTCGAAGCTGTCCGGCGCGGCGGCCCCTCGGGCCTTCACGCATCCGACTTGATCGAGGGGAGTCCTCCTTGTACATCCACAAGCAGAAGCTTCAACACGTCTCCAGCCCCGAGAAGCCTGACGCGGTCTACGCCCGCAAGCTGCAGGAGGTGATCGGCGGGCAGTACGGCGAGATCACCGTGGCCATGCAGTACAGCTTCCAGGCATGGAACGCCCACATTCCGGGCAAGTACCGGGGTCATCGTGATGACTCCATTCGAGGATTCTGTGGAAGGTTGACTCGACGGATCACACGGTGGCCGCGACCACGTCTGAGACGACACGCCCGACCACCGGGCGCTACACCACTATGCGGGACTCAACTCGGGCAGGTCGGTGGTGTAGGAACTTCCATCCTGCGGGAGAGGCCCACTCGTCTCATCTCAGCCCGGTACCCATGTCAAGAACCTCATGACCCACAACACCTAGTCTGGACACCCTGACCCCCACCTGGGTCGAGGAGGCGGTCACGCCCTCGAAGGCGGCGCTCGCCATCGAGGGCCTGCGGGCGAGCCTCCTGGAAGACGCCGCCCGCTCCACCGGAGGCAACGAAGTGCGTCGCGCCCAGTTCTCCGAGCGGATCGACGCCGTGATGACCCGGTACACCAACCAGCAGCTCACGGCTGCCGAAGTGACCGCCGAGCTCGTGCAGATGGCGAAGGAGGTGGTCGCGGAGGCCGATCGCGGCGCCACGTTCACTCCCCCGCTGGAGGAGGACGAGCTGACCTTCTACGACGTGATCGCGCAGAACGAGTCCGCCGTCGACGTCCTCGGCGACAACGTGCTCGCGAAGATCGCCCGCGACCTGGTGGCGACCATGCGCCGCGACGTGCGCACCGACTGGACCGTCCGCGAGGACGTGAAGGCCAAGCTGCGCGCCAGCATCAAGCGGCTGCTGCGCAAGTACGGCTACCCGCCGGACAAGCAGCCCGAGGCCATCGTTCAGGTCATGCAGCAGATGGAGGCCATGGCTCCGCGGATGGCGGAGGAGGAGCGCTGACCGCCCTGCCCGATGGCTTGAGGGGCTTCATCGACGAGTCCAGTGCTGTCCGCAGCGGCACCCGCCAGGAGTACCTGGTGGGTGCCGCTGTCGTGCCTCCTGGAGACTGCGAGGACATCCGGGCGGAGTTGAAGCCGCTGCTCCTGCCCGGGCAGATCAAGGTCCACTGGACTGACGAAAGCGAGAAGCGGCGGCAGACCATCGTCGACGCGATCATCGGCCTGGGCGCCATGAACTTCGTGGTCACGCATGTGAGCGAGCGCAGCAACAAGACGGAGCGCTTCCGCCGGAAGTGCATGGAGCGGCTGTACTTTGAGCTCGGAGCCGCAGACGTGTGTGACCTGACGCTGGAATCCCGCACGCCTCCTCAGGACAAGGGGGACCGACGGCATATCGTCGCGCTTCAAGGGCAAGGCTACGACCGCCGCATCCGCATCAGCCACGCCCGCGGAGGAGACGAGCCGTTGCTGTGGATCCCGGACGCACTGCTGGGCGCGCTGAACTCCGCCCGAGGCGACGACCCACAGTACTGGGATCGGCTGAGCGAGACCGTCGTGGTGGAGGCGGCCACGGTCGAGTCACTGCCCCTCACCCCATAGGCAGGCGAAAGGCCCGAGATCCAGTCGTCCGGCTGGGGTTCTCCGGCCCTCTTCCCTCTCCGTCGTAACGGTGGGCATGTAAAACTGTACATGACCTTGCACAGGCGCGCAGCCACCAGGCCCCCTGGAGAGGTAGCGCGGCAAGGGTAGGAGCCCATGACCACCTTCAACTAAGGGGAAGACTGATGCAGGGAAGTCCAATCTGGGGCAATGGATACCACCAGGGGATCCGGGATGGGGTAGAGGAAGGCATGAGACGTGGCAGGCAGCAGGGAGTCATCGGAACAGTGGCAGCTATGGCCGCGTCGGGTGCCGTAACCATAGTTGCGCGATCGTTAATCCCTGCCATCAGGACCAGCCTTCGTGAGAGAGGCGGAGCCACTCACACTCAGGATGGTAGAAATACAGAAACTTGAGCAGAGACCTGCGAAAAGGATGGCAACTTCATCATGGACTGACTCGACCAACGCCTCACAAAAAAATTATAAGCAAAGGACGAAACTTTTGCACTGAATCGGATTGAATCCGAAATTACTTTCGGACGGATTACATTCCAGTTTAACCTTCCGAACAGGAACTCGATCTTGATTAATTCCCACAGGGGCTACGTCCAATTGGACCTGGCGATCCCCAAGTGATCCGCAAGACCACCACCCGTGGCCTTCGCAGCCACCCGAACGAAGGCCATGCAGCTCTCGGCCTCAGTCAGAGTGGGGGCCCTCTTATTTGTCGAGCTACCAATAAGCTTGGACACATGAGAAATATCTGTGGGCATTGCAGTATCCCCATGCGCAACTGAATGTCGAATTTTCAACCATCCATCAAGCGTTTCCTGGAAGGTCATCGAACGAGATCTTCCGGGGCGCTTGATTGAATCCCATGACGGCTTAGGGTCGAATCCTGCGAATCGAATTACCCTTAAAGAATTATCATAATTAGGCGTTGCCAGCGTCAGAATTGCCTTCTTCACTGCACTATAGAAACCGTCACTGTAAAAAACTCCTGCGGAATCAATTTCCGCCTTCAATTTCTTCACGGAGACACTGGCGCACCCCTCAACCACGACCTGCCAGGCTGCCATAGAGTTCAAGACAATCGCACCATTGAGCGAGGTTTCTCGACTCCTCTTGCCGCGAGCATTGCCGCCCGATTTTCTGTGCACTGCCACCAGGTTGTCAGACATTTTCATTACTTCTTTGAAGTCTTTAGCGACGTCTGCCAAATCGCTATGGAGATTTTGGGCCATAGAATCCTTCACTCATTTCATTCAGGCCTCCCCGGAAGGCGCCGACTAGAACCCCCCAGCTCCCCCACCGTCCTGCGCCAGGTTCGAGAACCGAGAGTAGTGCCCCTGGAACCCCACCACAATGGTCTTCGTGGGCCCGTTCCTGTGCTTGGCCACGATCAGGTCCGCCTCGCCGGCGCGGGGGGACTCCTTGTCGTACACGTCCTCGCGGTGCAGCAGGATCACCATGTCCGCGTCCTGCTCGATCGAGCCGGACTCGCGCAGGTCGGACACCTGCGGCCGCTTGTCCGTCCTCTGCTCGGACCCACGGTTCAGCTGGCTCAACGCGATCACCGGCACGTCGAGCTCCTTGGCCAGCAGCTTGAGGGCACGGGAGAACTCGGCGACCTCCTGCTGACGGGACTCGACCTTCTTGCCCGAGCTCATGAGCTGCAGGTAGTCCAGCACCACCATCTTGAGGTTGTTCTTCTGCTTGAGCCGCCGGCACTTGGCGCGGATCTCCATCATGGTCATGTTGGGCGAGTCGTCGATGAAGAACGGCGCCTCGTTCAGCCGCCCCACGGTCGCGGCTATCTTGGACCACTGGTCGTCCCGGATGGTGCCCTTGCGCAGGTCCTGCAGCGCGATCGTCGCCTCGGCGCTCAGGAGCCTCATGGCGATCTCGTTCTTGCCCATCTCGAGGCTGAAGAACACGGTGGCCATGTTGTGGTGGATAGCCGCGGCCCGCGCGAAGTCCAGCGCGAGCGTGGACTTGCCGACGGCGGGGCGCGCCGCGATCACGATCATCTGGCCGCCGTGCAGGCCCTGCGTCAGCTCGTCGAAGTCGTAGAAGTCGGTGGGGACGCCCGTCAGGCCCTCCCCCTGGTTGCCGGCCGCCTCGATCTCGTCGACGGCGTGCTCCATGATCTCCGCGAGGCGCACGTAGTCCTCGGACTGGCGGTTCTCCGCCACCTTGTAGATCTCGGACTGCGCCTCGTTGACGATCTCCTCGACCTCGCCGTCGCCCTGATACCCCAGCTGGGTGATCTTGGTGCCGGCGGTGACGAGGCGCCGCAGGACGGCCTTCTCCGCCACGATCTCCGCGTAGAAGCTCGCGTTGGCGGCGGTGGGCACGGACTGGATCAGCTCGTGCAGCACGGCGGGGCCGCCCACGCGGCTGAGCTCCTGGCGCTTGTTCAGCAGGTCCGCCACGGTGACGGCATCTGCGGGCTCACCACGGCCGTAGAGGTCGATGATCGCCTCGTAGATCATCTCGTGGCTGGGCCGGTAGAAGTCGTGGCCGCGCAGCAGCTCCACCACGTCCGCGATCGCGTCCTTGGAGAGCATCATGCCGCCCAGCACCGAGCGCTCCGCCTCAAGGTCCTGGGGCGGCAGGAAGCGTTCAGAGGAACGGCCGCCGTCGTAGGAGCCCGAGTCTCCGTAGTTCTCAGTCAACGTCCGGAGACTCCCTTCCCACAGCCCGCACGACGGCGGCCCTCGCCGGTCTTCCCGGCTCTGATTCCTCTGTTGTCACCGCCCGTGCCGCCGCACCCTCCTGCAGGCGGACGGTGCGACGGTCCCCGGGGCGACGGTCCGAGCGGATGCGCGCCTGTCAGTGGTCACCTGCGGCCAATACCCGCCCTCGCGTTGGGGATACCACGCGACACTACGCGCGCCGTGGAGGCTGGGCAACCGCGTTTCCCACAGGCCTTGTGGACAACGTGTGGATTCGGCGGCGTGTCGCGTGGATCGCCTGAGGACCACGCTGGGGACAACCGCTCGACCGCTCCCATAATCCCGCTCTGACCTGGGACGATGCGATCCCCAGGGCTGTGGAGGAAGTTTCTCCACCCCCCTTTCGGCCCCATCGATCCAACTTGACAGCAGCCTCGTTTGCACCCTTATTACACGGTCTGGTACACGCCTATCCACACCGTCATCCACACTCTCCACATCTGTGGACAACTCCTGTGGACAAGGTGCCCGGATCTGGGGACGGCGAAGTTGACAGCGTCTGCGCGCGGCCCCGGGTCCTCCCCGTGCCCACCTCTCCCGGCCGCCCCGGGCCGCCCCGCACCGATGACTCCCGCGCATCAGTGGGCCGCCCAAGAGTCATTGGACGGAATGAAAGCACGGTGCTTGGGTGGGATGCATCATCGTGTCGTCCGCCACAGTGAGGAGTCCGCCGTGCCCCCGGCCACCACCGCCCCCTCCCCGGCCTCGCTCCCGCTCGACGGCGTCCTCGTCGCCGACTTCTCCCGCGTCCTCGCCGGCCCGCTCGCCACCATGACGCTGGCGGACCTCGGGGCGCGCGTCATCAAGGTGGAGCACCCCGAGCGCGGCGACGACACCCGCGGCTGGGCCCCGCCCCGCTCGGCGACGAGCGCCACCTACTTCGAGTCCGTGAACCGCAACAAGGAGTCGGTCGGCTGGGACCTGAAGGACCCCGAGGACCAGCGGCGGGCCGCCGCCCTGGCCGCCCGGGCCGACGTCGTGGTCCACAACCTCAAGCCCGGCACCATGGAGCGCCTCGGCCTGGGCTACGACGACGTCGCGCGGGACAACCCGTCCGTGGTCTACGCCGCCGTCTCCGGCTTCGGCGACCGCGCGGGCCGGGACCTGCCCGGCTACGACTTCATCGTCCAGGCCGCGGGCGGTCTCATGAGCATCACCGGCGAACCGGACGCCCCGATGAAGGCGGGCGTCGCCCTCGTGGACGTGCTCACGGCCAAGGACCTCACCGCCGGCGTGCTCGCCGCCCTGCTGCGCCGCGAGCGCACCGGGGAGGGCGCCCACCTGCGACTGAACCTGCTCTCCTCGCTGCAGGGGGCGCTCGCCAACCAGGGCCAGGCATGGCTCGGCGCCGGCGTCGTCCCGCGGCGGATGGGCAACGACCACCCCTCGATCGCCCCCTATCAGCTGCTGGCGTGCCGGGACGCGCCGCTCGCCGTCGCCATCGGCAACGACGCGCAGTTCCGCACCTTCGCCGCGGCCCTCGGCGTCCCCGAGCTCGCCGAGGACCCGCGCTTCACCACGAACACGGACCGGGTCGAGCACCGCGAGGAGCTGCGCACCGCCCTGGAGGACGCGCTCTCGGCCGAGACGGCCGCCCACTGGCGGGACGTGCTGCAGGCCGAGCGGCTCCCGGTCGGCCTCGTGTCCACCGTCGCCGAGGGCGTCGAGCTGGCCGAGTCCCTCGGCCTCGAGCCGACCGTCGAGGTCCAGGACCGCTCCGGCGCCCCCGCCGGCCGGCAGTTCCGCCACCCGGTGCAGTGGGACCCGCCCGTCGCGCACCCGCGCCACGCGCCGCCCGCGCTCGGCGCGGACACGGCGGCCGTCAACACCTGGCTCGACACCCGCTGACCACCCCGCAGAGAGGACCCCCGCCATGACCACCCCGTTCCACGCCGAAGCCGACTCGTTCCTCGGCCGTGCCGACGTCGTCGGCCTGGACTCCCTGTTCTCCGCCGAGGAGAAGGCCGTCGCGCTGCAGGTGCGCGGCTTCGTGGACGAGCACATCCGCCCGCACATCGCCCGCTGGTACGACGACGCCGTGTTCCCCCGCGAGATCGTCCCCGAGCTGGGCCGTCTCGGCGTGCTGGGGATGCCCTACGAGGGCCACGGCATGCCCGGCCGCTCGGCGGTGGAGTACGGCCTCGCCGCGCAGGAGCTCGAGGCCGGCGACTCCGGCCTGCGCACCTTCGTCTCGGTGCAGGGCTCGCTCGCGATGGGCGCGATCCACAAGCACGGCTCCGAGGAGCAGAAGGCGCAGTGGCTGCCGCGCATGACCGCCGGCGAGGCGGTCGGCTGCTTCGGCCTCACCGAGCCGGGCGCCGGCTCGGACCCGGCCTCCATGACGACGACGGCCCGCCAGGAGCCCGGCGGCGACTGGGTGCTCGACGGGGTCAAGCGGTGGATCGGGCTGGCCACCCTGGCCGACGTCGCGATCATCTGGGCGCAGACCGGCGAGCCCGGCGACGGGCGCGGGGTGCGCGGCTTCGTGGTCCCCACGGACACCCCCGGATTCCGCGCGGAGGCGATCACCCAGAAGCTGTCCATGCGGGCGTCGGTGCAGTGCGAGATCCACCTCGACGGCGTGCGCCTGCCCGTCTCCGCGATGCTGCCGGCCGACTCCGCCGTCGGGCTCAAGGGCCCCTTCCAGTGCCTCAACGAGGCCCGCTACGGGATCATCTGGGGCGCGATGGGTGCGGCCCGCGACTCCTTCGACGCCGTCCTCGACTATGCGATGGAGCGGCAGCAGTTCGGGGTGCCGCTGGCCTCCCACCAGCTGACGCAGGCCAAGCTCGCGGACATGGCCGTGGCCATCGGCAAGGGCTACCTGCTGGCGCACCAGATCGGCCGCGCCAAGGACGCCGGCCCGCTCACCCCCGCCATGATCTCGGCGGGCAAGCTGGACAACTGCCGCGTGGCCATCGGCATCGCGCGGGAGGCCCGCGAGATGCTCGGCGGCAACGGCATCACCCTGGAGCACTCGCCGCTGCGGCACGCGAACAACCTCGAGTCCGTGCGCACCTACGAGGGCACGGACGAGGTCCACCAGCTCACGCTCGGCCGGCACCTCACGGGCATCGGCGCGTTCGCCCCGGCCCGCTGAGCCTCGCGCCCGGGCTCAGGCGTCGTCGGCGGGCGCCTCGGGCGCCGGGGCCTCCTCGGCGACGGACGCGAGGATCGGGGTGGCCGGCAGCTTCCGCACGCGCTTGGGGCGGCGGGCGCGGGCGGGGATGAGGGCGCGCATGTTCTCGGTCTTGCCGAAGCAGAGCAGCCGGTCGCCCTCCTCGAGGACCTTGGTGTCCGCGGGGTTGGGGAACACGGAGGTGCCGCGGTGCAGGGTGAGCACCTGCAGGTCCTTCGCGAGCAGCCCGGAGTCCTCGATGGACTGGCCCACCCAGCCGGAGCCGGCGTGCACGGTGATCTCGCCGACCCCGTACCCGGTGGACACGGCCAGGCGCTGGCGCACGTCGATGTCCGGGAAGCCGGCCTGGTCCGCCACGTAGTCGATGATCGCGCCGGCCACGTCCAGGTCCGTGGCGGCCTCGATGCCCTGCAGCCCCGGCGAGGAGTTCACCTCCATGACCAGCGGGCCGTGCTCGCCCTCGAGCATGTCCACCCCGGCCACGCGCAGGCCCATGATGTGGGCCGCCCGCACGGCGGTCTCCGCGTACTCGGGCGAGAGCTCGACGCGCTCCACGGTGCCGCCGCGGTGCACGTTGGAGCGGAACTCGTCCCCCTGGGCCCGGCGGCGCATCGCGGCCACCACGCGGTCCCCCACCACGAGTGCGCGGATGTCCGTGCCCTTGGACTCCTCCACGAACCGCTGGATGAGCACCTGCTGGTTGGTGCCGTGCAGCGTCTCGATGATCGCCTCGGCCACCTTCTTGGTCGGCGCCAGGATCACGCCGATGCCCTGGGTGCCCTCGAGCAGCTTGATCACCACGGGCGCCCCGCCCACCATGTCGATCGCCGTGGAGACCTCGCCGCGGTTGCGCACGAACACGGTGGCGGGCATGTCGATCTCGTGGCGGGAGAGGATCTGGGTGGCACGCAGCTTGTCCCGCGAGTTCATGATCCCGGCGGCCGTGTTGGGCGTGTAGACGTCCATCTGCTCGAACTGGCGCACCACGGCGGTGCCGAAGTAGGTCACCGAGTTGCCGATGCGCGGCAGCACGGCGTCGTAGCCGGAGAGGGGGCGGCCG
Source organism: Micrococcus sp. KRD012 (assembly GCF_017168555.1). NCBI lineage: Bacteria > Bacillati > Actinomycetota > Actinomycetes > Micrococcales > Micrococcaceae > Micrococcus > Micrococcus sp. KRD012. Next base: position 510,654 of record NZ_JABFBB010000003.1, read on the forward strand.
CGGAACATCAGATCGGGCTCGTCCGAGCTGAGGTCGATGCCGAAGCGCAGGGTGTCCAGGACCTTCACCTCGTGGCCGCGCTCGAGCGCCGCGGTCTTCAGGCGCTGCGTCGAGTAGGCGCGCAGGGAACGGGAGAGGATGGCGAGCTTCATGACCGCTTTCCTGGGAGGATGAGGGGCGTGTCTGAATCTAAGCACACGGCCCCGGCCCCCCACGGCGTGCCCCCCACCGACGACGGCGCCGCTCGCCCGGGGCTGGTGGGCTGGCGCGAATGGGTCGGCCTGCCCGCCGCCCACACCCCCTGGATCAAGGCCAAGATCGACACCGGCGCCCGCACCTCGGCGCTCCACGCCTTCGGCATCGAGCGGTTCACCCGCGACGGCGCCGCGTGGGTCCGGTTCGAGGTGCACCCGTGGCAGACCTCGGCGGCGGACGCGCGGACGGCCGAGCTGCCGGTGGCCGACCTGCGCACGGTCCGCTCCTCGAACGGCGAGGCGCAGGAGCGCGTCGTCGTCGTGATGCCGCTGACCTTGGCCGGCCGCACGATCGAGGCGGAGGTGACCCTGACCCACCGGGACGAGATGGGCTTCCGCATGCTCGTGGGGCGCACCGCGCTGGCCGCCGGCGGCCTCCTCGTGGACCCCGCCGCCTCGTACGTGGGCGGGCAGCCGCCGCGCGGCGTGCGCCGCCGGAACCGGGGACGCGCGTGAGCCGTCGCCCCGCCCGCGCCCCCTTCGCGTTCGGCGGGGTCGAGGTGCCGGCCGGCCGCCGCCACGAGCTGTCCCTGCCGATCTCCCAGCTCGTCACGGGCGCGGACGTCACCCTGCCCGTGCACGTGCTCCACGGCCGCGACGACGGGCCCACCGTGTGGGTCTCCGCCGCGATCCACGGGGACGAGGTGGCCGGCGTCGAGATCGTCCGCCGCGTCCTGGAGCGGCTGCAGCCCAAACACCTGCGCGGCACCCTGCTGGCCGTGCCCATCGTCAACGTGCTCGGCGTGATGGCCGGGGACCGCTACCTGCCGGACCGCCGCGACCTGAACCGCTCCTTCCCCGGCTCCGCCCGGGGCTCGCTGGCCTCGCGCATCGCGCACCTGATGATGACCGAGGTGATCGCCCGCTGCACCGTGGGCATCGACCTGCACACCGGCGCGGACCGCCGCTCCAACCTGCCGCAGATCCGGTGCGACCTGGAGGACCCCCAGACCCGCGCGCTCGCGGAGGCGTTCGGCGCGCCCGTGCTCTTCCACGCCCGCCTGCGGGACGGCTCCCTGCGCGCCGCGGCCCGCGAGACCGGCGCGCGCGTGCTGCTCTACGAGGCCGGTGAGGCCTGGCGGTTCGACGAGTACGCGATCGCCCCCGGCGTGGACGGGGTCCTGCGCGTGCTCGCGGCCCTGGACATGGTGGATCCCGCGGACGTCGGGCTCACCGAGCCCGGGCCGGACGCCGTCGTCGACGCCCCCGGTCCGCTGCCCGGCGAGGTCCCCGAGGAGCGGACCACGGACGTGCCCGAGGCGACCGACGCCACCGGCGAGGACACCGCCGCCGTGCACCCCGACGTCGTCGACGGTGAGCAGGACGCCCCCTACCTGGTGTGGCAGTCCACGTGGGTGCGCGCCCGCGCGGACGGCCTCGTGCACCTGGACGTCTCCCTCGGCGAACGCGTGAGCGCCGGGGACCGGATCGGCGCGCTCTACAACTCGTTCGGCCGCCGCCTCGCGCACGTGAAGGCCGAGCTGACCGGCGTGGTCATCGGCCGCACCGAGGCACCCCTGGTGCACCGCGGCGACGCCCTCGTGCACATCGGAGGATGGGACGCATGAGCAGCGGCGGGGCGCCGTCCGCGCGCCGGAGCCGCCCGGCTCAGGCCGGGGACGGGCGCCGGGCGATGGCCCGGCCGCCGTGCACGAGCCGGTAGTAGAGCAGCAGCGCTACCCCGACCCCGCCGGAGAGCAGGTACATCACCGGGATCCCGACGGCGGCCGCCACCGCGCCGAGCACCATGGGGCCGAGGCCGGTGCCGAGGTCCAGGAGCAGGAAGAACGTGCCCGTGGCGACGCCGATCTCGGTGGGCCGGACCACCTTGATCGCGATCGTCTGGAACACGCTCACCACCGGCCCGTAGGTCAGCCCCAGCAGAGCGCCGGCCACGAGCATGCCCGCCGGCTCCCGCCACAGCGCCAGCACCGCGTAGGAGACGGCCATGCCCGCGAGGATCGGGTAGGCGACGGCGTTGTCCCCGTGCCGGTCGTGCAGCACGCCCAGGACGGCGCGGCCCACGATGGTGCCCGCGGCGAAGAGCAGGAAGAACAGGCTCGGCACCATCGCCGGGTAGCCCTGCTGCTGCGCGAACGTGGCCATGAACGCGAGGATTCCGCCGTACATGAACCCGGAGGCCAGGGCCACGCCCGCCGCCGGCGCCACCTCCGCGGAGAACACGTCCGCCCGGTGCAGCCGGAACCGGCCCGTCAGCGGCGGCTCGGGCACGCGCAGGAACAGGGCGATCAGCAGGGCCATGCCCGTGAAGCCGATGCACGCCCGGAACAGGGCGTCGTAACCGAGGGCCGTGCTCAGCTGCAGGGCCACCATCGGCCCGACGGCGCCCGCGAGCGTCATGGACGTGGAGAACCAGCCGGTGCCCTCGGAGCGGCGCACGGGCGGGACGATCCGCTGCACGGCCGTGGCCAGCACGGTGCCGGCCGCGCCGAAGCACATGCCGTTGAGCAGCCGCACCGCGGTCAGCGTGGCCAGGGAGTCCGCCCAGAGGTACGCCGCCGTCGTGAGGACGTAGCAGGCCAAGGCGACGAGCAGGACCCGCCGCCGCCCCCACGCGAAGGTGGCGGGCGTCGTCGTCATGCGGGTGAGGACCGCGCCCAGCACGAACGCCCCCACCACGACGCCGGCCTCTGCGTCCGACGCGCCGAAGGACGTGACGGCGTAGAGCGCCATGGCGGTCATGAGCGTGTAGAAGATCATCGCCACGAACAGGTAGGTGGCGCTGACGAGGATGAACGGGCGCGTCCACAGGGGCGGGCGCGGGGCCGCCGTCGAGCCGGCGGGGTCGGAG
>NZ_JABFBB010000003.1:513819-525919 GCF_017168555.1 Micrococcus sp. KRD012
GGGTCGGAGGGCGGTGGGGCGGAGGGCATGGCCTCCATGTTCCCCCACGGCACGAGGCCCCGGCCCGCTCGTGAAGAGCGGACCGGGGCCTCGGGTGCGTCGCGTGCGCGACGGGCTCAGAAGCGGATGATCACTTCTTGGCCTTGGCGGCCACGACCTGCAGCTGGACGGTCGCGATGACGTCCTCGTGCAGGCGGACCTGGGCCTCGTGGTTGCCCACGGACTTGATGTGCGCCGGCAGGGTGATCGAGCGCTTGTCCACGGAGCCGAGGCCGGCGGCCTCGATCGCCTCGGCGACGTCGGCGGTCTGGACGGCGCCGAACAGGCGACCCTCCGCGCCGGCGGTGCGCTCGAGCTGCACGGTGGCGGACTGGAGCTGCGCGGCCTGGGCCTGCGCGTCCTCCAGGTTCGCCACGGCGCGGGCCGCGCGGGCCTTCTGCAGGGACTCGACCTGCTTCTCCCCGCCCTTGGTCCACACGGTGGCGAAACCGCGCGGGAGCAGGTAGTTGCGGGCGTACCCGTTCTTGACCTCGACCACGTCACCGGAGGTGCCGAGACCGGCCACTTCCTGGGTCAGGATGAGCTTTGCCATCTGGGTGTTCCTTCCTTCGCTCGCTCGATCAGCCGCGGCCGGCGCCGGCGTAGGGCAGCAGGGCCACCTCGCGGGCGTTCTTGACGGCCTGGGCGATCTTGCGCTGCTCCTGGACGGTCACGCCGGTCACGCGACGGGCACGGATCTTCCCGCGGTCGGAGATGAACTTGCGCAGCAGGGCCACGTCCTTGTAGTCGATCTCGGTGATCTTGGCGGCCTTGAGCGGGTTGGACTTCGGTTTGGGCTTGCGGAGTTCAGCCTTCGCCATCGTGGTGCTCCTTCAGAGTTCTCTGGAGCCCGCAGAACGGTTCTGCGGGATGGGATCACGCGGCGTCCCGTGCCGGGCACGGGGCCGTGTGCAGTGCGGCCCGGCGGTGCCGGGTCGCGGGTGGGATGGGCCGCCGGGGCGGCCCTCCGGGCGAGGTGCGCCCGGACGGAGAGGTCCGTGGTGTTCCGTGTCCGTCGCGGCCGTGGGGGCCGCGCCCGGTCAGCGCAGGATCAGAACGGGGGCTCGTTGGAGGACGGGGTGTCCCATCCGCCGCCACCGCCGCCGGACCAGGGGTCCTGCGGTGCGGCCTGGCCGCCGCCCTGCTGCTGGCCGCCCCAGCCGCCGCCCTGCTGGGCGCCGCCGAAGCCGCCGTCGTTGTTCCCCCCGAAGCCGCCGCCGGCCGGGGCGCCGCCGAAGCCGCCCCCCTGCTGGCCGCCGCCGAAGCCACCGCCGCCGCCACCGCCGCGCTGGGCGCGGGTGACCTTGGCCGTGGCGAACCGCAGCGCCGGGCCGACCTCGTCCACGTCCAGCTCCCAGCTGGTGCGACGGTTGCCGTCCCGGTCGTCGTAGGAGCGCGCCCTGAGGCGGCCCTGCACGATCACGCGCATGCCCTTGGTCAGCGACTCCGCCACGTTCTCCGCGGCCTCGCGCCAGACCGAGCAGCGCAGGAACAGCGCTTCGCCGTCCTTCCACTCGTTGGTCTGGCGGTCGAACGTGCGGGGCGTGGACGCGACGGTGAAGTTCGCGACGGCCGCGCCGTTCGGGGTGAAGCGCAGCTCCGGGTCGGCGGTGAGGTTGCCGACCACGGTGATGACGGTCTCGCCTGCCATGGTCACTCCTGTCTTCGGGGGTTCTGCCGGTCAGTGACCGGATCCGGGGATCCGGGACTGCTCAGCGGGGTTCCGGTGGGGGCGTCGGGGACTGATCCGATGCTCTCAGACCCTCCGGACACGGTACGAGGATCACTCAGCGGTGATCTTCTGCTCCTCCGGACGGATGATCTTGGTGCGCAGGATCGTCTCGTTGAGGTTCAGCAGACGGTCCAGCTCCTGGGTGGCGGCCGGCTCCGACTGGAAGTTGACGACCACGTAGATGGCCTCGGACTTCTTCTGGATCTCGTAGGCGGTCTTGCGGCGACCCCACACGTCGATGTTGTCGACGGTGCCGCCGGCGTTCGTGACGACCTCGAGGTACTTCTTCAGGGTCGGCTCCACGGTGCGCTCGTCGACCTCAGGGTCGATCAGCACCATCAGCTCATAAGCACGCATGCGAACCCACCTCCTCTGGGCTTGCGGCCGCGGTCTCTCCGCGGCAGGAGGTTCTGCGTTCTCCCCTTACGCATGCATCCGCACTCTTCGGCGGCACGCAGGGGATCCCGTCAAGAATACCAGCATTGCGCCTCCGCAGATGAGGTGCCACCCCTAGGGGGCCGTGGGGTGGCCGGGGCTTGCCCTCGGTCGACGACGACGTACCTTGGAAGGAGGACACACATCCTGTGTCAAACCCCTCTCACGTTTCGGAGCATCCATGTCAGAGTCCACGTCGGCAGCGCCCCAGCCGTCCCAGTCCGTCCCCTCCCGCCGCCGAGTCGCCAGCAGCCTCGCGTGGGCGGTGCCGACCGTCGTCGCCGCCGCCGCTGCCCCCGCCGAGGCGGCCAGCCCTCTCCCGCGGATCGACCGCGTGTTCAGTATCCGCCGCGCCACCACAGCAGCCGTACCCGGCGCGTCGGTGTCGGCCTGCGGCTCGGGTTCGACCCGCTTGAGCGTCACCACGGACGACGTCAATACCTACTACCGGATCGCCAATGTGCGCACCGGCTCCACGGTGACGGATGTGACCGCCTCCGTCCTGGTGCAGAAGGACATGGTGGATGCGATGGAGACTGGGAAGAACCCCACCACCTTCACCTGGACGAGCAGCGCTACACCGTCCTGGAGCACCCCCGTCCGTGAGGTCTCCGGGACCGGCAGTCCGGTCCTGTACACCAACAACGGCACCCGGTACTACCGCTACGTCAGCAAGCTCTCCACCCCGGTACCCGCCCCCGTCTCAGGCACCATCACCCTGCCGCGCATCGGGTGGTACAGCAACTGCAGCACGACCCTCGCCGGCGTGTCGGTCAGCGGCCGCGGCAGTGCCGTCGTGAACGGCATGACCTTGGACAATGTCGGCGACTTTCGGACGCTGTGACCCCGGGCCCCGCCGGCTGACGCAGCCCCGCGCACGCCGCACGTGGCAGCCGTCATCCCCCGCCGCGCCTCACACCCCGCGGAAGAACTCCCGCACGGCCGCCGTCAGGTCCTCCACGTCCTGCACGCCGCACATCTCGCGCGCCGAGTGCATGGACAGCAGGCCCAGGCCCACGTCCACGGTCCGGATGCCCAGGCGGGTCGCCGAGATCGGGCCGATGGTCGAGCCGCAGGGGACGTCGTTGTTCGAGACGAACTCCTGGAACGGCACCCCCGCCACGCCGCACCAGCGGGCGAACGCGGCCTCACCGCCGGCGTCGGTGGCGTAGCGCTGGTTGGCGTTGATCTTCAGCAGCGGGCCGTGGTTCACGCGCGGGCGATTCACGGGATCGTGCCGCTCGGCGTAGTTCGGGTGCACCAGGTGTCCCGCGTCCGCGGACAGCAGCCAGGACCCCGCGATCGTCCGCGCCCGGCCCTGCCCGGCCACGCCGAGCGCCTCGAGCACGCGCCCCATGACCTCCTCGAGCAGCGGCCCGGCCGCCCCGGACCGCGACGCCGACCCCAGCTCCTCGTGGTCGAACGCGGCGAGCAGCGGGATCACCGGGGCGCCGGACGCCTCACCGGCCACCCCGCCCGCAACGGTCCCCTCGTACGCGATCGCCCCCTCGGCGCCGCCGTGCTCGCGCGCCAGCTCCTCGAGCGCCACGAGGCCCGCGTGCACCGAGCTCAGGTTGTCCAGCCGACCCGACGCGAAGAACTCGCCCGTCAGCCCGAAGAGTCCGGGCGCCTGGGCGTCGGCCACCACGACGTCGTGCCCGCGCACCGCGGCCGGGTCCACACCGGCGGCGGCCGCGAGCGCGGTCAGCACGTCACCGGGCACGCGGGCGGTCAGACCGCCGGCCTCCGCCTCGCCGCGCGGGTCGAGCGCCCCCACGACGGGGTTCGTGTGCCGCTGCCGCTTCAGCGTCAGACCCTCGTTGACCTCGCGGTCCAGATGGATGGCCAGCTGCGGGATGCGCCCCACGGGCCCGGTCGCGGCGAGCACCTGCGTGCCGTCGTCGAGGGCGAGACGCCCGGCGAACCGCAGCTCGCGATCCAGCCACGAGTTCAGCAGCGGGCCGCCGTACACCTCGACACCGGCCTGCACCCAGCCGTCGGCCGTCACGGTGGCCGGGTTCGGCTTGAGCTTGAACCCCGGCGAGTCCGTGTGCGCGCCGAGCACGCGGAACACCGGCACGACGCCGGCGCTCGGCCCCGCCTCGTCCGGCCCGGCCACGCGCGGCTCAGCGCCCGCGGCCCGGCCCAGCGCCCCGGCGCCCGTCGGCACGATCCAGGCCACCGCCGCGCCGTCGCGCACCACCACATAGCCGCCCGGGGCCGACGGGAAGTCGACCGTCTCGTCCAGCCGGGTGAAGCCGACGGCCTCCAGACGGCGTGCGACCTCCTCCGCGGCGTGGTAGCTGGAGGGCGAGGCGGTCACGAACTCGGCCAGGTCCCGCAGGTGGGCGGGCATCTCGGCGACGGTGTCACGGGTCACGGGGGTCATGCCCCGACCGTACCGCGCCCCGTCACCCCGTCCGGCTACCCTGGCCCGGAGGCGGGCCCGCTGCATCGCCCGCCCCGTCAGCGCAGGAGGAGCCCGCCGTGGACATCATGATCGCCGTCGCCGTGGGGGTCTTCCTCCTGGTGGCGTGGACCGTGGGCGGCTGGGCCATCGTGCGGATGGGCTTCACCCGGGACGGGGACGCGGCCCGCACCCCCGCCCACGACGACGGCGCCGCGCGTCCGGCGCACCGTGGCCCGGCCGCGGACCCGGCCACCGACCCCCACGTGATCTGGCGCGAGCAGATGAAGGCGGCCACGGCCGCCTCCGGGGCGCAGTGCGTCTGTCCGCCGCCGCCCCGCGAGGACGGCGCCGCCGAGGCGGGGACGAGCGCGCCGCCGTCGTCCCCGGACTGCCCGATCCACCGCTGGGACTACGCCTGAACCGCGGCCGGCCGGTCTGAGCGACCCCGGGCCGGGCCGGCGTCCGCGGCGTACGCGCCGGCGAGCGGGTCGGTGTCCGGGTGGCCGCCGTGGTCGCGCTTCACGAGGTCCTCGGCCGGGTGCAGCATCTCCCACACGACGCGCCCGCACAGCCACAGCACCGCGAGCATGTGGGCGAGGATCGCGGCCACGTAGACGGAGTCGTCCATGGAGTGCTGCGGTGGGGTCTCGGCCACCCCCTTGGCCAGGTACATCCACACGGCGAAGAAGTGCAGCGCCTCCACCGTCTGCCACACCCAGAAGTCCCGCCAGCGCGGCAGGGCGAGCGCCAGGAGCGGGATCAGCCAGACCACGAACTGCGGTGAGTACACCTTGTTGGTGAGCACGAACGCCGCGACCACCAGGAACGTCAGCTGGGCCAGCCGCGGGGTGTGCCGCACCCGCACGCCGAGCACGAAGATCCCGAGGCAGCACACCGCGAAGGTGCCGTAGGCCAGCAGGGTCAGGGAGTCCTCCGGCACGAACGCCCACCCTGCCTGCGCGGCGGTCACGTCCCACGCGTGCCACACGCTGGACAGGCCCGGCCCGCGCTCGCCGGAGAAGGTGAAGAACACGGACCACGCCTGGAAGTTCACGGCCATGAGCGGCACGTTGACCGCCGCCCACGCCGCCACCGTGCCCCCGGCCGCGAGCAGGAACGGCCGCCACCGCCGCGAGCGCACCGCCAGGATCAGCAGCGGCCCCAGGATCAGCAGCGGATACAGCTTCATGGCCGCGCCGAGGCCGAACAGCACCCCCGCCGTCAGGGACCGGCCGCGCGACCACGCGTACATGCCGCACGCCAGCAGGGCCACGGCCCACAGGTCCCAGTTGATGGTGCCGGCCAGCACGATCCCCGGGGCCACGGCCACCATGAGCCCGTCCGTCCACCGGCGCCCCGCCATCCGGACGGTCAGCACCGCGACGACGGCCCACAGCACCACCACGAACCCGAAGTTCACGAGCCAGAACACCACCGTGCCCTGCTCCGGCGAGAACGGCAGCGCCTGCGTGATCCAGGCCGCCACCGAGCCCACGACGGACATCAGCACGGGGTACTCGAACGTGGAGCCCGCCCGGAACGGCGCCCACGGGTCCGCCGCGAACCCGCGCCCGCCGTAGAGCGCGGCCCAGTCCGAGTAGCAGCCCGCGTAGTAGACGTCCGGGGCGCCCCAGCCGTGCAGCAGGCACGGCGACTTCTGCAGCACGGTCACGACGGCGGCCAGAGCCACCAGCAGCGCCGTCAGCGCCACGGGCCCGGCCCAGGAGCCGGTCCCCCGTCCGGGGCCGTTCGCCGCGAGGCCGCCGGCGAGCTGGAAGCGGCCGCCGCGCTCACCGGGGGCGGGCAGGGCCCCGGACGGTGCGCTGTCAGCGGAACGCCCGGCGGGGGCGCCCGGGGCGGTCACGGCGTCGCTCGGGGCGCCGTCCGCGGCGTGAGTGGGCGGCTCGCTGGGGGTCGCGGCGTGCGCGGGGGCCGGTCTCATGCCCCCATCCTAGGAAGCCGCCCGGACACCGGACGGGCGGGGCCGCCGTCGTCGGTCGTAGACTGGCGTGGTTGATCCCCGGGTGAGCGCCCCGCCGAACGGTGTGGGCCCCCTGTGCGCGCCCCGCGTGCCCGCACCCGTTCCGGACAGTCGAGGAGAGAACCAGACCGTGGCCACCAATCCCATCCGCGTCGCCATCGCCGGCGTGGGCAACTGCGCAACATCCCTCATCCAGGGTGTGGAGTACTACCGCGAGGCGAAGGCCACGGACACGGTCCCGGGCCTGATGCACGTGCAGTTCGGCGACTACCACGTGTCCGACCTCGAGTTCGTGGCCGCGTTCGACGTGGACGCGAAGAAGGTCGGCCTGGACCTGTCCGATGCCATCACCGCCTCCGAGAACAACACCATCAAGATCGCGGACGTGCCCCACGCGGACGTCACCGTCCAGCGCGGCCCCACCCTGGACGGCCTCGGCAAGTACTACGCCGAGACCATCGAGGAGTCGGACGCCGAGCCCGTGGACGTGGCGCAGGCCCTCCGCGACGCGAAGGCGGACGTGCTGGTCTGCTACCTGCCCGTCGGCTCGCAGCGGGCCACCGAGCACTACGCCCAGGCCGCGATCGACGCCGGCGTCGCGTTCGTGAACGCCCTGCCCGTGTTCATCGCCGGCACCCCGGAGTGGGCCGAGAAGTTTACCGCCGCGGGCGTGCCGATCGTGGGCGACGACATCAAGTCCCAGATCGGCGCCACCATCACCCACCGCGTGATGGCCAAGCTGTTCGAGGACCGCGGCGTCACCCTGGACCGCACCTACCAGCTCAACGTGGGCGGCAACATGGACTTCAAGAACATGCTCGAGCGCGAGCGCCTGGAGTCCAAGAAGATCTCCAAGACGCAGGCCGTCACCTCCAACACCTCCGCGCAGCTGGGCGAGAAGGACGTGCACATCGGCCCGTCCGACTACGTGGCCTGGCTCGACGACCGCAAGTGGGCGTTCGTGCGCCTCGAGGGCCGCAACTTCGGCGACGCCCCCGTCTCGCTCGAGTACAAGCTCGAGGTGTGGGACTCCCCCAACTCGGCCGGCGTGATCATCGACGCCGTGCGCGCCGCGAAGATCGCCCTGGACCGCGGCATCGGCGGGCCGATCCTCTCGGCCTCGTCCTACTTCATGAAGTCCCCGCCCGTGCAGCACAACGACGACGCGGCGCACGAGCTCGTGGAGGCCTTCATCCGCGGCGACATCGAGCGCTGACCAGCCCGGTCCCCGCGGACCGCGCACGACGCCGGCCCGTCACCTTCCCCGTGGAGGTGACGGGCCGGTGTCGTCGTGGGGGCGCGTGCCGCCCCGGCCACCGCGCTCAGCGCCGCGTGCCGAGCCGGTCCTCGATGGTGAGCCGGACGAGCTGGGCGTATATGGCCTGGCCGTCGGCGCGGGGGTGCACGCCGTCGGCGGAGAAGTCCGTGACGTGCTGCTTCGCCGCGGCGTCCCAGTCCGCCAGGACGATCCGGTCCGGGTGGGCCTTGGCCTGCGCCTCCATCTGCACCTGCACGTCCGCGATCCAGTCCATCGGGCCGTGCGGCACCACGAGCACGAGCAGCCGGTCCTCGCCGACGGCCGCCAGGATCTTCTCCCAGTCGCCCCGGTGGGTGGTGCCGTTGGCGCCCAGGGCCACCACGACGACGTCGCTCAGCTGGCCGTCCGCCTTGAGCTTCTCGATCTCGTCCGCGGCGTCCCAGATCTGGTAGCCCACCTCCGCCTCGAGCAGCATCCCCGGCAGCTGCTCCAGGAGCGTGGGCGCGGCCGAGAGCGAGACGGAGTCGCCGATCAGGGTGACGTCCGGGCCGAGCTCGGACGGCGGCAGGGCCGCGGTGAGCTGCTCCTTGGAGTACGTGGGGCGCGTGACAGCCGGGTCGCCGAGCCCGAGCCCGGACGGCTCGGCGGACGACCCGGGCGAGGACGTCGCACCGGCGGAGCCCTCCGCGTCCCCGGGGGCGGCCGAGCCGGGCGAGGCCGAGGCCGATGCCTCGGCCCGCTTCGACTGCTCCGCCGCCCGGGACTCGCGGGCCGCCTGCTGCGCCGCCTGGGCGGCCTTGAGGGACTCCTCCGCCTGGGCGATGTCCTGCTCGAGCTGGGTCTGCGCGGGCGAGTGCACCACGGCGGCCACGGCCGCCGCGGGGACGGCCACGAGCCCCAGCGCCGTGGCGGCGGCCGCGAGCCGGCCGATCGGCCCGGCCCCGCCCGTGAACGCCCGCCGAGCGGCTGCGCCCCAGCGACCGAAGGCACCCGTGAACCCCTCGTGGAGGATGGGCTCCTCGATCAGCCGGGTGCTCAGGTCGGCGATCAGGGCGGTCAGCAGCAGGATCGCGCCGGCGGCCACGGGCTCGACCCACCCGGGGGCGTCCACGGGCACCATCACGCGCATGATCACGAGCAGCGGCCAGTGCCACAGGTACGCGGCGTAGGAGCGGCGCCCCCACCAGCGCAGGAACCCGTTGCCCAGCGCGCGAGAGAGCGAGTCGCGCCGGTCGCCCTGCACCACGTGCCAGACGATGAACGCTACGACGGCGGACAGGCCCGCCAGCACTCCGCGGTACGTGCTCGCGTGGCCGCCGTCGACCAGGGCGAAGCCCGCCGCGAGCACCGCGACGGCGCCCCACGCGACGGCCACCCGCGTGGCCGAGGTCCGCGGCTCGGGGCCGCCGTGCTCGGGCCGGGGCACATGGGCCAGGCCGATCGCCACGCACGCGCCGAACAGCAGGCCGAAGGCGTGGGTGTCCGTGCCGAAGTAGAGGCGGGCCTGTTCGAACCCGTGCCACGAGCCCCAGGCCATCCACGCCGCGGAGGCCACGGCCGCGACCGCGACCGCGAGGATACGACGTCGGTCCGCCACCCGCCCCGAGTTCACCGTGCTGCGCGGCGGCCAGGTGAGCAGGAGCAGCCCCCAGAGGAGCAGGGGCCAGAGGATGTAGAACTGCTCCTCGATCGCCAGGGACCACAGGTGCTCGAACAGAGGCGGCGAGGCGCGGTTGAAGTAGTCCCCGCCCTCGAGGATCATCACCCAGTTGCTGGTGTAGGTCAGGGCGCCGAACCATTGGCGGCCCAGGCCCGCGGGGAACTCGTCCACCGCCAGCCACGCGAGCGCGGTGGTGCCCACGAGCGCCATCAGCATGGCCGGGATGAGGCGTCGGACGCGCTTCATCCAGAAGGTGCCCAGCGCCACGCCCCGGCCCGCGTCCACACCGCGGACCAGGCCGGTGGTGATGAGGAAGCCGGAGAGCACGAAGAACATGTCCACGCCCACGAACCCGCCGCGCAGGAAGGTGGGCCAGGCGTGGAAGACGAGCACGGCGAGCACCGCGATCCCCCGCAGCCCGTCGAGGGCGGTCACCCGGCCGGGGCCGCGACTGACCCGCGTGCCGACCTTGACGGCGGGCACGCCGTCCTCGGGCGACAGGGCATGGCGGGGCACGGACGCGGTGCGCTGGTCGGAACTCACAGCGGTCGATCATCCCATCCGGACCTGGATGGGCCAAAGCCTCCGGCTATCCCCACCCGCCCCACCGCGTTGGGGGCGGTTTCCGGCGGTATTCCGCTCCCAAAGCACCGGTTTCCGCCCCGGAAGCGGGGGGCGGGCGCCGGTCAGTGGTCGCGCAGCGCTTCGATGAGCTCGTCCTTGGTCATGGTGGAGCGGCCCTCGATGTCGAGCTCGCGGGCCCGCTTCTCGAGCTCGTCCTTGGTCCAGTCCTCGTAGGAGCCGGCCTCGCCGCCGCGCTCGGCGACCTCGTCCCGGCCGTCCCGGGCGGAGGCGTTGGCGATCCGTGCGGCCTTCTCCTCGCTCGCGCCCTCGCGGCGCAGCGCCTCGTAGACCTCGGGGTCCTTGATGCTGGAGGTGCCGGGGCCCATGGGGGCGCCGTTCTTCTCGGTCTTCTTCTCAGCCATGCGGCCAGTGTGGTCCCGGCCCGACGACGGGTGGAAGGTCCGCCGCGCCGCCTCAGTCCTGCTGGGCCTCCGGCTGCTCGGCCCACCAGCGCCGCAGCTCCGCCTCGGCCTCGGCCTGCTCGTGCGGGCCCTCGTCGAGGCGCCACTCGAGCAGGTGGTTGTACGCCCGCCCCACCACCGGGCCCGGGCGGATCCCCAGCAGCGCCATGATCTGCTGCCCGTCCAGGTCCGGCCGCACGGCGGCGAGCTCCTCGGCCTCGGCGATCTCGGCGATGCGCCGCTCGAGGTCGTCGTACGCGTGGGCCAGCCGCTCGGCCTTGCGCCGGTTGCGGGTGGTCACGTCCGAGCGGGTCAGCGCGTGCAGGCGGGGCAGCAGGTCGCCGGCGTCGTGGGCGTACCGGCGGACGGCGGAGTCGGTCCAGCCGGCGTCGCCGTAGCCGTAGAACCGCATGTGCAGCTCCACCAGACGGGCCACCGCCTTGATGGTGTCGTTGTCGAACTTCAGGGCACGCAGCCGCTTGCGGACGAGCTTGGCCCCCACGGTCTCGTGGTGCCGGAAGGTGACGGCCCCGCCCTTCTCGAAGCGGCGCGTGGCCGGCTTGCCGACGTCGTGCAGCAGCGCCGCCAGGCGCAGCACGGGGTCGGGGGTCGACGGCGCGTACTCACCCTCCAGCTCCATGGCCTGCTCCAGCACGGTCAGGGAGTGGGCGTAGACGTCCTTGTGGCGGTGGTGCTCGTCCGACTCGAGCTGCAGGGCGGGCAGCTCGGGCAGGACGTGGTCGGCCAGGCCGGTGCGCACGAGCAGGTCGAGGCCGGCGCGCGGGTGCGCCCCGCAGACGAGCTTGACGAGCTCCTCGCGGACGCGTTCGGCGGAGATGATCGTGATCCGCTCGGCCATCGCGGCCATGGCCTCCTCCACCTCGGGGGCCACGGCGAAGCCGAGCTGGGAGGCGAACCGGGCGGCGCGCATCATGCGCAGCGGGTCGTCGGAGAAGGAGTCCTCGGGGGTGCCGGGGGTGCGCAGCACGCCGGCGTGCAGGTCCCGCATGCCGCCGAAGGGGTCCACGAGCTCGAGGGCGGGCAGGCGCAGGGCCATGGCGTTGACGGTGAAGTCGCGGCGCAGCAGGTCGTCCTCGAGGCTGTCGCCGAAGGCCACCTGCGGCTTGCGGCTGGCCGGGTCGTACTGCTCGGCCCGGTAGGTGGTGACCTCGAGCTGCCAGCCGGCCTTGCGGAAGCCGATGGTCCCGAACCGCCGCCCCACGTCCCACGTGGCGTCCGCCCAGCCGGCGCCCACGGCCTCGGACGCGTCCGGGTCGGCGTCCGTGGTGAAGTCCAGGTCCGGCGACGTCCGCCCCAGGAAGAGGTCGCGGACCGGGCCGCCCACCAGGGAGAGCTCGTGGCCGGCGGCCTCGAACCTCCGCCCCAGCTCCACGACGACGGCGGGCAGGGTGGCGTCCGCGGGGAAGCCGGGGGGCAGCGCGTGGGTGGCGGTGGTCAGATCCATGATGCCTACAAGGGTGCCAGACGGTCCCGGCACGGGCCCGCGCGGGCCGGGCTAGAGTTGACGGCATGACCCGCCCCGATCCCTCCGCGCACCGG
>NZ_JABFBB010000003.1:526019-529985 GCF_017168555.1 Micrococcus sp. KRD012
TCCCTGCCCACGGTGGAGGAGGTCTCCGCCGGCGGCGTCATCGTCCGCGAGCATGACGGCGGCCTCGAGGTGGCTGTGATCGCCCGCTACAACCGCGGTGGTCGGCTCGAGTGGTGCCTGCCCAAGGGCCATCCCGAGGGTGAGGAGGACCACCGGCAGGCGGCCGTGCGCGAGGTGGAGGAGGAGACCGGGATCGCCGGCCACATCCTCGAGCCGCTCGGCGCGATCGACTACTGGTTCACGGTCGCCCGGCACCGCGTCCACAAGACCGTGCACCACTTCCTGCTGCGCGCCACGGGCGGCGAGCTGACCACGGAGAACGACCCGGACCACGAGGCCGTGGACGTCGCGTGGGTGCGCCTTGAGGACGTCGCGCGCCGCCTCTCCTTCGCCAACGAGCGCCGGATCGTCGACCTGGCCCGCCAGGTGGTCGACCAGCACTTCCCCCCGGGCGGTGCCCGGGGCCCCCGCCCCTGATCCACGCGCCGAGCGCAGGACCCCGCCCACGCCGGCGTCGCCGACGAGGAGCCGACGACGACGGACCCCGCCCCCGCCACGGATCCGGCCGCCGTGGACCCCGCGGACGAGACCCCCGAGGGCGAGCGCCGCGCCGGCCGGTCCACCGCGATCATGGCCTCCGGCACGCTCCTCTCCCGCGTGCTGGGCCTCGTCCGTGCGACGCTGGTGACGGTGGCGATCGGCCTGTCCGCGGACATGGCCGACATCTTCGAGATCGCCAACTCCCTGCCGAACGTGATCTACCTGCTCCTGGTGGGCGGCGTGTTCAACGTCGTGCTCGTGCCGCAGCTGATCAAGCACGCCCGCGACGCCGACCGGGGCGCGGACTACACCTCCCGCCTGATGACGCTCGGCACGCTCGTGATGCTCGCCGGCACGGTGGTGGTCATGCTGGCGGCGGCCCCGCTCATGACGGCCCTGACCCGCGGCTGGTCGCCGGAGAAGCTCGAGATGGCCACCGTGTTCGCCCTGTGGTGTCTGCCCCAGGTGTTCTTCTACGGCATGTACGCGTTGGTGGGGCAGGTGCTCAACGCCAACGGGCGCTTCGGCGCCTACATGTGGGCGCCGGTGCTGAACAACGTCGTCGCGATCGGCGCGATCGTGCTGTACCTGGGCATGTTCGGGGCGTACCGGGCCGGGGACGACCTCGCCGGGTGGACGAGCGCACAGACGGTCGTGCTGGCCGGCGGCCACACCCTGGGCGTCGTGCTGCAGGCCGTGATCCTCTTCCTGCCGCTGCGCGGGCTCGGCCTGGGTCTGCGCCCGCGGTTTGGCTGGAAGGGCATCGGCCTGCGGGACACCGGCCGGATCGCCGGGTACACCCTGATCACGATGGTCGCCACGAACGTGGTGCTCCTGCTGTGCCAGCGGTACGTCACCTCCGCCACGGAGGCCCGCGACCGCGGCGAGCTGCGCATCCCCGGCACGGAGACCTGGAGCGCCGAGATGGCGCAGGCGGCCATCCCCGGTGTGGCCGCGTACAACATGGCGATGCTGATGGCCGTGCTGCCCCATTCGGTGTTCGTGCTCTCCCTGGCCACCGTGCTCTTCAACCGGCTGGCCCGCGCCATGGGCCGCCAGGACATGTCCGCGGTGCGACGCACGACGGCGCAGGGTCTGCGCGCGTTCACCGTGCCGCTGATGTTCTGCCTCGCTGGCGTGGTGGTCCTGGCGGGCCCCCTGGGCCGCGTCTTCGGCTCGACGGCCGAGACGGCGATGGTGGCCGGCGTCGCGGTGGGCTCGGTCCTGCTCGCGCTGGCGCTGTCCATCCCGTTCCGCTCGGGCTCCTTCTACCTGCTGCGCGTGTTCTACGCCGCCGAGGACGCCAAGGTGCCGATGGTGGTCCAGGTCAGCGGCTCGCTCCTGATGCTGCTGCTCTCGTGGGCGGGCGCGATGCTGCTGCCGCTGTGGTCCATGGCCCTGTGGGTCGCGGTCGCCTCGTCCGTCTCGTACGTGTACCAGTTCGTCCTGACCCATGTGCTCACCGTGCGCCGGTTCGGGGACTACGGCCTCGCATCCGTGCTGCGTGCCCACGTCCAGACCGGCCTGGCCGCGCTGGCCGCGGCGGCCGCGGGCGTCGTCGTCGTGTGGCTGCTGGGCGGGTACACCGGCGGGTTCGCGTGGAACTCCATCGGGACGGCGCTGCTCACGTGCGCGGTGGCGGCCGTGGCGATGGGTCCGGTGTACCTGATGGTGCTGCGGGCCATGCGGTTCCCCGAGCTGGACGACGCCCTCCGGCCGCTCGTCGCCCGCGTGCCGGCGCTGGGTCGTCTGCTGCGCGTCGGCTGATCTCTGGCCGCGACGGCCACGCCACGTATCATCGGATTCCGACCCCGTCGTCAGGAGAAGAGCCCGTGCCCCAGCCCATCGCCGTCGGCGCCGTCCTGGGCGGCCGCTATCGCATCACCCAGCACGTGGTGACGTCCGCGGACCAGGACATGGTGTTCCTGGGCACGGACCAGGTGCTCAACCGCCGCGTCACCGTGCTCGTGGCCTCACGTGAGAACGCCACGCAGGTGGCCTCGTCCGCGCGGGAGCTGGCCACGGGCGAGCGCACCGACGACGTGCAGGTGCTCGACCTGGGGCTGTCCGAGGGCCGCACGTACCTGATCGCCGGCGGGGACCCCGACCCGGACGTCCTGCTGGGTCTGGCGTACCCGCAGGAGCTGTACGTGGAGCCGTTCCAGACGGACAGCCTCGGCTCCGAGCTGTTCGGCGAGTCGCGGACCGGAGACCCCCACGCCTACGACGACGACGAGGCGTACTACACCGACCTCGACCGCCGGCTCCGCGCGGACGAGCACGAGGCCCAGCGTCGTCCCGGGTTCCTGAACCGCCTCTCCGAGCGCCTCGCCGAGCGGGTCCGTCCCTCCGACGGCACCGCGGCGAAGGCGGCCGCCGGGGCGTCGGCCCTGGCCGCGGCGGACGCCGCCACCCGGAAGCAGCAGGAGGAGCGCGAGCGGGCGGAGCGGGAGGCCGCCGAGCGCGCCGAGCGGGAGCGCAAGGAGGCCGAGGAGAAGGCACGCGCCGAACGGGAGGCCGCCGAGCGCGCAGAACGCGAGCGTCGGGAGGCGGAGGAGCGTGCCGAGGAGGAGCGCCGCGCCGAGGCCGAGCGCGCCCGTCGCCAGGCGGAGCAGGAGGCTGAGGAGCGGGCCGCGCGCGAGCGGGAGGCCGAGCAGGTCCGGCTGGCCGCGGAGCGGGAGGAGGCCGAGCGCCGCGAGCTCGAGCGCCGGGCCGAGGCCCGCCGTCGTGCCGAGGAGGAGCGGGCCCGGGAGGCCGCGGAGCGCGAGGCTGAGAAGCGCGCGGCCCAGGAACGCGAGGCCGCGGAGCGCGAGGCCCAGGCGGGCACCGCCGCACTCCCGGCCGTCGCGGCGGGGGCCGCCGCCGCGCAGGCCACCGACGCCGATGCCGACGGGGCCACGCCGCCCACCGAGCCCGTCGAGCCCGTGGCGGCCGAGAAGACCGACGCGCCGGAGCCGGTCGCCCCGGACACCGAGGCGATCCCCGTGCGGCGCCAGCGTCCCGTCCCCCGCCGAGCGATCGTGGCCGAGTCCGCGCCGCCCGTCCACGAGGAGTCCCGCAGCACGGCCGCGCCGGTGGCTGCCGGGGCCGCAACGGGGGCCACCGCGGCGGCTGCCGGTTCGACGTCCGCCGCCGCGGCTCCGGATGCTCTGGCCGCCCCGGCCACCACCGGGGGCGACGACGGCGCCACGGTGGCCGACCCGGGCGACGGCAACGGCCGCACGCGCGGCGGCGGTCCGCTGGCCCTGCTCCTCGTGCTCGGCCTGCTGGCCGCACTCGTCGTGGGCGGGGTGCTGCTGGCCCAGAACCTGCGCGGCGGGCCGGCCCCGCAGGCCGCGGCCGCGTCGTCCGAGTCTGAGTCTGCGTCGTCCGAGTCCGCATCGGACACCCCGTCGCCGTCGGAGAGCACCAGCCCCTCCCCCACCC
>NZ_JABFBB010000030.1:0-383 GCF_017168555.1 Micrococcus sp. KRD012
GGGCGGCCTGGCCGTCATCAACGCTGAAGGTCTGTGGGGACGCCACGCCGACCTCGACTCTGCGATCAAAAAGGTCATTGCTCCGCTGATCTTCGCCGACCCCGATCCGATGGATCTGCGTCAGCCCGGCGTGGCTGAGCTTCAGGAGCTGCATTCCGCCCCCATCGACACCGACTTGCTGACCGAACGCATCGCCCAGGTGCGCGACTCCGGCGTCACCGTCGCCGTCCGTGTGAGCCCCCAAAACGCCCGCGAGCTCGCACCGGTCGTGGTCAAAGCCGGCGCGGAGATCCTGTTCATCCAGGGTGAGATCATTTCCGCCGAGCATGTCCAGGAGGGCGGCGAACCGCTCAACCTCAAAGAGTTCATCGGCTCCCTCGATG
>NZ_JABFBB010000031.1:0-573 GCF_017168555.1 Micrococcus sp. KRD012
CCCCGTTGGAGCTGCGGGAGCTGGCGCATTCCCGGGATGTGGACATCGTGCTGTACGAGGAGGACTTCGACTTCGATGCGGCCTCGGAGAAGGCGATCGAGGAGAACAACCAGGTCCGCACCATGGTCGGGACGCTGACGAACTGGCTCATGGAGCAGGAGGACCGTCAGCAGAGCGCCTCGCGTCGGCTGCACCTGCATTTCCTGCAGGCTCCGGAGGAGTTCCTGGACGAGGACGGCGACGGCCGGGTGGACGGTCTGCGGATGCGCCGAATGGAGCTGGACGGTTCCGGTGGGGTCCGCCCGACGGGGGAGACGGTGGACTACCCGGTGCAGGCGATCTACCGGGCGGTGGGCTATTTCGGGTCCCCGGTGGAGGGGGTGGAGTTCGATGAGGTGCGCGGGGTGATCCCGAACGCGGAGGGCCGGGTGCTGGACGCGGACGGTGCCCCGGTGCCGGGTCTGTATGCCTCGGGGTGGATCAAGCGGGGCCCGGTGGGGTTGATCGGGCACACCAAGGGTGACTCCCTGGAGACGATCAAGCATCTGATCGAGGACGAGCCGGGGCTGTGGA
>NZ_JABFBB010000032.1:0-1994 GCF_017168555.1 Micrococcus sp. KRD012
CGGTAGTCATGAGCTGCAATTTTTACGCTAACGTAGCGCCGCGCGTAAAACTCCGCATCCGAGCTACTGCCCGGCCCCCGCCCGCACGCCCTCGACGTAGCCGTGCAGCCGCGCTCGCAGTCTCACGTCTACGGGGTCGGACTCGTCAGGCGGGAGCGCCGTCAGAATCCCCTCCAGCAGGTCCGCCGCTCCCTCGACGTCCGAGGGGGTACGGGCCGGGGCGGGCGGCACGGAGACGGACGTCTCCGGCTGCTCGTCCACCCACGTTCCGTTCACCCAGGGCACGGGCTCAGCCTTCCCCGGTCAGGGCGGTGCCGGCGTCGAGGGACCGGAGCAGCGGAGACCAGTGCGCCGACGGGTCGAGTCGGCCTCCCCAGGTCAGGGACAGCGGGTAGTTGGCGCCCGGGACCGTGTTGAGCTCAGCGAGGGTCTGCGGGGCCTGCGCGTGCTCGGCGTAGTACCGGGACGACGCCGCCTGCATCCGCATGAGCATCCCCTCGTCCTGCAGGTCCTCCGCCACGGTGCTGGGCCAGCTCGTGGGCTCCCCAGTGAAGTCCCGGCTGGCCGGAGCCACCTCGAACGACACCCCGGCGTACTCCTCCAGGGCGGTCAGGAGCTTGTCGATGCGGGCCTGGGCAGCCTCGGCCTCGGCGGTCTTGGCGTCGGCGGCGCGGGCCAGCTCGTCGGCGTCGAGGGCGGCGGCGGACTGCAGGGCCCGGGCGGCCTCGGCGCGGTGCTGAGCGGCCTTGGTGCGGTAGGCGGCAACCAGCCGGGTCTGCCCGTCGATGGCAGTGGTGATGGACTGGGCCTGACCCGGGTCAGCCACCAGCGCGTCCACCGCCTCGGCCTCCATCGCGGAGATGCGCCCCTCGGCCTCTCGGGCCTGGGACTCCATCTGCTCGGCGGCGTGGTGGGCGCGGGTAGCTGCCTTCAGGGCGGCAGCAGAGGTCTGAGTGGTGAGCTTCATGGGGTGCCTGCTTTCAGCGATGGGAGACGGACCGGGGACCCAGCGGGCGCACGTGGCCGACCTCCCGCACGAATCCCAGACGCCGCCCGGTGGGGGCCGGGGTCGAGCGCCGGGCCTCGACCACCGGAGCCGGGGTTCGGCGGCGGGCCTCGACCGCCGGAGCGGAGGACTCCTCCGGCTGAGCGGGGGTGGCGGGGGCGTCACCGCTGAGGGCGCGGGCCAGCCGCTCGGCCTCGGCCTCGGTGGGGGTGGCGGGGGCCCCGGTCAGGGCCTCCCCCAGCCGCGCCACGCGCTCGGCCTCGACGGCGGACTCACCCCGCAGGGCACGCCGGACACGCTCCGCGCTCGCGGCCTGATCGGTGTTGACGCCCTGGAGGGCGTCCTTGAGACGGTTGGGGGTGGTCTGCTCGGTCATGGGCCCTCCTAAGAGATTCGAGAACGAGCGGCCCCGGCGGAAAGGAAGAAGGGACCGGGACCGCTCGATTTCAACTCTCGTGGGCCGAGGCCGAACGGCCCGCCCGCCGCGCGCTCAGCCGCGTCCCTCGCGCGTCTCGATGTACCGAGCCAGGGACCGGGGGTTGATGCGATGGGTGCCGCGGACGCGGCGGGCCTCGATGTGCTCCGCCTCGATCCAGCGGCGGACGGTGGAGACGTCGACGCCTGCCCGGCTGGCAGCCTCGGAGGTCGTCAGCCACTCAGCGGGCGGCTCAGGCAACGGGGCCGGGGCCGGGCGCTGGGCCTGGTCGCGCGCCCACATCGTCTGAGCCAACTTCAGCTGCCCCCAGCCGGTGGCGATGGCCTCCCGGGTGGACGGCGGCTGAGCGGCCACGAGCGAGGACACCTCATCCCAGGTCAGCCGGGTGCAGATCAGGTGGGCCAGCGGTGCCGGCACGGCGGCGGTCACCTCGGCCAGGGTCGGGCGCGGGTAGTCGGGCATGGGGGTATTCCTCTCGTGTCATGGGGTCCCTCGCGCGTGAAGCGGCGATGGGTCTATGGGGTGCTTGCCGGAGCTGTCTCTTATACACCT
>NZ_JABFBB010000033.1:0-461 GCF_017168555.1 Micrococcus sp. KRD012
TTATTAACATTTTATCTAAAAGCCCATCAATAATATAATAAGCTTGTTGTTGAGAAATAGAAGGTCCAATCAGCTGAAGCAAATGATTAATATAACCTGTTGCATCTTTATTTTCAATTTTAGTGATTCGGATGTAACCACCACCACCACGTTTACTTTCGATTTCATAACCATGTTCATTAGTGAATCGTGTTTTGATTACATAATTTAATTGTGATGGTACGCAATCAAAACGCTGTGCGATATTCGCTCTCTGAATTTCAACGACATCTTCATTCGACTCTTCAAATAAACGTTTGATGTATTGTTCTATGATGTCAGACATATTGTGCATGTATATCACCCCTTTTTGACCTTCTTTGACTATATTATATGACCTATTTTGACCTTTTTCAATTAATTTGTTTTTATATTTTCAAAAATTTATGATGTTAGCCCTTCCATTTTATTGTATGATAGAT
>NZ_JABFBB010000034.1:0-401 GCF_017168555.1 Micrococcus sp. KRD012
TACATATTGTTCTTGAATTTCTAAACTTTCAGCATGATTTGTGAAAGCCATTTCCCCTTCAATCATCCAGAACTCGATCAAGTGTCTACGTGTTTTTGATTTTTCAGCTCTGAAAGTTGGACCAAATGAAAATACTTTTCCGTGTGCCATTGCCGCAGCTTCTAAGTATAACTGACCACTTTGAGATAAAAACGCATCTTGATCAAAGTATTTAGTAAGGAATAATTCACTTGTACCTTCTGGTGCACTTGCTGTCAAAATTGGTGGATCAACCTTTGTAAATCCATCTTTGTTGAAAAATTCATACGTTGCACGAATAACTTCGTTTCTAATTTTCATTACAGCATGTTGTTTTTTAGAACGTAACCATAAATGACGGTGATCCATTAAGAATTCTGTAC
>NZ_JABFBB010000035.1:0-390 GCF_017168555.1 Micrococcus sp. KRD012
ATAATAAAGCATACCACCCAGTACATTAGCGCAACTAACACATAAATTGTTAAATATTCATATGTTGTAGACGCAACTTCTTGA
The DNA here is from genome assembly GCF_017168555.1 of Micrococcus sp. KRD012. Taxonomy (NCBI): domain Bacteria; kingdom Bacillati; phylum Actinomycetota; class Actinomycetes; order Micrococcales; family Micrococcaceae; genus Micrococcus; species Micrococcus sp. KRD012. The sequence goes on from NZ_JABFBB010000035.1 coordinate 85, forward strand.
GCTTTTCTAAACATTTCAGCCACTAAAATAAATCCTAATAATGATGTATCTTTGATTAAACTTAAAAATGTATTACCTAGTGCAGGAATCGACACTCGAATTGCCTGCGGTAAAATGATACGTTGTATCGTTTGACCATACGTCATACCGATGGAATATGCAGCTTCTGTTTGTCCTTTCGGTATAGAAATAATACCGCCACGAATAATTTCCGAAGCATACGCACCTACATTTAATGATAAACCAATAATAGCAGCCACTACAGGTGCCAATGTCCATTGGTTGTCAGCGTCATTTGTTAATAAT